>JAYUYX010000047.1:0-35938 GCA_043752205.1 Chitinophagaceae bacterium
ACGGGTTGCAGTATCCCCTTTCATACCTGGCTCGCTGTAAGTAACCAGCAGCACAATCTTATCTGGTAATTCCACTCCCATTGGCAGGTCAGTTTCTCCATTGATCAATACAGATACTTCCTGCCCATCCTTTAAAAACCTGGGCGCATCAATCATTGCTTCTGCAACTGTAATTTGCTCAAATGTTTCGGTATCCATAAAACTGTAACCGGTATCATCTTTATATAAATATTGGTAAGGCTTCTTTTCAACCCTAACCGGGTATATTGTTTCACCACTGTTCCAGGTAATTTCAATAGAGCGGTTGTTATCAACCCCTTTTAGCTTTGCCCAAACTTTAGCGGCCGCACGGGCAGTTTTATTTTGCCCAAATTCTATAACGGTGTACAGGCTGCCATCAACTTTAATGATTAATCCTGAACGTACATCTGCTGTTGTTGCCATAATATCATAATTTTAAGTGGCTGCAAAAGTAGGAATAGTAAGGCTAAATCCGAAATTCAGTATTAAACGGCCCATTTTATAAGCACAATTAATATTCTACAAAAGCAATTAGGTTTTATTTAAAATTTTAGAGTATGAAAAAATTGATCATTTTAATATGCTGTATAGCAGTTGGCAATATTGCTGTTTCGCAGCAGGACAGTACAGCTATTTATCTGAGATTTCCTTTTGTTCCTGCATTCAGCATAACAAAAGTTAGTGACAGTACGTCATTTACAAAGTATGACCTTGGTAAAAAGAAAGCAACGCTAATATTTATTTTCAGTCCGGATTGTGAGCACTGCCAGCAGGAAACAAAAGCACTTATTGAAAACATCAAGCTGTTTAAGAAAGCGCAGATCATCATGGCATCACCGCTGGAACATCATATTTTAAAAAAATTTTACGATGAATACAGGATCGCAGATCATCCCAATATAATTATGGGCAGGGACCCTACATATTTTTTTGGAACTTTTTATAAGATACACTCCTTACCCGCCATTTTTTTATATGATAAGAAAGGCCATTTTATTAAAGCATTCGATGGAACAGTGCCCATTCGGGAAATTGCGAAATTTCTATAATTGTTTATTGGATAAGCGATCACTTTATGAAACGTTGATTCCATACCAGGTTACCTCCTACAATTATCCTTACATCATACACCCCTTTGCCCATGTTATGTACAGGTATCTTGATCGTTTTATTTAAAGAAGAATTCCGCAGCCGGAAGATAATACGACCCGAGCTTTGCTGAATAAAAACATTGATCACGCCTTTGATCGATTCTACACCCCGGTATTCAAGTGTAAGAAAATCCTTTACAGGAACCGGGTACATGATCCAACCGCTTTGAGTAGCGGGTATTATGACTATGATGTTGTTACTAAAATCCGTTTTGCCATCAACAGCAATATATTTTAAACGGTAATAATTCTCTCCTGCTGTTACTTTTTTATCCTCATAATAAAAAGTCCTGTTGGCAGCTGCAGACTGAATATCAATATCCTTCCATATTTTATTATTATTGCTTTGTTGAAGTGTATATGTTTTAATATTGGGAAGTCCATGCATCCATTTAACCTGCACAGCATTTTTCTTTGCATCAAAGACTGCTGTAAACGCTGGAGATTGATGCTGGCTAAAGCCTGTACAACATAAGCATATCAGGAACAGTAAGGGAAGTATCTTAAACATGGATATTAGAGATTATGAAGCAAAATAAAAAAAAGATATTTACTAGCTTCCCACTAAACAGTTAAAACTTAACCAGTATTGCAAGTTCCCTGTTAAGATATTGAAAAATTGCCACTTTCCTGACCGAGTATTACCTTTGTATGGCAAAAATTTTTCCACATAAAAATATATAAATGAAAGTAACTGTAGTTGGAGCCGGGGCCGTAGGAGCTACCTGTGCTGACAATATTGCCCGTAAAGAACTTTGTAATGAACTGGTTTTATTGGATATTAAAGAAGGTGTTGCAGAAGGCAAAGCAATAGACATAATGCAAACCGCTACCCTGCTGGGTTTTGATACACAGATTACCGGCTGTACCAATGATTATTCCAAAACGGCTGGAACTGATGTTGCAGTGATCACCTCGGGTATTCCACGTAAACCCGGTATGACAAGGGAAGAACTTATCGGTATTAATGCAAGCATTGTAAAATCAGTGACTGAAAATATTTTGAAACATTCGCCCAATGCCATCATCATTGTTATCAGTAACCCTATGGATACGATGACCTACCTGGCATTAAAATCGAGTGGATTACCAAAGAACAGGATCATAGGTATGGGTGGCATTTTAGACAGCAGCCGATTTAAATATTATTTGTCAACTGCTATGGGTGTAACAGCAACCGACCTGCAGGCCGTTGTTGTTGGCGGACACGGAGATACAACCATGATCCCTTTAGCAAGATTAGCAACTTACCAGGGCACCCCGGTTTCTAATTATTTAGATGCCGATACTTTGAAAAAAGTAGTTACCGATACTATGGTTGGCGGTGCAACCCTTACCGGTTTGCTGGGTACATCTGCCTGGTATGCGCCAGGTGCTGCCGGTGCTGCATTAGTAGAAGCTATTGTAAGGGATGAGAAAAAACTATTTCCATGCTGTGTGTATTTGGAAGGAGAGTATGGACAGAGTGATATCTGCATTGGTGTACCGGTAGTTATCGGTAAAAATGGAATTGAGAAAATTATTGATTATAAACTGAACGAAGAAGAACAGGCTGCCTTTAATAAAAGTGCAGATGCTGTGCGGAGTATGAATAGTGCATTGGAAAATCTTTAACCTAAAAAAAGGCCTCTCCATACAGTGAGGCTTTTTTGATGCTTATAACGTATAATGCTTTCTATTTTTAAAAAAGTGAAAAAGAATATTAAAATATTGTTGTTGTTTTTTGCAGGCATGATTACATACGCTGCTGCAAGTGCCCAGTTACGTATCACTCCTGAATCTTCAGCAATTGCTTTGGTGCAAAAACTGCTGGGTCAAGGCGTTACAGTAACTAATATTTCTTTAACCGGTTCCCCTTTAGCAACAGGCATTTTCAACAACCTTGGCGGAACCAATATTAATTTAGACAGTGGGATTGTCTTAACTAATGGCAGGGCAAAAACAGATCCTACCCTTGTTGATTCTATTGGCATGGACGGGGATGGAATAACACCTGCTTATATTAATTTAAGCGGCAGCGGGGCTTTTGCAAATACAGACCTGGCGCTTCCTGGCGATATTGACCTGGAAGCACTTGTTGGTTTATCAACACACGATGCAACAGTACTTAAGTTTGATTTTGTACCATTAGGAGATACTATAAAATTCCGCTATGTTTTCAGTTCGGAAGAATACCCAGAATTTCCATGTTCAGGTGTAAATGACGCATTTGCTTTTTTTATACAAAAAGTTGGCGTACCCGGCTTAACAAATATTGCACTCATTCCCGGTACAACTGACCCCGTTACCATTGACAATATTAACGACATAATTGGCTGCGGTATATATCCCCAATTCTATTTATCCAACCAGCCTAACTTGGAATTTACACACAACGGTCATACAACAGTATTTACCGCAACTGCAAAAGTAATACCATGCGAAGCATATACACTTAAACTGGTTATAGCCGATGTTGGAGATAATATTTATGACTCGGGGGTTCTTCTTGAAGCCGGGAGCCTTTCTTCCAACGCAGTTATATTGAATAATTTTACACAAACGGACAGAGATGGTAACAGTTACCTGGTTGAAGGCTGCTCTACTGGCTCTTTTCAAATTAAAAGACCAAGTCCTTCTCCAACACCACTGATTGTAAATCTTTCATACGCAGGCAACGTTGTTAATGGTGGCGATGTTCAGTTACTGCCTTCATCAGTCACCATTCCTGCCAATGATACTGTGGTTACAGTAAATGTGTTACCCATTGTTGACGGCACACCTGAAGGCATTGAAACACTGATCATTTATGCATTGGCAGGATGTGCAGGTTCACCATCTGACAGTACTAACATACAAATAAGGGATTATGATACACTGGGCATCAACCCTCCCGACACTTCATTTATATGTAAAGGAACTGCTGTACAATTGACTGCTTGGGGAGGATATAGTATTTATCTTTGGGATGCAAATTCCACGTTGAGCAGTACTATAATACCCAACCCTGTAGCTACACCAATTACTGGTACCACTACTTATTACTGTACGGCAACCGAAGGAGCTTGTAATGCAAGAGATTCCATCATGTTGAAATGGAGAAAGCTGTATTTAACATCTATCAAGGGAGTGAATTGTAAAAATGATGCTACCGGGGAGATACGTGTATCCAGCGGCCCGGGGTGGATAGATCCAGTTTTATTTTCTATCAACAACAATACATATCAACCGGACAGCAATTTTTTAAATTTACCGGCTGGCTCCTACAGCATAAAAATAAAAGACGCCTCGGGCTGCATAGATAGTATGCTGTTAGTTGTTGCACAACTTTTTCCCGACCTGGTGATCAGCAACGCGGCAATAACAGCAGCTGGTTGTTCGGGTACTGCTGATGGTGCAGTCAGCATTAGCGCTTCGGGAGGCAACAGCCCTTATGAATATTCCATTGATGGTATCAATTTTCAGGTGAGTAATGTTTTTAATCTGATATCAGGCAATACAATAATTTATGTAAGAGATATCAATGGGTGTATCACCACCCAGGCTATTTTTATCCCTTTGAATAATACAGTAACACTTGCTGCGGGGGCAGATGCTACTATTTGTGAAGGAAAAACTTACCAACTCAACCCGGCTTCAAACGGAACTTCCTTTACATGGACACCAGTTGCATCATTAAGTAACAGTACCATTATCAACCCTGTGGCCAGCCCCATAATTTCTACCACATATTTTATAACCGCATCAACAGGCATTTGTTCGCAAAAGGATACCATCACTATTTTTGTAGACCCGGCCCCACCGGCCAATGCGGGAGCAGATGCTACAGTTTGTTTTAAAACAGATCATCAACTGCAGGGCAGCGGTGGTACAACATATACATGGACACCTGCAACGGGCTTAAGCAATCCTGCAATATTCAATCCTATTGTTCTACAACCCGTTTCTTCCATTATCTATTCATTGGCGGTAGTTGATGCCAAAGGCTGTAATTCATTAAAGAATGATAGCATTACAATAATTGTAACTGCTCCCGCCATCGTCCATGTAGGGAATGATACAACTATCGCTATCCGGCAGCCGCTGCAATTATTTGCTGCTGATGTAAACAATTCGGGTTTTAGTATTTTCAACTGGTCGCCTCCTTATGGCTTAAACAATCCATTCAGTAGAAATCCTGTTGCGATCTTAGACCGCGATATGACTTACTATATGTATGCCAGCACTGCAGTTGGCTGCGCTGCAGTTGATACCATAAATATTAAAGTGTACCAGGGGCCTGAGCTGTATGTACCCAATGCATTCACGCCGAATGGAGATGCCCGGAATGATATTTTAAAAGTAATTGCCATCGGCATGAGATCATTTCATTTTTTCCGGATATACAATAGATATGGAGAATTACTGTTCTCAACAAACGATCCCAACAAAGGTTGGGATGGAACCATAAAAGGAAAACCACAAAATACAGGCACGTATGTATGGATGGCCGAAGCAGTTGATTACAAGGGAAACCTTGTTCAGCGTAATGGAACTTCCATTATTATTCATTAAGATCAGTTCACGCCATCGGTTATCACCTCTTTATTGATCTTCATCACCAGGCCCTGCAAAACCTTACCCGGGCCACATTCTGTAAAATTTGTTGCCCCGTCTGCGATCATAGCTTCCACGCTTTGTGTCCAGCGTACTGCACCTGTTAGCTGATCGATCAAATTTCGTTTAATGGCAGCCGGATCTGAAATTGCTTTGGCAACCACGTTCTGGTAAACCGGGCATGACGGTTCATTGAAATCCGTAGCTTCAATAGCGGCAGCCAATTCATCTTTGGCAGGTAACATTAATGGAGAATGAAAAGCACCGCCAACAGGCAAAACCAATGCACGTTTTGCACCCGCAGCTTTCATGCGTTCGCAGGCAATTTCAATTCCTGCAACAGAGCCACTGATCACAAGTTGTCCCGGGCAATTATAATTTGCAGGTACCACCACTTCACCGGTCTCACTCATAACTGCGGCGCAGATCTCTTCTACCTTATCATCTGATAAAGCCAACACTGCTGCCATAGTAGAAGGATTCATTTCACATGCTTTCTGCATTGCTTTCGCTCTTATTGAAACCAACATCAAAGCATTTTCAAAACTTAGCGTATTATTTGCAACCAATGCAGAAAACTCTCCCAGCGAATGCCCTGCAACCATAACAGGTTTTGCATCGGCTAATGTTTTAAAAGCAATAACTGAATGCAAAAAGACTGCCGGTTGGGTTACATTGGTTTGTTTCAGGTCTTCATCCGAGCCGTTGAACATAATATCAGAGATCCTAAAGCCTAATATTTCATTTGCCTGCTCAAACATTTTTTTTGAAACGGGATTGGATTCATATAAGTTCTTTCCCATGCCGCTGAATTGCGAACCCTGGCCGGGAAATATGTATGCATGTGCCATGTTGCTTTGTTTTTTAGATTACAAATAAAACAAAAAAATCCCTCTTTAGAAAGGGATTTAATAATTTGAAAATTATATTATCAATGAAGTTTAGCGCTGATCAGTTTTACAAACTCACTCCTTGTCTCATTTTTTTCAAACTGTCCCCAAAAAGCTGAAGTAGTTGTTACAGAGTTTTGTTTTGAAACGCCCCTCATCATCATACATAAATGCGACGCTTCAATAACCACGGCAACACCAAGGGGGTTTAAGGTTTCTTTTATACAATTTAATATCTGGTGTGTCAATCTTTCCTGCACCTGCAGCCGCCGGCTAAACACGTCAACCACACGTGCAATTTTACTCAACCCGGTAATATATCCATTGGGAATATAAGCCACGTGCGCCTTTCCGTAAAATGGCAGCATATGATGCTCACACATACTGTACAGCTCAATATCTTTAACAATGATCATTTCACTCACGTCTTCATGAAATTTTGCTGAGTTCAAAATAGCATTTGCATCAATATTATATCCCTGGGTAAGGAACTGCATAGCTTTAGCAACACGTTCGGGAGTTTTTTCCAGGCCTTCCCTTGTTGCATCTTCTCCCAATAAGTTCAAGGTGCTTTTGTAATTTTCAATGAGTCCTGCTGTTGTTTGCTCATCGTACTCTTCAATTCTTTTATATGCCATTTCTTAATTTTTATTTTTAATTTTTGATTTTTTTATGCCGGGTAATCAACAAAATTCCTTTCGGTTTCATACAATCTTACCTGCAGATCAAATTTCAATGCTAACTTTTCTCTCAAAATATTATAGATAACAATTGCTATGTTTTCGGCACTTGGGTTCAATTCTTTAAACTCAACAGTATCTTCATTCAAATTTTTATGATCAAAACGCTCGATCACATTTTCCTGCACAATATCGCTAAGCACTTTCATATCCACTACATAACCCGTGGCAGGATCAGGAACGCCGGTTACCTTAACAACCAGTTCATAATTATGGCCGTGAAAATGTGGGTTATTGCATTTACCAAATACACGCTCATTGGTTGCCGTATCCCAATCGGGATTGTTGAGCCGGTGAGCTGCATTAAAATGTTCTTTACGGTAAACAGATACTTTATTGCTCATGATACGTGTTATAACATATAAACATTAATATTTGTTCTAAAAATTATCCGGAATGATCAGAACAGTTTTATTGATGACTAAAACAGAAGTCTGCTGCTCAAACGCACCAATCATTGAAAGGTAAAATTATTATTACTAAAGTTAGGCATTGTTTGCTAAACCCGAATTATCCGGCTGCTGCACCACCATAATATTCAACATAGATACGGGGCGTTTCATACAATTTAAGGCAATGCAGTTGAACCTCAGCAGGAAGATGTGGGGTCAATTCATTCCAGATACCGATCACCAGGTTTTCAATAGAGCAGAGTTTACCGCTCATAAAATCAACGTCCACGTTCAGGTTCTTATGGTCGAGCTTATCAATTACATGTTCCTTTACAATGACACTCAGTTTTTTTACATCATACACAAAGCCTGTGTCGGGGTTTGGCTCACCTTTGAGTGTAACGAAAAGTTCAAAATTATGCCCATGCCAGTTCTCATTGGCACATTTACCAAAAACCTCCTCATTTTTTTCCCTGCTCCATGCAGGATTAAATAGTTTATGAGCGGCATTAAAATGTTCTATCCTGGTGATGTAAACCATTATACTCCAAAAATTTTCGCAAAGGTAGCTGCTAAATCCTGAAATATGAAGGCTAAACACGAAATTTGTACTATGCAAATTCTGATCATTGCTGCTACAGAGCAGGAAATTCAACCTTATATAACAGCCAATACTACTGCAGATGTATTGATAGCAGGCGTTGGCGTTCCAGCTACCATGTATCACCTGCAAAAAAGAATTCAGCAGGTAGCGTATGATATTATTATACAGGCAGGTATTGCAGGTGGCTTCAGTAACAAAATTACATTAGGGCAAACCGTATTGGTAAAACAGGATTGTTTTGCAGATATTGGCTTTGAAGATAAAGAAGTGTATAGCCCCATATTTAAAACTGAATTTTCCAATAAAGGTGAACTGCCTTCTGAAGACGGCTGGCTGCTTAACCGGCACCCCTATTTATTGAACAGCGAATGGGAAACAGTAAAAGCAATAACAGTAAATAAGGTAAGTGACAGTAAGCTGCAGCAACAACAATACATGAAAGCATTTGATGCAGGCATTGAATCAATGGAAGGAGCAGCATTACATTATGTTTGCCTGCAGGAAAATATTCCTTTTTTGCAGCTAAGATCTATATCAAATTATATTGGAGAAAGAGATAAAACAAAATGGTTGATGAAAGAGGCTGTCGAAAATTTGAATGCTGCTCTTGCAAAACTAATTAACCGATTAACGAATTAACGAGTAACAATAATTAATGAAACTTACATTAGGCTTCTCCCCCTGCCCCAATGATACCTTTATATTTGATGCCCTGGTAAACAATAAAATTGATACACAGGGATTATCATTTGAGGTAAAGCTGGAAGATGTTGAAACACTGAATGAATGGGCCCTGCAAGCCAAACTGGATATTACCAAAATCAGTTACGGCGTGTTACCATTGGTGCTTGATACCTATATAGTACTGAATAGCGGAAGTGCATTAGGCAAGGGTGTTGGGCCTTTGTTAATATCGGATAAGGAACCAGGAAGAAGGAATATTGAAGACAGTGTAATAGCAATTCCAGGTGAGCATACAACAGCGCATTTACTTTTTTCCCTTGCATACCCGCTTGCGAAAAATAAAATTTTTATTCGTTACAATGATATCGAAGATTTTGTGTTGCAAGGCAAAGGGCCTGGTGTGATCATTCATGAGAACAGGTTCACATACGCAGCTAAAGGATTACACAAGATCATGGACCTGGGGGATCATTGGGAAAAAGAAACGGCTAACCCTATCCCCCTGGGAGGCATAGTAGTAAAGCGTTCCATTCATGCTGAAATCCAGGTATTGGTTGAGCAATTGATAAAAACAAGTATTGAATACGCTTACAAAAATCATTACAGCGTATTAACGGCCTATGTAAAACAACATGCCCAGGAAATGAGTGAAGAGATCATGCGCAAACATATTGACCTGTATGTGAATGACTATTCAAAAGATATTGGAAACACCGGAAAAATTGCTGTGCAGCAATTGTTAAACATTTATCAAAGTATTAATAACACTATGCCCCTTCAACCTAAAGAAATATTTTTAAGCTCCTAACCATAATCTAGCCTACATGAGAAAGTTTTTTCCTTTTCTTTTTGTTACCCTTTTTGCAATTCCTGCTCTGCTGCCTGCACAAAACAAAATAAATAATAAAGATGAAATAAAAATTTTTGTTGACTGTAGTGGATGGTGCGATATGAACTACATAAAAACAGAGATCAATTATGTTGATTTTGTACCAGATCGCTTTTTAGCAAATGTATTTATTATGGTAACGACACAATCTACCGGTTCTGGCGGAAGGGAAGTAAAATTATTTTTTAACGGGCAGGAAAATTTTAAAGGTATGCAGGATACACTAAAATTTTACCGCACCAGCGTGGATACCGATGCAGAGTACAGAGAAAAGTTAGCAAGATATTTAAAGATCGGCTTAACCAGGTTTGTTGCTCAAACCTCGTTGGCACAAAAAATAGATATTAGTGTACCGGATACGAAAAATGCGCAGGCTTTGAATTCGTTAACCAATAAAAAAGACAAATGGAATTTTTGGGTATTTAATGTAGGATTTAGTGGCAATATTAACTCCGACGATTTTAGTAAATCAAACAGGATATCGGGTAGCCTTCGGGCAAATCGGGTAACAGAGAAATTAAAAATAAATATCAATGCTAATATTTCAAAAAACGTAAGGACTATTCAATTTGACAGCACAATAAGTAAGTTCCCAAATAATAATTCTGGTATTTATTCAACCATTGTTAAAAGTTTAAACAGTCACTGGTCGGTTGGTGGCCAGGCTTCATTTAACCACAGCACTTACAGTAACACAGATACCAGGCTCTCCCTTAGGCCCGCCATTGAGTATAGTTTTTTTAAATATAAAGATGCTGTAAAGAAATCTATAACCGTTTTTTACAGCATTGGCCCTTCGGTAAATAATTATATAGATTCAGGTTATTATGATTTACCAAAACATTTGTTGTTTGAGCAGTCACTTACATTAAATGTTGGATTTTTACAAAAATGGGGTAATGTTAATATGGAAGCATCTTATAACAATTTTCTAAACTCGTTTTCTTTGAACGATGTTAAAATTAAAGGAAGAAGTATCAATACATTTTCAATTGGTGGATATTTTGAAGTACGCATTATAAAAGGATTATCCCTGGAAGTGTCAGCCAATGCAAATTTTACAAAAGGTATTTATCCAAATATACCCAGAAAGTTTTTTTCGAGAGATGACCTGTTGACAAATACAAGACAATACCCCACCGAGAAAGGGCTTTATAGTTATTTTGGATTAAATTATCGTTTTGGTTCCATTTATAACAATGTAGTTAACCCCAGGTTCAATGGTTCTAACTTCTAAAAAATAAAACAGGTTATTTTTTTAAGGCTTTGGAGTAAACTTCCAGGCAGCGCTTCCTGGCAAATTCATGTTCAACAATAGGTTTGGGGTAATTAAATTCATTTAACTCAGGTATCCATTTATTGATGTACTTTAATTCGGGATCAAATTTTTTTGTTTGCAGATAAGGGTTAAATATCCTGAAATAAGGAGCTGCATCACAGCCGCTGCCTGCAGCCCATTGCCAGCCGCCGTTGTTTGCTGCCAGGTCAAAATCAAGCAACTTTTCAGCAAAATAAGCTTCGCCCAAACGCCAGTCAAGTAATAAATGCTTCGTTAAAAAAGAAGCAACGATCATCCGTACCCTGTTGTGCATAAAACCGGTTGCATTCAATTCCCGCATGCCGGCATCTACAATAGGATAACCGGTTTGGCCAATACACCATTTGTCAAATTCCCCCTCATCTCTTCGCCATTCAATAGTATCATATTGAGGTTTAAAAGCCCTGCCCTTTCCTATCTGTGGAAAGTGCCAGAGTATAGATTGGTAAAAATCACGCCATATCAATTCGTTAAGAAATGTTTCGCTCAATCCTTTGCACTGCTGTGCCAGGTTCCGGATACTTACAGTTCCAAAACGTAAGTGAACACCCAGTTTTGAAGTACCTGCAATAGCCGGAAAATTCCGTTGCTGTTGGTATTTCGCAACCAGTTCTTTGGGCAGGGTTTTACCGGGGAACGGATGATCAGTTTGTATAAACCCCATGGATACCAGCGATGGAATAACCTGTGGAGGCTGCCTGTAAAAATTTGCAAAATATTTTTCTGTGGGGTAAAGTTTCAAATGAAAGTCTTCCAGTACAGCTTTCCACTTCCTGCTGTAGGGAGTAAAAACAGTATAAGGCTTTCCGTCATCCTTGGTTACTTCGTCTTTTTCAAAAATAACCTGGTCCTTATAAGTATGCAAAGAAGCTCCTTTCAATTGTAGAAATGTTGCGACAGCAGCATCTCTTTCCAGGGCGTATGGTTCATAATCATGATTGGTGAATACTTTTTCAATGGTATATTTTTCAAAAAGTATTTTAAAAACTTCGGCAGGTGTGGAATAAAAAATTTCCAGGCTGGAACCCATTTTTACTAAGGCCGATTGCAGCTCTTCTACAGCCGCATGAATAAAAGCTACCCTCCTATCGGCTGTATCAGCCAATACATCCAGAATATGCTTATCAAAAATAAAAATGGGCAGCACGGGGTGCTTGCTTTTCAAAGCATGATAAAGCCCGGCATTATCGTTTAGCCGCAGGTCACGCCTGAACCAAAATATATTTACAGTTGGCAATTGTTGATCACTTTAAAGAATGTATACCGGTCTAAACAATAGTATTAAGCATTTGTTGAGAAGATAGCAGCATAAATTTTTTGAGCCATGATGCAGGAATATTTTCTTTCTTCAAAACGCTGAATCCAGCGCATGTTGTAAATAGAATTGGTTAAAAAGACTTCATCGGCCGCCTGCAGGTCTGTAACATTCAGTTTAGATTCTACACATGTATAATTCAGTGCAGTAAGTTTACTAAGTATATTTTTTCGCATTACCCCCGCAATACAACCTTGTTGTAGATCCGGGGTATAAATCACGGCATCTTTTATCAAAAAAATATTGGCAATAGTCGTATCGCAAATACCCCCTTCGGTATTCAGTAATAAAGCGTCGTTCCATTGTTGCTTTTTAGCATACATTGCCGCCAGGGCATACGGTAAAAAATTATTGTGTTTAATATTGCTGAGTATATCACAGTTTTTTTTTACGTCTTGATAAATTCCTACAACCAGACCGTTGCTGTTCCAATCACCGGTGCCAGCAGGCAATGGCCAGGTTTGTATTATGTAATTAGGGGCGTGGTTGACCGTATCATACAATCCTCCCTCTCCCTTGAAGACTGTTAATCTTATCCTGCCCGCCTGTTGATGTGCATTCTTTTTTAACAGGGCCAGTATCTCCTCCTCCAAACGATCTGGTGTAAAAAGACCGGATAAATTGAACTGCAATGTATTCAGGCCCTTCCATAAACGGGCAAAATGTTCATCAAGGTCTTCAACGTTACCATTGATACATTTCATAGTCTCAAAAAGGCCATCGCCAAATTTTAAGCCCCGGTTACCGGCTGGCAGCACTGCGGATGATGACTGGTATAATTTACCATTATAATTAAGATGATCCATTACCAAATATACTATTCTGTATTATGCAAGCAGTAGCTGTTGCAAATAAAAACCCCCGCTCGAGCGGGGGTACAAATGAATATATTTTATATCGGCATTCAAAACTCTTCATCAAGGATGTGATTCTTTACTGCATACATAATCAATCCTGCAGTACTTTTAGCGCCTGTCTTTACTTTTAGTTTATCCCGTATGGCTTCCACGGTACGTGGACTCAGATCAACCATATCTGCTATTTCTTTGGTACTTTTTTCTTCGCACATTAATTTCAGAATAAGCATTTCCTTTTCATTCAGGTTAGCTTCCTGCTGCATCATGCGTTGCGGTGTCACGTCGTTACGTTGCTTAAGGTTGGTAAGCAAAGCCTTATTTGTTAATGAGTTAAAATAATACTCCTGTTCAAAACATGTTTTGATGGCTTCGTAAATGATCTCGCTGTCACTGGTTTTAGTAAGATAGCTGTTGGCGCCAATTTCCATCAGTTTTGTAATCATACTATGGTCATCCATCATGGTAAGCATAATGATCCTTATGTTTGGATAAAGTTTTTTTATCTCGGGTAAAGCAGTGATGCCATCCATTATGGGCATCTGTATATCCAAAAGGATTACATCTACCGGCACCATTTTAAGCATATTCAGCAGATGCATACCATTATCTGCTTCGGCTACAACTTTCACATCTTTTTTTGCACTTAGAGCTGTTTTTACACCGGCACGGTAGAGTACATGGTCATCAGCAATGATAACTTTTATCGGTTCGGGTATATTTTCATTCATCATAGTACAATTTTGTATAATTAGGGATCGGGGTTAACTTTATTATAACGTAGAATGCAAGTTCTAATTATATTCAAATACAAGAAAGAGTGTAAATACCCTTTGTGTAAGATGGGGTTTTTACGCAGAAGTTCAGCAGGTGATTAACGATTCTTACTACAAATTAAATTAAATAAACTGTACAGTATTTTTTACTCATATCGGAATTTATTGTGCAGATTTTGGCTTCTTATAGAAGTACTAAAATTGATCTAAAAGATCAATGGATTAAACCTCTACTTCAAAATCACATTTTAGTTTTTAAAACAAGGGAGGAAGATGAGGTCATTAGAACCTGAAAAATTAAGGGTTCAGCCATTTACAATATAATAATGAAAATTGTAAATTTTCTAGCTTATCAAAGCCTTTATTAGTAATTAAGTCTTATTCAATTAATTTATTTCGCATTCCATACATAATCAGGCCCCCAATAGTTTTCGCATCTACTTTGGTTTTCATATTCTGCCGTATCGTTTCAATAGTACGAGGACTTAAAAAAATTATTTTAGATATTTCTTCAGTGGTTTTATCTTCCGACAGCAGTTGCAATATCTTTAGCTCCTTTTCATTAAAATTTACGGGCACATTGCTGCCATAGTGCTGGCGTACATTTTTTTTCTGCATTAGCTTGCCCATTACTGCCTTATTCACCAGGTCATTAAAGTAAAAATCATCATTCATGCAGGTAAGTATGGCCTCATATATTTCCTCGGGATCGGTTGTTTTGGTTAAATAAGCATTAGCACCCATTTCCATCATTTTGCTAATCATCTGCTGGTCATCATACATAGTGAGCACAATGATCTTAATATCTTCATATTCTTTCCTTATCAGCTGGATCGCATTAATACCATCAATTTCCGGCATCCTGATATCCATCAATAACACTTCCGGTTTTTTAATAGCTATCTTATGCATCATATCCTTTCCGTCCTCAGCTTCCCACAGCATTTTAAGATTTTCCTTTCCGCCCAGTGCCATTTTAATACCATCCCTGAATATCTTATGGTCATCGGCTATTGCAATCTTAATTAAACTATCATTTCGCATAGTATGTGATAATTGGGGGTTAGTATAAAATACGGTTTCAAGGTACTAAATTCATTTTACATCTATTCAATTATGCGATAAATTACATCACCATATTTACTAAATATACTGTAATTCAATTATTTAAGAAAAGCAGGCACGTAGTTTTACGGATTAAAAATCACGTTAAAATACGTAAACCCCTTGCACTAATACGTTATCCAAAGTATTTCCAGCAATCCAAAAAAAGGGCATTAATGCGCTTGTACCTACCTGCCCTCAGGCATACATTTGTACTGTTGATTGACATTGATTAAATGAATATCCAAATATCCAATAGAACCAAAATATTCCAATTATTCCAGAAAGACCTTGTTTGTGCTTGATTTCCCAGTGTCAATCAACATTTTATTTATCCCGCAATTTTAAATATCAGCTCTCCTTACTGCAGAACTACCTTCCTATAACAGATCAAGTTTAATCTTTATAAAGGAATAGTAAATAACCTCTCTCTTCTACGTACAAATACGTGGGTAAATCTACTATATATTTCCATAGTAATTTTACTATAATATTTTCGTACATTTACTCTAAATATATAGTTGCAATACGCAAGTTTTGAACGTAATCGTCTATATATCTGCATTTTAGGTTAATTCAAAACGATTGAATGGGATTAAAGGGGTTGCCAGATTTTTCGTTTTAGCGCAAGTTTACATCTCATTATTACTTTTAGAAACCTTAAAAACTAATTTTTTATGATGTCAGGTATTTTGGATTTACTGATTGAGTGTTTCGCTTAATTAGGTTAATCAATTTATATTTTTGATTTTCAAGAACCAATGGTTATTTTTGATTAAATAACCATTTTTATCTTACAAAATCTTAAATATATAACTTACATTTCAGAACTTCTACCTTTTATCTTTTGTCTTATTTACTTCAGTAGGTTTAAAACAAAAGAAAGAAAGGTATTTTTTTTATATACAATCCTCGTGGCTATCTTAGTAATTGTAGGATTCAGCCTATTGTATATTTATAAATCCCGTGAAAGCTATATTCTGGTAGTTAGAGTTTATAATGTCATTGAATATACACTTCTTGCATATTTTTTTTCATTTTATATCAAAAATAGAACTTTTAAAAGAGGGTTATATTTATCGACAATTATCTATTTCATTTTCTGTTTTTATTCTTATTTTAAAGCGACTAGCCAAGAAATGCCCTTTGTACCTGCTAGTGTCGAACATATAATTCTTTTAATAATAATAATCTTTTACTTTTTTGAAGTAATGCAGGAAATTGGAGTGGAGCCTATTTATCAAAAAGCGATTTTTTGGATATCTGTAGCATTTATAATTAATTCAGCAGGAAATTTTTTCTTATTTCTTTATTCAAAGAATAGTTTCAATGATGATGTTTTTCAAAAACAATACACAATTATTTATACAACAGTCACAGTACTTAAGAACTTGATATTATGCATTTCTATATTTATTAAGGAAGAAATTAAACCTGAACAAGATAAAATGTTTTTTGAAATTGATTTAGATACTCTTCACACCATTAAGAATCAAAACTAACCGCCTTCCACATGTTTTTTTTACAAGCGAAAAGTAACAGTACAGGAATAGATACAGCAATGTTTCTCGGAACATTGGGTATGCTTACACTTGCTATTGCTATTGTTGGTTTTGTAATCTTTCACCAGCGCAAAGTGATCAGGTATAACCACCAGTTAAAAAAACTGGAGGAAGAAAAGCAACAAATATTACTTAATGCATCTATTCGCTTTCAGGAAGAGGAACGTAACCGTATTGCAGCCGACCTGCATGATGATGCCGGCCCCTTACTTGCCACTGCACGCCTTTACCTGAATGAAAACCTGGTTAACCAGGAAAAGGCCCAGCAGCTTCAAAGTATCTTTAGCGCCAAGCAGATACTTGATGATGCCATTTTACTTATCCGTAACATAAGCCACAGTCTGATGCCTCCTACCCTTAAAAATTTTGGACTGGAGAGTGCTGCAACCGACTTGTTTCAAAAAATAGGTGCCAGCGGCAGCTTAAATGCCAGTGCACGTTTTCACGATTACCGCACCCGCCTTAAGGTAGATCAGGAATTACTCGTATTTAGAATCATACAGGAGTTGGTGAATAATATTCTTAAACATAGTAACCCGGGATTTATTCACCTAACACAAAACATCAGTGCCAATAAAATGTATTTCCGTATTCATCACGACGGCACAGGAATTGTTCAGGCTGATTTTGAAAAACTGAACCATAGTACCCTTGGCCTGGGTTTAAAAAATATTGCCAGCCGCATAAAAGTACTCAATGGTCATATTTTCTTTGAAATAGACCCCAGCAAAACCTATTACAAAGTTACTATTGAGATCCCAAGAGAATCAATGATCTAAGTTGACTTGCCCCACGTTTTTCTTCTAGCTGTTTCCTAATGTTTATAATCCCTTAATATTTCAATTATCTTTTACGTAATTTTACTATAGAGTTTAAGCCTATGAATGAAATTAAAGTAGCCATTGCTGATGATCACAAGATTTTCCGGAAAGGAGTGATCCTTTCTATGCGGTCATATTCCAATATTAAATTTGTGATGGAAGCTGAAAATGGAGAGGATCTGCTGGAAAAGATCCCGGAGTTTGCGCCAGACGTAGTTCTATGCGATCTCAAGATGCCAGTTAAAGATGGCATTGATACCACTAAAATGATCACCAAAAAATTTCCGGGAATTCGTGTTATAATACTCACCATGTACGAGGATGAGCGTTTTGTTGGCCACCTGATGGATTGCGGGGCCGCCGGTTATCTTTTAAAAAGTACTGATCCTTCGGAAATAAAAAAGGCAATTATGGATGTAATGCGGACAGGATTTTATCTTAACCCTTTTGTAAATAAAGTTCTGATTAAGAAAAATTATTCCAAGCAAAAGTTCAATCCTTCCCTTACATCAGAAGTAGTATTGAGTGAAAGGGAAAAGGAAGTGCTTACACTTGTCTGTATGGAATTCACTGCATCTGAAATTGCCGCTAAAATGGATATTAGTGCCCGAACGGTAGAAGCGATCAAAGATAGGTTGATGGAAAGGTTTGGCGTAAAAAATTCGGTTGGCCTGGTATTTTATGCCATGAAGAATTCCTTAATAGATTAATAGAACCTGGTCAGTATGTCAAAATAAACCAAACAACTTGGCATCAATACCTGAAATGATCTGTCCCAGATGCTCTTCATTTTCTGCGAACTTATTTTTATCTGCATCAATGATCAACAGCGGACCTTCTTTATAATTGTCAATCCAGCCATTATAAAATTCATTCAGTTTCTTTAAATAATCAAGGCGAATATTTTCTTCGTACTCCCTGCCTCTTTTTTGTATCTGTGCAACAAGCGTAGGTACTGATGCTTTCAGGTATATAATAAGATCGGGGGGCTGCACCATGCTTTTCAAAGTTTCAAAAAACTTATAGTAATTATCAAAATCACGTTTGGTCATCAACCCCATATCGTGCAGGTTTGGCGCAAAAATATTAGCATCCTCGTAAATGGTACGATCCTGTATAACCGTTTCGGTGCCATGATGTATCTCCAGCAACTGGTTGAGCCGGCTGTTTAAAAAGAATATCTGCAGATTAAAACTCCAGCGTGGCATATCCTCGTAAAAATCATTCAGGTATGGGTTATGGTCTACGTCTTCAAACTGAGGTATCCATTTATAATGCTTGCTCAACATTTCGGTCAACGTAGTTTTTCCTGCACCGATATTTCCTGCTACAGCTATATGTTTGGGTTTTTTTGTCTTTGCCATAATTCAATTGTAGTATTTGCGATTGTCTATGTTATATTTAAAGACAAGCGGAGCATCTAAAGTAAACAAAATCTTAAATCAAAAATAATTTAATCCAATGGCTTCTCTTACAAGTTTCATGGTTGCTGCAGCACTTGCATTTGCCTTTGCTGCCCCTTTCTGCATAATCAGCTTTAGCCCTTCTTCATCTTCTAAAATAGCATTTACTTTATCCCGGATGGGTGCAATAAAATTTACCATATCCTCAGCAAGCTGCTTTTTAAGATCTCCATACCTGATGGTACAGTTGTTATAATCATTCTCAAATTTTTGTACGGTTACAGGTGAGCAAACCAGATTCATCAGTAAAAAAATATTCTCAATGTAGTCAGGCTTAACTGCATTCTTTTCCACAGGGCCACTGTCAGTTTTTGCTTTCATCACTTTTTTGCGGATCATATCATTACTGTCAGCTAGATATAAGGTAGCCATCTGGTTCTCGCTTTTACTCATTTTGCCAACTCCATCAAGGCTGGGCACCTTTACCAGAGTCTGGTTAAAATTAAAGGCCTTTGGTTCGGGAAACACTTCACCATACCGGTGATTAAATCGGTTGGCAAAATTTCTTGCCATTTCCAGGTGTTGCTCCTGGTCCTTACCAACTGGTACATAGAGGGCCCGGTGAAGGATAATATCAGCAGTTTGTAAAACGGGGTAAGTAAGTAATCCTGCATTTACATTATCAGGATTCAGTCGCACTTTATCTTTAAAAGTTACAGTTTTTTCCAGTTCACCTTTATAGGCTAACATATTTAGATAGAGATACAGCTCCGCAGTTTCATGCACATGACTCTGACAATACAGGGCAACCTTTTCGGGATCAAGCCCGCAGGCAATATTTTCGGCCAGTACACGGTGTACATTAGCTTTAAGCTCCTTGGTATCGGGGTGTGTAGTTAAAGAATGCAGGTCGGCAACCATAAAAAAACAGTTAAACTCTTCCTGCATTTTTACATAATTACGGATGGCTCCAAAATAAGTGCCCAAATGCAGAAAGCCGGTGGGCCGGATGCCGCTCATTACTATTTCTTTTTTATTTTCCATCAGTTGGCGAAGATATGAAAACTAAACAGTTGACAGTTGACCCTGATAATTTCCATTTATAATTTTAATATGCCGATGGGCAACTGCAACCTCCTAACTGCCAAGTATCTGCTATATTTGTTTTATGGAAGTAAATGATGCTTTGATAGAGAAACTAGCCCACCTTGCCAGGTTAAAATTCGATGAGGGTGAAAAAGAAGCCATTAAAACCGATTTGCAGAAAATGATCCTTTTCGTTGAGAAATTGAACGAACTGGATACCACCGGCGTTGAGCCGCTTTTGCATATTAGCGGCAGTGTAAATATTTTACGAAGCGATGAGGTGAATGGCAGTATAAGCCGTGAGCAGGGTTTATTAAACGCTGCTGTACATGATGAACATTTTTTTAAAGTGCCAAAAGTTATAAAAAAATAATTACCAATATGCAGGGGATCATACATCTGGAAAATATCCGTAAAAGTTATTACCTCGGTAAAAACGAGTTACAGGTATTGAAAGGTATTAGCCTGGATATTTTTAAAAATGAATATGTGGCTTTGATGGGCCCCAGTGGCTCGGGCAAATCAACCTTGATGAATTTGTTAGGATGCCTTGATACAGCATCAGCAGGGAAATATATTTTAAATGCAAAAGATGTAAGCCGCATGCCTGATAATGACCTTGCTGAAGTTCGCAATAAAGAAATAGGTTTTGTATTCCAGCAGTTTAATCTATTACCCCGCTTAACTGCGGCAGAAAATGTAGCACTTCCACTTGTGTATAGCGGCATCGGCAAAAAAGAAAGAATTGAAAGAGCCATGGAAGTATTAACAAGGGTAAAACTGGATGACAGGAGCCACCACAAGCCAAACGAATTAAGTGGCGGGCAGGCACAGCGGGTTGCTATAGCCAGGGCTTTAATCAATAACCCTTCTATTATTTTAGCGGATGAGCCCACAGGAAACCTTGATTCAAAAACATCTTACGAGATAATGGATATTATTGGCAAGATACATGCTGATGGTAATACTGTTATTTTAGTTACGCATGAAGAAGATATTTCGCATTATGCCCACCGTGTTATCAGGCTGAGAGACGGGATTGTGGAAACTGATAACATTAATGCTAACCCTGCGGTTACTGGTTTAGTAGTTTAACATTTTTTAATTCCTTCCATTTTCAGTTATGACAGATGTTACAGCATTAATAATATTACCGTAATTAAATTTTAAAAAAAAGCCAGTTCGCAATATTCCCAACCGGCTTTGTTTTATACATAAATTCTTAGGAAACAAAATCGCATTTTAAATGTTTTAAATATCTTTGAAAAGGTAACTCACTAATATGGCATTTAAGATTTATACTAAAACTGGGGACCTTGGTAAAACAAGTTTGATTGGCGGTACTAAGGTTCCAAAAAGTAACATCAGGATAGAAGCTTATGGCACTATCGATGAATTGAATTCCTTTATTGGTTTAACTGCAGATCAATTTAACGACGAGGCTTCTAAAAAGATCTTAAAAGAAATACAGGACCGCTTATTTACGATCGGATCTTCCCTGGCATGCGATCCTGAAAAGGAATCTCAATTAAAGATCCCGGACCTTAAAGAAACTGATATTGAATTATTGGAAAAAGAAATAGATAGTATGAATGAACAACTGGCACCTATGAAATCCTTTATATTACCGGGTGGTCATGTTGCTATTTCTACCGCTCATGTTACCCGTTGTGTGTGCAGACGTGCAGAACGCATCTGTGTAAATATGCAGGAGCATGACCTATTTGTGGAACCCCTGGTAATAAAATATTTAAACCGGCTTAGTGACTATCTTTTCATGCTAGCAAGATATATGGGGCATACACTTGGTGTAGATGATATACCCTGGAAACCGAGAATTAATTAGTTGATGTTGATCCGATAATTTGGTGATGAATTAATATCAAACTGCCATCAGCCAATATTTAAAATCACCAAATTTATTTATCATCAAATCATTTTCCCATCTTTCATGTGCAATATCCTGTCGCTCATTTTAGCAAGCTCTTCATTATGGGTAACAATTAAAAAGGTTTGATTGAACCTGTTACGCAGGTCAATAAATAACTGGTGTAATTCTTTTGCGTTTTCACTATCCAGATTACCCGTTGGTTCATCAGCCATCACAATAGAGGGGCTGTTTATTAAGGACCTTGCCACAGCTACCCGTTGCTGCTCACCGCCTGAAAGTTGCTGGGGTTTGTTCTCCAACCGGTCGCCTAATCCTAAAGTTTTCAACAATTCTGTTGCCTTTATAACCACTTCCTTATTTTTTTCACCTGCTATCCAGGCCGGGATACAAACATTTTCTAAAGCAGTAAATTCAGGTAAAAGGTGGTGAAACTGGAAAACAAAGCCAATATGCTTATTTCTGAAGCCTGCTAATTTTTTTCCTGAAAGGGATCCCAGTTGCTGCCCATGCAGGGTAACCTCGCCTTTATCTGCCTTATCTAATGTGCCCAAAATGTGCAGCAGCGTGCTTTTGCCGGCACCTGAAGAACCTACGATACTTACAATTTCACCTGCATTTATCGAGATATCTACCCCCTTTAATACCGCCAGGTGTTCATAGTGCTTATAAATTCCGGTTGCTGTTAACATGCTTCGAAAATAAGTAATAAAACTAAGTTTGGGCTCTAAAACACGCCTTTAACCCCATTTTGAGCCCATTATAAAAAGCAATAATAAAACTGGTTAAAAAAAACACTTTTGGTTATTCCAAATGAACTTATACATTTGCAAAAAAATAAACCCCTTTACAAAGATGTTTTGGACACTAGAATTAGCCTCTCATTTAGAAGATGCACCCTGGCCCGCTACTAAAGATGAATTAATTGATTACTCCATCCGTAGTGGTGCACCGATCGAAGTTGTTGAGAATTTACAGGAGCTGGAAGATGAAGGCGAGATATACGAAGGCCTCGATGATATTTGGCCAGATTATCCCAGCCAGGAGGATTTCTTTTTTAACGAAGATGAATATTGATCATTGATCATTACTAAATTATAAAAAACTTTAGAATAAAGAAGGCTGCTATAAAAGCAGCCTTCTTTATTTTTTTTTGTTCAGTAACAATAAAAAGATCAAGTTCGATCCATCAATTATTTTTCCATTTTTTCAATTACTGCACCTGTTACACCAGTGAAAGAGAAACCGCCATCATGAAATAAATTCTGCATGGTTACCATCCGGGTCATATCACTGAACATCATTACACAATAATTTGCACAGTCATCGGAGCTGGCATTACCCAATGGGCTCATCTTTTCAGCATATTCCATAAACCCATCAAATCCTTTTACACCGCTGCCGGCAGTTGTGCGTACCGGCGATTGTGAAATGGTATTAACCCTTACATGTTTTTTTACACCATAGTGGTATCCAAAACTTCTGCTTACACTTTCCAGTAAAGCTTTGGCATCTGCCATTTCATTATAATCAGGAAATACACGCTGAGCTGCTATATAAGTAAGTGCCACCACACTGCCCCAATCATTTATCGCTTCATGCTTCATAGCCGTAGCTAATACCCTGTGCAAACTGATAGCAGATATATCCAGTGATTTTGAATTAAATCCATAATCAATTTCAGTATAATGTTTTCCTTTACGCACATTTATACTCATACCAATGGAATGCAAAATAAAATCTACTCCTCCACCAAAATGTTCCATTGATTTTGTTATGAGATTGGTCACATCTTCATTGCTGCTTACATCACAGGGGATGACCGGTGCATTTACAGCTTCGGCAAGTTTATTTATTTCGCCCATACGCATGGCAACAGGCGCATTGGTTAAAATAAGCTCTGCGCCTTCTTCATGGCATTTTAAAGCAGTTCTCCAGGCAATCGACCTTTCGTCCAATGCGCCAAAAATGATTCCCTTTTTTCCTTTAAGCAGATTGTAAGGCATGATAACTCGTTTAATGAATGAGCAGTAAAAATAACATACTTATCTTCTAAAGAAAAAATCTTTATAATAATTTATCAGGAAACTAAAAATAAATACCAAAAGGAAAACACATATTAAATGCACGAGTATATATAGTATGAAATACCCAACAGAGCGTTTTGGATCTATTATCCTTTTGAAAAAAAGATGCCCGAAGTAGGCAAGCATTGTTATAATGAAAATAAACAGGAAAACTTTAGTGTTATACAATTGGCAGTTATTTAATGCAGCATTTAATTCCCCACCATTTCCCTGGCATTCTGTAATGCAGCCGCAGTGGGCTTTTCACCACTCAACATCTGGGCTATAGTAGTAATGCGTTCATCAGTATTTAAAAGCCGTATAGAGGTAACGATCTTATCTTTTTCTATTGCTTTATACACAAAATAATGGGCGTCTGCCTTTGCAGCGATCTGGGGCTGGTGGGTAATGGATATCAATTGATGTGAGCCCGAGAGATCCTTCATAATATTGCCTACCTGTTTAGCAGCTTCGCCGCTTATACCGGTATCTATTTCGTCAAATATCAAGGTTGGGAGCTGTAATTTTTTTGCAACCAGCGATTTGATACACAGCATTAACCGGCTTAACTCTCCCCCACTGGCTACCTTACGCAAAGGCTCAAAGCGGTCGCTTTTGTTAGCATCAAATAAGAACTCGATCTTATCAATACCCAATTCTCCCAAATCAGCCAAAGACTGTATATCTGCCATGAACCTGGCATTGGGCATACCTACCTGCGCTAATAGTGTATTTACATTTTCAGTAAATGGCCTGATGATTTTTTTACGGTTGTTGGAGATAACCGTAGCCTGCTGCTGGCATTGCTGTAGCAGCTCTGCTGTCTGTTTTTCTTTATCCTGTATAGCGTCGCTGATATTTAAGATAGCCTGCAGCTTTTCCTCCAATCCTGCTTTCAGGGTTAATAATTCGTTAGTAGTTGTTACGCCATGTTTCTTTTGCAATTTATAACCCATTGAAATTCGGTCATTAACTAACTGAATACGCTCAGCACTATAATTTACGCTATTGTTGATGCTGTCAATTTCTTCAGCTACATCTGCCAGCTCTACTTGGGTGCTATGTAATCTTTTGGCTAATTCTTCAATACCCTTATGATACTGATCAAGTGCATGTAATTTAGTGAACAGTGATTTTAATTGCTGCACAATGGGTTCATCATTTTCTTGTAACGCATAATAAATACTACTAAGTTCCTGTTTTACATTCTCCGCATTGCTTAACAGTTTTAATTCTGCATCCAGGTCCTCCAGTTCATTTTCCTTAAAACCGGCATCTTCCAATTCATCAAAGAGGTACTGGTTATAATCTAACGCCGCATTAGCTGCGGCCTGTTCAGCCTGCAGATCTGTCAATTCTTTTGTTGTTTTTTTAAATTGCTGAAATACCTGCTTGTATTTATGCAGCAGTTCGGTATTACCCGCCAGTGCATCTAAAACTTCCTGTTGAAAATCAGAGGAATTTAACTCCTGTGTATCAAATTGCTGGTGCAGGTCAACCAGTAATGTACTAAGTGTTTTAAGTTGGTTTAAATTTACCGGTGTGTCATTAATAAATGCCCTGGATTTACCATTAACAGCAATTTCCCGGCGTATGGTTAAAACATCTTCTACATCCAGGTCATTATCTTTTAAAAATTGACGAATACTTTGATTGTTCATAGCTTTAAAAATCCCTTCAACCACTGCTTTTTTTTCTTTCTGTTGTAATACGGTACTGTCGGCCCTTTCGCCCAGTACGAGGCTCAATGCACCCATCAGAATGCTCTTACCAGCACCTGTTTCCCCGGTAATAATATTCAACTTACCTGAAAAATCAATTTCAAGCTCGTTTATTATTGCGTAATTCTGGATGTGTAATTTCTGGAGCATGCGTTTATTTAACTGGATGGCAAATTAGTGAAAAAAGCTTGTAGCTGTTAGGTATTGGCCATTAGAAAGGGGAAAATAAAGTTTACAAAAAAAGCCCATTCTAAAAAGAGTGGGCTAACAAAATTATGTGTTTAGCTAAAAGCTTATAACAAACAACTATTTTACTACTACTGTATCATTCAGATCAGCATCAACTAAGATCCGGCCGCAGTTTTCGCAAACCATGATCTTCTTACGCAATTTGATCTCGCTTTGTTTTTGAGGAGGAATGGCGTGGAAACAACCACCGCAACTATCTCTCTCTACAGCAACAACTGCTAACCCGTTACGGTAATTCTTACGGATGCGGTCGTAGCTGGTAAGTAAACGGTCATCTGCATGTTTACGGGCAGAATCTGCTTCCTTGTTATAATGTTTTTCTTCTTTCTCTGTTTCACTAATGATCTTTTCAAGCTCACCTTTCTTACCTACAAGATGTCCTTCTTTATTGGCTACTGCTTTTTTAGCGATCTCCAGTTGTCTTGCTTTTTCAGCGATCTCCTCGGTTGCATCCTTAATATGCTTTTCGCAAAGCTTTATCTCTAAGGTTTGCATTTCCATTTCCTTATTGATAGCTTCAAACTCACGGTTATTCTTTACATTATCACTTTGCTTCTCGTATTTTTTTACAAGGGCCTCCGCTTCCTTAATGCCTTCTTTCTTTTGGGCTATAAATTCCTGTATCCCGTTTATTTCTTCTTCCACACGGGTTTGTCTTGCATGCAGACCTTCAATTTCGTCTTCCAGGTCTTTTACTTCCATAGGTAATTCACCTTTCAGAATTTGAATTTCATCCAGCTTGCAATCTACTTTTTGTAAAAGTACCAATGCGCTTAATTTTTCTTCAATTGAGAATTCTTTAACTGCGGCCATTTAATTTGAAATTTGATATTTGAAATTACAGGAAGTAATGTACCGGGTTGGTTTTTACCCCTGTTTTTAGGACGGCAAAGGTAGGGAATTTTTGAGTCAAAATATCAAATAACAGGTCGATAGTGAACTGTTCACTTTCATAATGCCCGATATCGGCAATTACCAGCCTGCTGTCGGCATCAAAAAACTCATGATATTTAAGGTCGCTGGTAATGTAAAAGTCAGCAGCAGCAGCCAATGCAGCACCTGTTAAAAAACTGCCGGCCCCACCGCAAAGGGCTATCTTTTTTACCTGTTTATTTCGCAAAGCGGTATGTCGTATTACAGAAAGATTAAATTTTTGTTTCAAAAGCTCTAATAATTCCTGTTCGGTTACCGGCTCTTGAAGTTCACCTGTTAAACCGCTACCCACTGATTGGTTTTGGTTATCAAGTGTAATAATATCGTAGGCTACTTCCTCATACGGATGGGCAGCTTTCATGGCTTCCACAATAGTATACGCTTGCCATGCCGGAAAGATCATTTCCATTTTAATTTCCTCTTCAGTATGCCTTACTCCCGGTTTACCGGTAAAAGGGTTGGTTCCTTCTCCGGGTTTAAATGTACCCTGTCCGGCTGTGTTAAAACTACATTCGCTGTATTTACTGATATGCCCACCTCCTGCTGAAAAAATAGCTGAGCGTACTTTTTCAGCATGATCAACGGGTACAAATGTAAAGAGCTTTTTTAAAGTTTCATTTTTGGGTTGGAGGATCTGCCTGTTTACCAATCCCAATTTATCGGCAATGGCAGCATTAACGCCATGAAGTACATTATCTAAATTGGTATGTATGGCGTAAATTGCAATATCATTCTTTATGGCCGTAATGATGGCTCTTTCAACATAATTCTTACCGGTTATCTTGCGGAGGCCGCTAAAAATAATGGGATGATGGGCAATAATAAGATTGCATTTTTTTTCAATTGCTTCCAATATCACTTCTTCGGTGGCATCTAATGTGGTAATAACACCGCTGCATTCCCAATTACCGTTGCCGGTAAGCATGCCCACATTATCGTAACTTTCCTGCAGGGATGGCGGGGCAACCGACTCTAAAAAAGATGTAATATCTTGAATCTTCATTTTACTAAATTAAAACATGACTTCAACAGAACTATATACGTTATACAAAACAAAGATGCAAAAAATTGCTGACGTTAAATATGCAACGGCAGTTTTACAATGGGACCAGGAAACTTACCTACCGCCAAAAGGTAATGATATCCGGGGCAGGCAACTGGCAACACTCAGCGAAATAGCACACCAACAATTCACTGATGACGCAACGGGTAATTTATTGAATGAGCTCGTATCAAAAGAAGACCTTACTGATAAAGAGAAAAAGAATGTGCTGCTCAGCCTTGAAGACTATACCAAGAGCAAAAAGCTAAGCAGCAATTTTGTACGGCAGATGAGTGAAGCCGTAAACAGAAGTTTTCATGCATGGATACAGGCACGCAAGAAAAATTCGTTTGCCGGTTTTGAGCAACCACTGGATACAATCATCCAGCTAAAAAAACAGGAAGCCGATTTGCTGGGTTACGAAAAACATCCCTACAATGCATTGATGAATGATTATGATAAAGGACTCACCGTTGATATTGTTGACAAGGTTTTTGCAGATCTTAAACCCCAATTATCTATGCTGCTGGATACCATTATCAATAAAGCACCTATTGATAATACTTTTTTGCATCAGCATTTTGATAAAGACAGCCAATGGCGCTTTGGCATAGAAATATTAAAGCAGATGCATTTTGATTTTGAAGCCGGCAGGCAGGATATCAGCGAACATCCATTTACTATTAACTTTAATAACAATGATGTAAGAATAACAACCCGGATAGATGAAAATGATATCGGTAACATGACCTGGAGTTGTATACATGAAGGTGGCCATGCCTTATACGAACAGGGCCTGCCAACAGATGAATATGGTTTGCCATTGGGTGAATATTGCAGCCTAAGTATACATGAAAGCCAGAGCAGGCTTTGGGAGAATTGTGTAGGCCGGGGCTTACCTTTTTGGCAACACAATATGCCTTTGCTGAAACAATTTTTTCCGAAGCAATTTAAAGATATAGAAGTTGAACAGTTTTATAAAGGCATCAATAAGGTAGAACCCTCGCTGATACGTACAGAAGCTGATGAACTTACGTATCATTTTCACGTGATGATACGCTATGAGATCGAAAAGATGCTGATAGATGGAACTATTAAAACAAAGGACATCCCTGCATATTGGAACGAACACTACGATAAATACCTGGGCATAAAAGTTGCTGATGATAAAAAAGGTTGCCTGCAGGATGTGCACTGGAGCCATGGTAGCTTTGGCTATTTTGCTACTTATAGTTTAGGCAGTTTATATGCGGCACAATTT
Source organism: Chitinophagaceae bacterium (assembly GCA_043752205.1). GTDB lineage: Bacteria > Bacteroidota > Bacteroidia > Chitinophagales > Chitinophagaceae > Ferruginibacter. Next base: position 29,346 of record JAYUYX010000047.1, read on the forward strand.
TATGAAAGCTGCAGCAGTGTAAATAACTCTTTGGAAAAAGAATTAACTTTAGGTAATAACAGTAATTTATTGACCTGGTTGCGGCAACAAATTCATGGGCATGGGCGTTATTACACATCAGAGGAATTATGTAAAAAGGTAACCGGTGAAACATTGAATAGTAAATACTTTATGAATTATATGATAGAAAAATATGATGATATCTATACCAAATAAATTAAAGGCATGAAAAGAATTATCAATATACCTGCAGTAATAGTTTTAATATTTGTAACCATAAGCGCATGCTTTACCAGCTGTAGTAAAAGCGCAGTAGAGGCTGCGCAAACAACATACTTACAACAACAGTTTGAAGACAACATACTCAACAAAAATTTCAGGGTATCACTGGCAACGGATAATGGCGTAGACCTTACCCCCCAGTACACCGGCTATACTTTTATTTTGTATAAATCCACTTATTTTAGCGGGCCGATGACTGCTGTAAAAAATGGAGTTACTTACAACGGTACCTGGAGTAGTAATGATGATTATAGTAAGCTGGTGATTACATTTCCATCAACGCCGACTGAATTTGTTTTTTTAAACAGAGAATGGAAGTTTACAAAAAAATCCCTGCCCATCATGGAGCTGGCTCCCTGGGGTACATTGGAGCCAAAAGTATTACACATGGAAAGGTTTTAATTATCCTTTCAATTTATTTACCAGATCAATATATTGCTGCATAGCTTCTTCACTGGTTTTTCCTTTTAAGGTTGACCAGGCATCATACTTGGCCTTATTCACAAAATCGAAAGGGTTAGAAGGAGCTTCGCCTGTCACATCACCTTCTGTAGACTGTTTATATAAAGAATACAATTGCAGCAAAATATCATTGTCTGGCTTTTGTGCAAGTGTTTTACTGTTGGCAATTGCCTGTTCAAATTGTTCTTTAATATCCATAATTTTTTTTGCGAATTTACAGCAAAGCTTCGGATTTGGAAAAACAGCGGAATCTTAATGACTAACTACCGGGAAAACGGGGATTAAGGTGGGATAATTAATCCCATTAACAGCATAATTGTATACAGCATGCACTCAAAAAAAACGCTCCAGTAAACTGGAACGTTCTTTTTAAATTATAATTCTACATGCTTATTGTTTTGAATCGTCATTCTCTTTAGCTTTTGCAGATACCCTGTTGGTAGCTTTTAAAGTAGCAAATCTTACTTTAAGTCCTGCTATTTTTCTATTATCAGCACTTTTAAGATCTTTTTCCACTTCATTTTTCCTGCTGTCTAAACCCTCGTATAAAACCTTTATTTCATCCCAGTCTTCTCTTGTATAGCTGTCTTTATTCGTTGCTACAGTGTTTACAAAATTATCATACACACCAAGTATATTCTGTGCTGTAATGGAATTAAACTTCATATCAGCACCAATTTTACCTTCTCCAAACAGCTTGTTACGTAGCACCAGGCGATAGTCAGCACCTGCTGGCGGTGTTACAACCACCATTTCTCCTTCTTTAAGTTTAATTTCATACCTAGATCTTAAGGTGGCAAATTTAACCTTGCTTGCTTCTACTCTTTCTTTCTCAGCGGCTTCCATTTTATCCATTGCTTTATCGGCATTGGCCATCCTTGCATTGTACCCGGCTTCTATTTCATCCCAATTGGCTTTTGTATATACAGTTGAGGCAGTCTCTACTGAATCTACATATACCGATAAAGTTTCTACATCCTGTTTCGTTGTTTCGTCCTTTGTAGTACATGCGGAAAAACCGATTGCTACTGCAATAGCAGTAATGATCAAATTAATTTTTTTCATTTTAAGTGTTTTGTTTAGTCCCCTTAAGGCAAGATGCATGCCACAATCAAGTATAAAAATGAGATCAACAAAGGTTAAAAAAAATGAATGGGTATTCACAACAGTGCAATCAGCTAAATTCATGTATGTAAGGAATTATTTTTATAGATCGTGATCTCAACTCTCCTGTTCACTAGCAGGTAGTGGATAACTACCTATCTATAAACACAATTTTTTTATAGAAAAAAGAGTTATTAAGCAGCAATAACCGTTTAGTATCCATAATCCAACAATCCGAAAAATGCCCCTTTTTACAAGGCAGTTTATTTTAATATTACTCAGCCTCTTTATTTTTAGTAAAACTGTACAAAGCCAGCTTGCAGCAAATTTTTCTGCAACACCTACTTCAGGCTGTGCTCCACAAATTGTAAATTTTACAGACCTGTCAACAGGTAACCCAACTGAATGGAGATGGGATCTTGGTAATGGCACCGCGTCTGTTTTACAAAACCCTTCTGCAACTTATTTTACACCCGGGCAATACAATATAAAACTGGTTATAAAAAATGCTGCAGGCAACAGTGATTCCATTACCAAAATTCAATACATCAATATATTTCCTATTCCCGTTGTGAATTTTTCGGCAATACCAACATCGGGCTGTGTTTCCTTAACAGTACAGTTTATTGACCTGAGTACAGCTGGCAGTTCAACTATTACAGCATGGCTTTGGGATTTTGGCGATGGGACAACCGGCACAACACAAAATCCATCACACACTTATTCTTCTGCAGGAAATTATAATGTTACATTACGTGTTACCACTTCTTCAGGTTGTTTAAAAACATTAACTAAAAATAATTTTATACAGGTAAGTAATGGCGTAACTGCTAATTTCACAAATACATCACCAACAGGATGCAGCCTGCCTGTTACCATAACCTTTACCAACACATCAACAGGCCCTGGTATATTATCCTATGCCTGGAATTTTGGTGATGGCGGAACGTCAACAGCTCAACATCCTGTACACACATATTCTGCAACCGGAAATTATACGGTTACATTAATTGTAACAAGTACCACAGGTTGCACCAAGACAATCATTAAACCCAATGCAGTTGTAATTGATTTTATAAATGCCGCATTCACCAATCCTCCAATTGCCTGTATCAATAACCCGGTAACGTTTACCAATACTTCCACGCCAACACCTGCAAGTGTTTTATGGAGCTTTGGTGATGGCACTAATTCAACAACACTTAGTCCAACAAAAACATATACAACAACCGGAACCTATACCGTTAAGCTGGTTTCTTATTTAAATGGATGCGCTGATTCAACTATTTCACTCATTACAGTAGCAGCAAAACCAACCGCTGCTTTTTCTGCAGTAAACAGAACAGCGTGCAAACCGCCCTTAACAGTAACCTTTGTAAATACCAGTACGGCCGGAAGTTCATATACCTGGCATTTTGGCGATGGGGCCACTTCAACCTTACTGAACCCATCGCATACTTATACAACCTATGGTTCTTTCCAGGTAAAACTGATTGTAACCAATGGAATGGGATGTAGTGATTCATTGGTGCTGAATGATTATATACAAGTATTAGCCCCGCAAGCAAGCATTAATAATTTACCACAAAGTAATTGTGCGCCCCTTACATGGACATTCACTTCAACTGTAAATTCACCTGACCCTGTAGTTGGATATTTTTGGGACTTGGGTGATGGGACAACATCTACTTCGCCCAATCCAACAAATACATATAATACAGGATCGTACAATATTACATTGATCGTAACAACAGCCGGTGGCTGTACAGATACTGTATTTATGCCCGCAGGAATTGTTGCTGACGATAAACCAACAGCAAATTTTACTGCAACACCACGTGATGCCTGCGCAAAAATTAATATTAATTTTACTGATCTTTCAACCGGAAATATTACCCAGTGGTTATGGGATTTTGGCGATGGCGGATCATCAACTTCACAAAACCCATCTCATCATTATGAAGACACGGGTTTATTTACCATCCGCTTAATTGTATGGAACAATAATTGCCCTGATACAATAATTTTTACTGATTATGTGCATATAAGTCCGCCCATTGCAGCCTTTGCACCTAGCTTTGATTGTGCGGCTCCCAAAACAATAACTTTTACCGACAATTCAATAGGCCCTAATGAATGGCATTGGGATTTTGGTGACGGTATAACATCTACTGCACAAAATAATATACATACCTATGCAGATACGGGAACATATACTATCCAGCTCACCGTAATAAATTATGTCAGCGGCTGTGATGATACCTATACACAAACCATAAGAATCGTTGATGAGGTTGCCAATTTTAATGCAACGGCTACGGTGATCTGCCGCAATACTTCAACTACTTTTAATGCCATCGGCAATACACCCGGCACCATTTCAAATTATGAGTGGGATTTTGGTGATGGACAAAGCGGAACAGGATCTTCAATTGCACACACTTATGCAAATGCCGGTTTATATACTGTAAGGCTGATCATAACAGATATATCAGGCTGTAAGGATACGCTCGTTAAAATACAATACATACGCATTAACGGACCCACTGCTGCTTTTACCATTCCTAATGGTGGAAGCTGTATGAACAATACTGTAACCTTTATAGACAATTCAACTGGTGACGGTATTAATCCTATCACTACATGGATATGGAATTATGGTGATGGTACAATTGATACACTAACGGCTGCTCCCTTCACACATTTTTATATTGCCTCAGGTTCATATAATGTAAGTTTAAAAACAATTGATGCAGCAGGCTGTTCAGACAGTACTTCAGCGACACAAACAATTGTTATCTCAAATCCTGTAGCCGCTTTCACGCAGTCTGATACTACAGTATGCCCTTTCATTGATATTACATTTACCAATGCATCAACAGGGCCTAATCTTAGTTATGCATGGAATTTTGGTGATGGTAATACAAGCACACTCATCAGCCCGGTACATAACTACAGCACAGAAGGAAATTATACAGTAAGATTAAAGATCACTGATCAATATGGTTGCCAGGATTCTGCAACTAAGAATATTCATGTAGCCCCACCACATGCAAGTTTTACTGTTTCTGATACATTAAGTACCTGCCCCCCGCTGATCGCAAACTTTACCAATACTTCTGTAAATGGTTACGGAGCCACCTGGGATTTTGGTGACGGCAGTACATCAAATGCAGCCAGCCCAATTCATATTTACAATAACCCGGGTACCTATCTTGCAAAATTATTTATTACCGGTCCCGGTAACAATTGTTTTGATACCGTAGTACAGCAGATCATAGTAAGTGGGCCCGTTGGAACTTTTACTTATAACCCGTTAACCGGTTGCAGTCCGCTTACAGTAAACTTTACTGCAGCAACATTAAATGCATCTACTTTTATCTGGGATTTTAATGATGGTTCAACCATTAATACAACTGATTCATTGATCTCTTATACATATACAATACCGGGTACTTACCTCCCCAAAATGATCATGGTTGATGCAGGCGGTTGCCAGGTTCCTATTGAAGGTAATGATACTATAAATGTGTATGGAGTAAAAACTAATTTTGGCTATGATGGCCTACCACGCTGCGATAGGGGGCTTATACAGTTTTCCGATTCTTCTATAATAAATGATGCTTCTGCAATTTATGCTTGGAACTTTGGTGATGGTGGAACTTCTTCCCAACAGAATCCATCACATTTTTATGCTGCAGCAGGACAATACAATCCGCAATTAATTGTAACAACAGGAAGGGGTTGCAGGGATACTGCAACGTTGCCGCTACCAATAAAAATAGTTGCATCACCACAGGCAGATTTTACAAATGCATTGAGCGGCTGTACACCTGTATCAGCTACACTGAATGCTGTGCTCAATGTACCTGATTCTTCTACCATTACCTGGAACTGGTCTTTCGGAAATGGAAACACATCAACTTTACAAAATCCACCAACACAAGTATACACAACCTCACAGGTGTACGATCTGCAATTAATAGCAACAAACAGTACCGGTTGTAAAGACACTGTACTTAAAAGTTTTGAAGTTTATCCTATACCTGTTATCAATGCAACAGCAGATGTACAAATATGCAGAGGTTCACCAACACAATTAAATGCAACTGGCGGGGCTACCTATGTTTGGAGCCCTGCAATAGGTTTAAACTGTACCAGTTGTCCTAACCCTTTGGCTTCTCCTGCTCTTACACAAAAATATATGGTAACCGGATCATCAATTTACGGTTGCAGCAATATCGATTCTCTTAACATCACAGTTATACAGCCGTTTGTTATGGATAATAAACGGGATGATACGCTTTGCGTTGGTGGTACAGTAAGATTATTTGCATCTGGCGCTAATACTTATCAATGGTCGCCATCAGCTGGTTTAAACAGCACTACATCTGCAATTCCGCTGGCAGCGCCAAGAGCTACTACCCGGTATATGGTTGTGGGCAGCGATGCTTATGGCTGTTTTAAAGACACCGGTTACACCACTATAAAAGTTTATCCCATTCCCCAGGTAGATGCAGGTAAAGATGTTACGATGAAAAATGGCGGACAACCTGTAATACTAAAAGCAACTCTTTCATCTGATGTTACGTGGACGCAATGGCTGGCATCACCCGGTATCATTTCCAGGAATTTAACTGCTATTACCGTTAAACCAATAGCAACTACTGAGTATTCTGTTGAAGTAAGAAATCCCGGTGGCTGTAAAGCAACAGACAGGGTTACCGTTTTTGTGCTGTGTGATG
>JAYUYX010000048.1:0-7168 GCA_043752205.1 Chitinophagaceae bacterium
AGGCAAAGTTATCGCCTTAGCGACTTTGATTTTGAAGCGAATGCTAAAGACGGAATAGCGGTAGACTGGCCCATACGATACAAACACATTGCTCCATGGTACGACTATGTAGAAAAGTTTGCGGGGATCAATGGCTCTATTGAAAATCTTCCGCAGTTGCCGGACGGGAAATTTTTACCGGCTATGGAGATGAATATTGTGGAGAAAGATTTATCTAAAAGAATGAACGCCCATTACAATAGTCACCGCAAAATAATTATGGGCCGAAGTGCAAATCTTACCGTAGCACATGACGGACGAAGCAACTGCCAGTTCCGGGATAAATGCTGGTTGGGATGTCCGTTTGGTGCATACTTTAGCACGCAGTCGAGTACTTTGCCAGCGGCACAAAAAACAGGCAATCTTACCCTTCGCCCATGGAGCATCGTAACTAAAATATTATATGATAAGGATACTAAAAAAGCGACGGGTGTAGAAGTATTAGATGCGGAGGATAATAAAACGTATGTATACAATGCTAAAATAATTTTTTTGAACGCTTCTACACTTAACAGTGCGTGGATACTAATGAACTCCGCCACTGATGTATGGCCTGAGGGATTAGGCAGCAGCAGCGGGGAATTGGGACACAACATCATGGACCATCACCTCGGAGTTGGCGCTGGCGGTTCCGTGGAAGGTTACCTGGATAAGTATGTATATGGCCGCAGGCCAAATGGATTATATATACCCAGGTACAGGAATTTATTTGGTGACAAAAGAGATTATTTACGTGGTTTTGGTTACCAGGGTGGGGCAAGCAGAAGCGGCTGGAGCAGGGATATAGCAGAATTTAATATTGGCGCCGATTTTAAAGATTCACTAACGGAGCCCGGTGGTTGGGGAATGGGTTTTGGTGGCTTTGGCGAAACACTTCCCTACCATGAGAATAAAGTAAACCTGGATAAAACCCGAAAGGATAAATGGGGATTGAATATACTTTCAATTGATGTAGAGTTCAAAGAAAACGAGAAAAAAATGAGAATAGATATGGCGAATGATGCGGTAGAGATGCTTACGATAGCCGGGGTAAAAGATGCGAAACCATGGTATGGCGATGGTACATTGGGTAGGGGCATACATGAAATGGGCAGTGCCAGAATGGGTAAAGATCCGAAGACATCGGTATTGAATGAATACAATCAGCTATGGGATGCGCCCAATGTTTTCGTAACGGATGGTTCGTTTATGACATCTGCTGCCTGCCAGAATCCTTCTTTAACCTATATGGCCTTTACTGCAAGGGCAGCCGACCATGCAGTAAGCGAGTTAAAAAAAGGGAATTTGTAACATGAAAGAAAAGCCGTGAGCATTCAGTAAATGGCTTGCGGCCCTGGGTTTAAATTTATATCATTATTATACAACTATAATATGGAACGAAGAGAATTAATAAAGATGATTACGCTGGCAACCGGTGTGGTTTTTATCGGTGGCGGTTTGCTCACAGGTTGCAAGCCAGATGCCGTTTTGGGCGGGGCTACATTTAGTGAGGACGATATCCTGTTTTTAGACGAGGTGGCAGATACTATTTTACCCGCTACCAAAACTCCTGGTACCAGGGAGGCCAAAGCCGGGGCCTTTATGCAAGTAATGGTAAACGACACTTACGAATTAAAGGACCAGAAAATATTTCATAAGGGCATTGCCAAATTAAATGATGCTTGTAAAAAAGTTACGAAGAAGCCTTTTATGGAAGCCAATTCCAAAGAACGAACGACTCTCTTAATTGATTTAGATAATGAGGCAAAGGCTTATGCAAAATCAAAAAAAGAAAATGACCCCAATCATTATTTTACCATGATGAAGCAACTTACCTTGTTTGGTTTTTTTACATCTAAGGTTGGTGCTACGCAAGCTTTAAGGTATGTAGCTGTGCCCGGCAAGTATGATGGTAATGTAACGTATAAAAAAGGTGATAAAGCCTGGGCAACCTAAATAGGTCATTACAAGCTACCCGTTGCATGCTGTTAGTATGCCTGCAACAAAGTGTTTTAAAAAAAGAGGTTCCTGGTAACTATTCCTGGTGTGGCCAAGGGCAGTGTAAAATATTTTGCCATTTTCGTATTCGTGGTACCAGGCCATAGGATGGTTTACACCATTTTCTCCACCCGTGTATGATTTTTCGTCGATAGTTAAAATGACCTTCACATTGTTATTAAAGTTATACCACTCATCTTTTCTTTGCCAGTTAGCCGGCAAATGACTGGTGGCAGCATGTGGTATATTGGTAGTGTTAAGCGTGGCAGTTGTTGTGAAGGATGCGATTTAAAATTTGCCCTGATCATTTTTACATACCAGAGCCAGCCGTACTCACAATCTGTTGCAGCATGTACACCCACAAATCCACCCCCCTTTTGTATGTAATTTTTTAATGCCATCTTCTGTTCCTCACCCAATATGGTTCCAGTTGTATTTAAGAATATGATAACATCATATTTTTTTAAATTCCGGTTGGTAAAAATGGCCGAATCTTCGGAAGCATTTATCTCGAAATTATTATCTCTTCCCAATATTTTAATGGCTTCTATTCTATCGGGTATACTTTCGTGCCTGTACTATTTGTTTTGGTAAAAACCAGCACTTGTTTTTTTCTATTATTAGCAGAGTCATTTGTAACATGGCTGCAACATGCGGAGAAAACAAAATAGAAGGATATTGACCAAGAAAAATTTTAAGCACTGTATCATGAGCTTATTTAGTTATTGATTAAATCTGCTTTCGGGGTATAGAAAGAATTACAACCTTTAGAAGCTATTTGTTGCTGCGAGGTAATTAGCAAAACCCACAATAAGGGTGGATAGAATGACAACAGAAATACCGATAAAAATCATTCTTAATGTTCTTTGGCTGCTTCCTTGCCACTCTTTAAAATACAAACCCCACAGGTTACTTACGATGATGATGAAAGCCATATGAAACGTCCAGCTACTAAAATCGTACTTACCCATTTTGCTGCTGCCCATTCCGTAAAAGAAAAATTGTAAATACCATGCAGTGCCTGCCAATGCGCAAAACAAATAATTGCGGGCAAGTGGTGCCTGTGTATTGGTATAATCTTTATAGGATTTATTTTTTACGTTGAGGATTACACACCAGATTAAATTAGTGGTAAGCCCACCTAATAATATTACAACCAGTGTGGCGTTATTTTGCCAAAGGCTGTCTATGCCTGTTGCTAAAGCTGCTGCTGCAATGGGCTTTCCGGCAGTAAGTCCAAAAGAAAAGCAGGCACTCAAAATGCCAGAACAAGTAGCCACCAGTATTCCTTTTTTTAAATTAAATTCTTTAATAGTTTCTTTCTTTTTCTCGTCTGGCAACTCTTTTTCCTTCATTACTCCTGCTATGCCGCAAATGCCAATGCCGATTAAACAAACAAGCACTCCCAATAAAATAATATTTCCAGACGTGCTGGAGAGTAGTGCTGTAAAAGTAGTTTCGCCCGTACCAACATTGCCTGTAAAGTCATTATATATTGGAGGTATCAATGTTCCAAACGCAGCACAGTATCCAAGTGTTATTGCCATGCCCAGGCTCAAACCTAAATAACGCATGCTCAAGCCAAAAGTAAGGCCACCAATACCCCACAGTACGCCCATAAAATAAGTCCAGAAAATTGTTTCAGAAGGTACTCCACTTATTATTGACCAAAAATCTGGCACTAATATGTAGCAGGCAACTATTGGTGCTATTACCCAGCTAAAAATACCACCAGCGAGCCAATAACTTTCCCAACTCCACCCTTTTACTTTCTTATACGGAATGTAAAAACTTCCAGAGGCAAAGCCACCAATAAAATGCAAGAATACTCCAAGCAAAACACTCATAAATAATTTTTTGTTTTGATTATCGAATGATCCTTTTAACTCCTTTGTTATTTATTATTTCTATGCTACTTACGTTTTTGTCCATTAAGACAAAAGTGCTTGATTGTGATAAAAATGAATGACCTGTATAAAATTCTTCTTTTCTTTTTCTGCCATTGATCAAGCTATATAAAGCATGTTTTTCATTAGGTAAAATAGAAATGATTTTATGGCTGGCTCTGCTCCGGAATACTTTTATTGGTCCATTATTTTGTGATGCCGCTAATAAATAATTATTATTAGCACCCCTGCATTTTATCAATGCTTTACCATTGCCGGGTATAAACAAGCCACTTTGTAAGATTGACAAAGCTGAAAACTTTCCATTTCCATTGTTAAGCATTACCAGGCCATTAAATGCATCATACCTGCCGTTTCCCACTTCAGTGCCATAATCGTTTCCATTAACAGCAATATCTAAATTTCCATCTCCATTAAAATCATCAGCTACCATTCCGTATAGCGGTGCAAGCTGGGCCAATACAGGCAGCGGGTACATTTTAAACTTTCTATTTCCAAGGTTTTCTATATAGCTGCTTTCAAAATTACTGGCTTGTAATTTTAGCGCATCTTTCATTTCATCTGCAAGAAAAATATCATTGATGGTTGCTTTGCCAAATTCTTTATAGGTTAGAAAACGTTTCTTCAATCCTGGTAACTGGTCTGTCTGGTCATCTCTTGTTTGTGCGGGAAATTCCTGTAGCTTTCCTTTCTCATCAGGCAGATAAACGGTTGTAATAATATCCAGTCCTTGATTTTTATCAAAATCTTTGGCATAAATACTTACCGGGTGCTCCGTGCTGGCCCGGTAAAAAGAATTCTTACCTAAGTTACCTGCTATGTAATCTATGTCTCCATCATTATCAAAATCGCCGCCGGTGATACTATTCCACCAGCCACTCTCATTGTTAATGCCTGAAGTGGCGGAAATATTTTCAAATACCCCCTTTTTATTTTTAAAAAACTGTATAGGCATCCACTCCACGGTTAGGATTAAATCCGTCCACCCATCGTTGTCAAAATCAGTCCACAATGCATCACAGGTTAATCCGATATTTTTTAGACCTGCAGCCACATTGTTACTCACATCGGTGAATTTTACAATACCATTTTTGCTGTCGTTCCTGTAAATAAAACTACTAACAGGCATCGGGTATTTGTTGGGTATAACCCTCCCGCCAATAAATAAATCGAGGTCTCCATCATTATCAAAGTCTGCGGCTTTTACACAGCTTTTGCTTGTATAGTCTATTGGGAAGCCACCTGTATTAAAAGTGAAGTTGCCTTTACCATCATTAATATAAAACCAATCCTGGTAATTTTTTGTATCAGGAGCAAACTCATTGCTGCCACTTGCCAGGTACAAGTCAAGATCGCCATCGCTATCAGTATCGAAGAGGAGTGTGCCGAGGCTTTCCGGGCGGCGCACGTCATTGCCCACTGGTAATGGAATTTCCTTTTTAATAAATTTTCCATTCATTTGCTGCAGAAATATAATGGGCGGATAATCGCCAGTGCCACTTAGAATGATATCGTCTAAACCATTTCCATCCACATCTCCACTTGCCAGTGCCGGGCCATATTCTGATAGTTTATGTGGCAGCAAACGCTGCTCATTAAAATCTATAAAGTCGGGTTCTTTCTGAAAATGATTTACGCCGAGTGATGTAGTAACATCGGTAAACAAATTATTTACAGCCACTGCATCCGCAACTTTTACGGGATTGTTTGCATTTGTAATGGCTACTTTTAATAGCTGATTGCTGTTTACATTTTGTATCACTTGCTTTTTACCATTGTACCATTCTATCACCACAGAATCAAGTGTTTTAATACTATCTAAGCCAAAAAATGCCTTGTTATCTACGGTAGATAAATATCCCCGGTAGGGAGAATTTTCATACACCTGCATTTGGTTACCTCCGTAATAAATAGAAGCAATTGCACCTAAGCCATTTATATTTTTCGCATCTCCTTTAAATTGTATTTCTAAAAAGTTCTTATTGATTTTTTCTTTGCTGTTGGTGGTGTTTTCATATACAAAAGCTTCCTGGTTAATGTTATTGATTACATAATCCAGGTCGCCATCATTGTCTAAATCGGCATATACAGCTCCGTTTGAAAAGGAGGGTGTTTCCATTCCCCACTGGGTATTTACCTTTTCAAATTTTAAATTGCCAGTGTTTTTAAAAGCATAATTGGCAATTTTAATTTGTGGCATTTGAGCAATCATATCTTCTTTAGATACCGGGGGTTTTGCGTTCTGTCTAAAGGCAGCAAAGTCATGATCAGTTACATCCCGGGGATAGCCGTTTGTGATAATGATATCCCGGTTGCCATCATTATCAAAGTCAGCAATAGAAGGGTTCCAGCTCCAGTCTGTTTCTGCCACGCCAGCTAAAAAACTAATATCGCTGAATACCGGCTCACCAATAGTGTCATTTGCATTTAATCGTGGTCCTTGATTAAGTTGCAATGTGTTGCGAACATATTGCAACATATATAATCCATCCCTCATGTTCTGGTAAATGAAATAATTATTACCATTCATATTTTTCTTTTTACGGAAATTATCTTCCGGATTCATATCTACCGCAATAATATCTGCCAGCCCGTCATTGTTGATGTCGGCAATGTCGTTTCCCATAGCATTTTGTGAAGTGTGTTTTACAAGGCTTCGAAGATTTTCTGTAAACGTACCGTTATGGTTGTTTATGTATAATAAATCGCTGCCATAAAAATCGTTGGTTACATAAATATCTTTCCAGCCATCTTTATTTATATCTGCGATGGCTACCCCAAGACCGTAACCAGGATGACTGATACCGGCTTCCCGGGAGATGTCGGTGAATACCGGATGCCTTGCGGCACTGTCCCAATCATTTCTATACAATTTATCAAAATCATCTTTTGCAGTATCCTCCACATTGTTATTCATTGAAAATTCAGTGGCATCCCGTTGGGCAAGTTTGGTAGTTACTAAATACATATCCAAATCACCGTCATTGTCATAATCAAAAAATGCAGCATGTACACTCAGGCTGGTATCGGCAAGCTGATATTCCTTCGCCATTTCTTTAAAAGTTGGTGTCCCTTCTTTGTTTACACCCTGGTTGATATAAAATAGATTGCGCCGCTCCTGTGGATTTTTTTTTATGGTAGCACATACATAAATATCAGCAAGCCCGTCATTGTTAATGTCTATCACGGAAGCTGCATTACTCCACCTGTCAGCCCCTGCTACTCCTGCTTTTTCGGTAATGTCG
>JAYUYX010000049.1:0-2764 GCA_043752205.1 Chitinophagaceae bacterium
GTTTATACCACTGGTGAGCCCGTTAACGCCAATGAAATACTTGCCCGGTTAAATCACAATGGCATTATGGAAGATCGGTATTTCAATATCGTATATCAACCCTATTTTGAAGCAGACAAAACTATTTCGGGAGTAATTACTATCGCACATGAAGTAACAAACCAGGTGCTTGCCCGCAAACAAATTGAAGATAGCAATAAGCGGTATAACATGCTGCTGATGCAATCGCCATTTGCATTTGCAGTACTTAAAGGAAAAGACATGGTGATTAGCCTTGCCAACGATAGCGTAAAAGAAATGTGGGGCAAAGGAAAAGAAGTAGAAGGCAAACCATTGCTTGAAGTTATACCCGAAATTAAAGACCAGCCGTTTCCGGCCTTGCTTAATGAAGTTTACACCACCGGCATTCCTTACTCCTCTAATGAATCACTTGTACGGCTGCTGCGGAATGATAAAATGGAAGATGCCTATTTTAATTTTACTTATCAGCCCTACCGTGAAGCAGATGAAACTATTTCGGGTGTAGTTATTATTGCCACTGAAATAACACCGCTGGCAATTTCAAATAAAAAAATAAAAGCAAGCGAAGAAAAATTCAAGCTGCTGGTACTGCAGGCACCAGTGGCTATTTGCGTATTGCGTGGAGAAAATTACGTGATAGAAGTAATTAATAAAGGAATGTATGAAATGTGGGACAGAACATTGGAAGAGACATTAAATAACCCTGCATTTGATGTGCTGCCTGAGCTGCTTGAACAGGGTATTAAAGAATTGCTGGATAATGTTTATAAAACAGGCGAACGTTTTGCAACAGATGAGTTGTCGGTCAACTTAAAGCGGAACGGAAAGATTGAAAATATTTTTGTACAATTTGTGTATGAGCCATTGCGTGAAGCCGATGGAAGCATTTCGGGGATAATGTGCTTAGCACATGAAATAACCGAGCAGGTGATTGCCCGGAAAAAAATAGAAGAAAGTGAAACAATGCTTCTAACGCTTATTGAAGATGCACCTGTAGCAACATGCTTATTTACCGGAAGTGAAATGATTATAGAAATAGCCAATGATATGATGATAGGTTATTGGGGTAAAGGAAAAAATGTAATAGGAAAACCATTAAAAGATGCTGTTCCGGAATTAAAAGAGCAGCCATTTCTTAAAATATTAGATGACGTATTTACAACAGGCAAAACCTACGAGGCAAAAAATGAAGTTGCACAATTAGAGGTAAACGGTATATTGGGCTCTTACTATTTTGATTATACATACAAACCAATTCGCAATGCTGTTGGCGAAGTGTATGGTATTATGAATATGGCGGTGGATGTAACAGAGCAGGTAATTGCCCGAAAAAAAGTAGAAGAAAGCGAATCCCATTTTCGCACAATGGCAGATTTAATGCCACAGAAAGTTTGGACAGCCGATACAGCCGGCAACTATAATTATTTTAATAAATGCTGGCTTGATTATACCGGTCTGGGTTTTGAAGATTTAAAGGATTGGGGCTGGCAAACAGTAATTCATCCGGAGGATTGGGAAGAAACTAAATTACGGTGGCAGCAATCAATAACCACAGGAAAAAATTTTGAAATGGAACACCGGTTCCGTACTACAGAGGGAATATATAAATGGCACCTTAGCCGGGGCCTGCTACAAAATGATGAATACGGCATCAGGAAAATATGGATCGGTACCACCACCGAAATGCACCATATAAAAGAAGAGGAAAAGCGAAAAGGGGATTTTTTAAAAATGGTAAGCCATGAGCTTAAAACCCCGGTTACTTCTATTAAAGGCTATATACAGTTGCTGCTGATAATGTTGAAAGAACATGAAGCTACCTCTTCTTCCTTTTTAGAAACTCCCCTGCTGCGTATAGACAGCCAGTTAAAAAGATTAAGCAGGTTAATATCAGAAATGCTGGATCTCTCCCGCCTTGAAACCGGCAAGATAGAATTACAAAAAGGATTGTTCAGCCTGAATGAGCTTGTTATTGACACGGTGCAGGATATAAAATTTACCAATACGAATCATACTATAAATATATTACCCGACTTTAGCGGTTCTGTATATGGCGATAAAGACAGGATAGAACAGGTAATCATCAACATTATTAATAATGCTATCAAATACTCACCGGACAATAATTTAGTGGAGGTGCGTATTCATAGTGCAGAAAATAAGCAGATTGCCGTTAGCATAAAAGACTATGGAATTGGGGTGGATGCCGAACATCAGCAGAAAATATTTAACCGGTTTTACCGTACCGATGGTAAGAGTGAAGAAAATTATGCAGGTTTTGGCATTGGATTATTTATCGCCAAAGAAATTATTGAAAGGCATAATGGCATAATAACTATTGAAAGTAAAAAAGGAAAAGGTTCCATTTTTACTTTTATGCTGCCGCTGGCAACTGAAACAAAACAATAAAGTTCTTCGACTGGCGCCAAATTTTTAGCGCAGAGAACATAAGATAAAGAGCCCTCGCAGAGATTCTCAGCGTAAACTCAGCGGTCTCCTGTTCTCTGCGTTGAAAAAACACTGCGATTGACGAAACAAAAAGAGTAATGAAAAAGACAACAAAAATTATTTTGGTTAATGATGAGCCGGATAATGCTGAAGAAAAAGTAATCCCTGCAGCGGGATTGATTATTGCCAATGACAAACCTTTTTTTCAAAATGAAGGTAAAGAAAGATTGGCAGCAGAGTTAGTCATTGCGAATAAAGAACTCGCTTTTCAAAACGATGAGAAAGAAAAACGGGC
>JAYUYX010000050.1:0-7135 GCA_043752205.1 Chitinophagaceae bacterium
ATCAACATTCTTTTCCAGTTCTATTAAAGCTGTTACACCACCCCTCCAGAGCGATGCGGAGGCGGCATATGAATTTACATCGTTGGTAAGGTTAGTAGAAGAAAAATCCGCTTTCCAGCTTTGCAGCCTGATGGCAGCGTTACGTACAAATGTTACCAATTTATCATAAGCGGCAGTTACCCCTGCATTGTCTGTTGCAGCTTTTAAAGCATCTGAAAAAAACTTGTACCTGTCACGCATGCTGGGTGAAGCCAATGCTCCGGAAGCACCTGGATTTACAACACCCTCATCTGTTGAGTCGCAGATCGCTTCCACCGCAGTAAGCACATCATTATTATCGTCTACTGCCGCCTGTAGGTTTGTAAGCAGTTCATTCAGGTTTGCATCGGTACTGAGGGTTGTAAGGTCAGTTATGGCCGTACCTCCACTGTCTTCCAGCGTTTCAGAAAACTGTTCGTAATTCACTACCCTGGAGTACGTTGCTATTAACCATGGTGTATAGGCTGCAGCATATTTCAGGTTATTGATACCGATCTTATCCCTGAAATCCTGAACAGCATCATCCAGGTCATCAGCCGTATTCTCCTTCAGGTCAAGCACCGTAACCCTGTCCTGTAGTTTGGCACATTGTGCAATTGCCATTTGTTGTAAACTGAAAAGTTCATCCTCCTCTTCCAGCAGAACTGCATCGGGAAAAAGGATAATCGTTGGCTCATCATATTTTTCCAGGACCGCTACGCCAACACGTAGGCCACGGCTGTTTACCGGATCATTTTCATCACCGGAAACAACTTCATTGTTTGTTCCGTCGCTGGTTTCAAATACACCTACAGAAACAATATAACAGTCGCCCCCGCCATTATCAAAAAATAACCGCAGGCTGTCGTACATAAAAAAACGTTGGCCCAAATCCATGTCAACTGAGATCACGGCGTAGTTGTTGTCTTCATCCAGGCTTACCGTAATGGATTCCGGTTCCCGCTGCCCGCCATAGCATTCAATAAATTCTACCATGGAAGATAAACGTGTTGGTTTATTGATCAGCGATTCGCCATTTTTTTCGGCCTTTTGCGTATAGCCAACAAAAGCAGGTATAGCTGTTTCTACCTGGGCTACCGACGGTGGCAGTTTGGAAATTTCTTCCACGTAAACACCGGGAGTTTTGTAACTGGTTGCCATTTTTTTAAATTTAAAGTTTAATAATTCAGATAAATTGTACAGTAGTAATCGGTATTGGTACGGCTTATAATTCCCGTAACCTGTGGATCGGGATTAGGGGCCGGTGGTGGCTGACTGCTTACTGCATTGGTTAATAAGAGATCGAACATCACAGGCTTTTCGCTAAGCCGGATGGGTAAATTGCTTTCAAAAATATCCTGTTGATCTACCGTGGTTTTTGTAAAAACATATGCAGCTGTTCCATCCTCTATTGAAATAATTTTTCCCGTACGGACTATATACTTCCAGGTAGCCATTTTTCCGGCAAACTGTATGATGTAATTCAACCAGACTGATTTGCCCAGGCCATCAAGTGTATCCTTTACCTTTCCGGTTGCATCCAACAGAGAAAAAGAAGGATCGGTTGCATTGTGGTTCAATATTTCAACTACACCAAAATAATTGTTGTTAACAACCTCATCACTTAAATAAAAAGGAATTGGGTTTCCTGCAACATCGGTCCCGCTTTCATGATCCTCATCATTTATTTTTATTACATACCTGGCATTGGGTAGTTGCTGCATATTTACCTGCACATTCTTTGTGGCTACATTTCCAACAGAAATTATATTGTCATTTATATTTACTTCTTTATCATACAGCTTGCTAACCGTGTTAAAAGCAAATATTTTGATATTAAAAACCGTAGCTGCTGTTTTAGCTTTAAAGTTTGTAACCCTGGTAATAAAAGGGTACATATCTTTTTGTGTAGAAAAAATATTTTCACCACGGTTAACCCAAAAACTGGCGTTACCGGTATTATTGCCGTTGGTAGATTTAATACATTCAAACACAACAGGAGTACCGGCATTAACCATATCGCCGGGTTTATAATTTGCAGAATTATTATAAAGATCTACTGATGCAGAAAGATGGAGACTTGTACCTACTTTAGTTTCGAAAATGTTTGAAAAATAAAACCGACGTGCGGCAAACAGGTCAAAATCAATATTGGTTATCGTTGTAAAAACCGGGTTTTCCAGTTGCAGAAAAAATATAAATTTTTCATCAGTGCTTAAAGACACAAATGGTTTATCGGCATCCACACCTGCAGTACTGTCCTGCACTTTTACCAGCACCACAAATTTATTGCCTACCATTTTATACAACATCTGCCTGTTCTTCAACAATATCGCAGTTTCTGCCGAAGGCACTATGCTGATATCTGTACATTTGCCATTGGCATAGTATTCATTTTGCAGATCAATAGCAAACAATATTTTATAGGCTGTTGTCATTCACTTACCGGGGTTTTCACTTTTTCATTAAGCTGAATAGTTTTTATAAATCCACTTTCGCTAACCACTAAATTTTCATCAACCGAAACCTGTCTTATTTTATACAATACCGAAGGCATGTATTTACCGCCCAGCGTACTCCACAAATGATTCACCTGTTCAAAATTCAGGGAAAACAGATCCACTACTATTCGTGGAATTTTGGGATCTAAACCAGGATGTGTAATTGGCGTAAACACTTGCTGGTGCTGAAAGAACTGCATAATGTGCCCCAACCATTTTAAACAATCATCGTACTCCGGTTTATTTACCGCAAACAAAATATACATGTTGAGATATAGCGGCGGACTTTTATATACGGTTGAAGAATCTGAACGTACATAATTTTGCTGCTGCTTGGCAACCTTATCCTCCTCAACATTTACCAATGATAAAATAGCTTTGCCAGTAAGCGCATTATCGCCTAATAGCGTATTGTCCAACGCCAGGGAAACATTCCCGATTTTTAGTCTTGGTTCTGCAAGCATGCCCATCTTTGAGGACAAATATTTATTCACTTCCTCACTGAGGAATTTTAAAGTTTCGTATATCACTTTACAAATTTTAAAAAGTGGTTTTTTTACAGGGAAATCAGCAGTTAATTAATAGAAAACTGAAATTTTCTATTAATAATACAATGCTATAAAAAGAAAAAATAAAAGTCAATACCTCAAAGTGGTAATTGAATAAAATAAAAATAAAAGGAATTGTAAAAATCAGCAGAAGTATTTACTGGCTTGCATTTGCCTATTTATAAAAAAATGCTGATTCGTGTATCTACAGAGCATTTAACTATTAAATAATAATAGGGTTAGTAAAATTACGGTGCAGATGTTTCAGTTTAAAAAATTTTAATTCCGAAATATGCGGGGCAATTATTTTTTTCCTTCCACCACAATCACTATCTCCCCTTTTACAGTTTTTGCATTAAAGTGATCATGCACTTCCTGTAAAGTTCCCCTGGCATTTTCTTCAAATTTTTTGGTGAGTTCACGGCTAACACAGCATTGCCGATCAGCTCCAAAGTATTGCACAAATTCGTTTAAAGTTTTAACCAGGCGCATAGGGCTTTCATAAAATACCATCGTTCTTTCTTCTGCGGCCAGTTTTCTCATCATGGTTTGTCTTCCTTTTTTAAGGGGAAGAAAACCTTCAAAACAAAAACTGTTGATGGGCAGGCCGCTGTTTACAAGTGCAGGAACAAAGGCTGTGGCGCCGGGTAAACATTCTACGTTAATATTATTTTTGATACATGCCCTTACCAGTAAAAAAGCTGGGTCACTTATACCGGGTGTACCTGCATCTGTTATTAAAGCCATGGTTTTTCCTGAAGCCAATTGATCAGTTAAATGTGCAAGCACTTTATGCTCGTTATGCTGGTGATAAGGGGTAATGGGTTTTTGAACCTGGTAATGATTTAAGAGCACAGAAGAAGTACGGGTATCTTCGGCAAGGATGAGGTCAACTGTTTTTAATATATCTATTGCCCTGAACGTGATATCAGCAAGATTACCAATGGGGGAAGGAATGAGGTAGAGCATAACAGCGTTTAGTTATTAGCTGTTAGCTGTTAGCAAACCAAAACTGTTCTTATGGCTAATAGCTAACAGCTAATGGCTGTATTCTTAATTAACAGTAATTTCATACACTTCCATTACCGGGTTTGCCAATAATTTTTTTGCAGCATCTTCTGCAGTTGCCAAAGCATTCTCTTTACTATCAGCCTCAATCTGCAGATCAATATGTTTACCAATACGAACATCAGCAACATTGTTAAGCCCTAAATTCTGTAATCCACCCATTACTGCTTTCCCTTGTGGATCCAACAAGTCTTTAAGTGGCATTACTTTTATCTGTACCGTAAATATCATGATTGTTGTTGTTTGAAAAGCAAAGATAAAATAATGTAAACGATAAATACAATGGGCACTGCAAACCATTGAAAAATTACTGCAGCAACAACTGCTACAGCCAATAAGATTATTTTTGGGATATTATTTTTTATGCTGTAATCCTTGAATTTTAAAGCCATCATCGGAAGCTTACTTACCATCAGGCCGCTTAGTAAAAATATTATTCCATACAAAAGCCATTTATTAAAAAGCAGGTCAACAACAAACTGGCTATGATTATTCCAGTAGATAAGTGGCAGCGATGCTACTACTATACCGGCAGCAGGAATAGGCACACCCTTAAAACCAAAAGACTGCGAATTATCAATATTAAACCGGGCAAGCCTGTAGGCACCGGCAGCAGCCATTATAAATGCGGGTACCAGCCAGATGATGGATGCATTCAACCCGTCTTCTTCCCTTGCCATACTCATTCGTAAAAATTGGTAGAGTATCATGGAGGGTGCCACACCAAAACTCACTACATCGGCCAGTGAATCTAATTGTTTGCCCATTTCAGAACTTGCCTTAAATAACCTTGCAACAAATCCATCAAGAAAATCCACAACAGCAGCAATACCGATGAATAAGGAGGCCATCCATATCTTTTCAGGTATATCAATCAGTTGTGTTCCATCAGCAGTATACTGAATAACGATACCATTTTGTAACGTTACTACAATAGCGAGGCAGCCAAAGATGAGATTAAGAAGTGTAAATAAATTCGGGATCTGTTTCATGTTATAGACCACTGACGACAGACTACTGACGACAGATGATTAAGATATATTTTTGATTGACTTCTTGAATGCCTGAATTTTAATTATTAATATTTCCAATTCAGAATAAAATTTGTCAAATTGTTGTTGAGTAATATAATTTCTTCGTAAAGCAAGATAAAGACAATTAACAACTTCAAGACCCGAGCGTTGTGAATACCCCAAAAACTTTAATTGCTCGGGATCAGATTGTCCCGTAGAACCTTCAGCTATATTTAGAGAAATCGAATCTGCTGCTCTTTTCATCTGAGAGGTAAGAGAAAACATCTCTTCTTTTGGAAAGTTCCTTGTCAAATTATGTACATCATCCGCCAAATCAATTGCCAACTTCCAAATTTCTAATTTCTCAAACTTAAAAGGCATAAACTATTTTGAAATGAATCCTTAATACCCAAAAGGTCTACAGTCGTCCGTCGTCCATGGTCTGTCGTCATTTCTTCATGTAGGCTTCAATTTCTTCAACCGTGATGGGAATATTCTTCATCAGGTCTTTGTTCCCGTTACGGGTTATCCAGAAATTATTTTCAATGCGTACACCCATTTGTTCTTCTTCAATATAAATACCCGGTTCAATGGTGAATACCATACCGGCTTTTATCGGTGCTGTTCTGGTACCCAGGTCATGTACATCAATACCAAGATGGTGAGAGATGCCATGGTATAAATATTTTCGGTAAGCCCTATTCTCTGGGTCTTCATTTTTAATATCTGATTTTTTAAGCAGCCCTATTTTTTGAAAAATAACAGTAGCTTCATCCCCAATTTTTTCGGTATAATCAACAATGCTGATGCCGGGCTTTAGAATGCTTGCCCCATAATGATGTAAATGCAAACAGGCATTATACACTGTTTTCTGCCTGCGGCCAAACTTACCGTTTACCGGGATGGTACGTGTAAGATCAGCATTATAACAGCCGTACTCTGCTCCAAAATCCATTAGTATCAATTCGCCAGCCTTACACTCCCTGCTATTCTCTACATAATGCAGGGTTCTTGCCCTGTCGCCACTTGCAATGATAGAACCATATCCAGGGCCTGTTGCCCTTTGCGATAAAAATGAATGGTATATTTCAGCTTCAATTTCATACTCCATTATCCCCGGCTGTATGATCTGCATTAATCTTCTGAAAGTAATATCAGTAATGTCAATAGCTTTTTGTAACACCTCTACTTCCAATGCTGTTTTAATACCACGCAGGTCTTTTAATATTTGTGCACTGCGCCTGTAATTGTGCAGCGGAAAACGCTGCTTCATCAGTTCTGCATACCTGTAATCTCTTACCGGTACCCAGTTCGCTTTACGGTCATTTTCATTTGTATTTAAATAAATGGTATCCGCCAGATGAATCCAGGGTTGCAATAACGCTTCGGATGTATCTAACCACACGATTGTATTAATACCAGAAATAATCGTTCCTTCATTAGCTCTTAATCTATGCCCATCCCATTTTTCTTTTAACGCATTGGGCCGCACCAACACCAACACTTCCCGGTATTTTGCATCCGGGTTATCCGGGAAAAGTATCAGCATAGTATCTTCCTGCTCAATACCGGTTAGCCAGTACAGGTCGGCATTCTGTTTAAAACGGTGCAACTGGTCACCATTGGTGGGTAATTCATCATTGCTGTTGAAAATAGCAATTGAATTTTTTTCCATCCTGTCAACAAACCGTTTGCGGTTCTGAATGAATATTTCGGGATTTAGGGGAAGATATTTCATGTGTTTTTATTATTTATTATTTGTCACATGGAATTCGCTTATAACATTTGAGTTGTGATCAAGTTTAGTCATAGCTCATTTCATGCGTTTTATTTATGTTGCAATATACGTTTTAAAAGCGTTTTATTTTTCGTTGACATTCACCTAAAAAAGGCAAAAATTAATTAGCACATTTTAAATGTGGTTTTATAAAAGTCAAGTCCAATTAAATATATTGCCATAATATTTAATTTTTTTTAATAAAACAGA
>JAYUYX010000051.1:0-7081 GCA_043752205.1 Chitinophagaceae bacterium
TACAGATGGTGATGGTATCAATGATGAAGTTGATAAATGTCCTACTGTTCCAGGTATCGCACGTTACCAGGGATGTCCAATTCCTGATACAGATGGAGACGGTGTAAATGATGAAGAAGATAAGTGTATCAACGAAAAAGGACCAGCTTCTAATTTTGGCTGCCCTATTATTGATGAAGTGATCATTAAGAAAGTAAATGCTGCTGCTCAGAACATTTTCTTTGTAACAGGTAGTTCTAAATTACTTGCTAAATCATTCCCAAAACTGAATGATGTAGTTACTATCTTAAATGACAATCCTTCTTATAAAGTTCAGATTGATGGCCATACTGACGAAGTAGGTAAAGATGAGTACAACCAGAAATTATCTGACGACAGAGCTGCTTCAGTAAAAGCATACCTTGTAAGTAAAGGAATTGCTGAAGGTCGTTTATCTTCTACCGGTTATGGCGAAACAAAACCAGTTGCTGATAACAAAACAGCTGCAGGCCGTGCTAAGAACAGGAGAGTAGAAATGACTTTAAGTAATTATTAATAGTTAACGCAAAACATAAAAGAATCCCCCAGGTATTTATCTGGGGGTTTTTTATAGAACAATTATAAACTAATATGTGTATCTTAATTTTTGTAATTGTATAAGTTAAATTTTAAAAGCTAACCTGTTGTACAACTTTAAAAAAATTCTATTTGGCTGTTTCTTACTGCAGTTATTTTTACATGTTGATCTTTCAGCTCAAACGATAGAGAATAGCATCAATCTATACGGTACTAACTTTGCGCAAGAGAAGATACACATACACTTTGACAGAACAGCATATATGCCTGGCGAAACCATTTGGTTTAAAGCTTACCTGTTAGAAGAAAACCTGCCAACCGAACGCAGCACCAATTTTTATGCAGCATTGTATGATAAGCATGGTAAGGTAGTGCAACAATCGGTAAGCCCAATATTTAATGGTACTACCGATGGACATTTTACCATTCCCGACAGTTTACAATCAACCCAGCTTATATGCAGGGCATACACAGGCTGGATGTTAAATTTTGATACTGCTTTTTTATACAACCAGGCAATTAAAATAATCAACAATAAAACTCAACAGAATACAGCTGTAGCAAGATCAGTAAGTCTTCATTTTTTTCCGGAGGGAGGAAATATTATTGAGGGGGCTGTAAACACAATTGCCTTTAAAGCCAACTATGATAACGGCTTACCCTTTTTTATTGATGCTGTATTAAAAAAACAGGAAACAGGTGAAGTATTGATGCCATTAACTGTTGTACATGATGGCATGGGCAGGTTTGATCTTGAATTTAAACCAGGAGATAAATACTACGCAGAATGGCTTGATAATAATGGCATAAAACAACAAACGTATTTACCTGCAGCAAAAACCGGTGGAACTTCGCTAAAGCTTACTGTACAAAAAGATAAGCTATACTATAACCTGGTGAATAAAACGGGAAACGATTCATTGCACGTATTAATGTACATGTATCAAAAGGTTTTTTACAAAACAGATATTAAAGTGCCGGAAGCAGAGCCTTTTACCCGCATGATACCTATCAATACACTACCAGCGGGAACCATGCAGCTGACTGTTTTTGATGCAAACTGGCAGCCTGTGGCAGAACGGGTGGCATTCCTCAGCAATAATAATTTTATCATTAATGCCACAATTAATGCAAAAGAGATTAACACAGAAAAAAGAGGAAAGAATATAATAGATATTCTGATACCCGATACCATCGCAGCAAATATGTCACTCAGCATCTCAGATGCTGATATGAATAGCGATGCAGTTGAAAATGATATTGTAAGTAATTTTTTATTAAAGGGCGATATAAAAGGTTATATCCATAATCCTGCTTATTATTTTTCCAACTCCGGTGATGCATCTTTAAAAACGAAGCTTGATCTTGTAATGCTTACTCATGGCTGGCGCAGGTACAATTGGAATGATATGAAACTGCAGAAAATGCCGGTAATAACTACAGCTGCTGATGAATATCTGCAGGTATATGGCCAGGTAGGAAAAGATGCCTTGAATAAACTAGAAAAGGATGAACGCATCAATTTGATTGTTAAAACAATTGACAGCATTACTAGTTTTTATTCCATTCAGCCCGATAGGGCAGGGGTTATAAAACAAAGCAGGTTGATATTTTATGATTCTGCCAGATTGTATTTCACTTTAAACAAATCAAAATTCCTGAATAAACAGATGGCTTTCAGTAAATCGAACTTTACATTAACACAGCCGCAGATATTAAGTAACTATAAAAATTATTTTTTACCGGATACCAGCGGCATTTCTTCAGCCAGGAATACTTCCTTATTTGCATATTATAAAACCAATACAGGTACATCTGTTTTCAATACTGAAAAAACAATGCAGGGTGTAGTAGTAAAAACTAATAGCAGACGTAACTGGCAAAATGATCCTATAGTAAAACTGGAAGAAAGATATGTTTCAGGAATGTTTACGGGAGGTGTTACAGGATATGCCCTTGATGTGCTGCATGACGAAAAAGCCTGGACAAAATTGGATATTTATGCTTACATACGAAATACTATACCAGGCTTATTAATTGGTAATTTTAATTTGGCAGCGGGGAGGTCACTCACATACAGGGACAATCCTGTTTTAATTTATATTGATGAACACGAAATGACAACCAGTGAACTG
The DNA here is from genome assembly GCA_043752205.1 of Chitinophagaceae bacterium. Lineage (GTDB taxonomy): Bacteria > Bacteroidota > Bacteroidia > Chitinophagales > Chitinophagaceae > Ferruginibacter. The sequence continues at coordinate 2,691 of JAYUYX010000051.1, forward strand.
GAAAGTTTAAGTTTAACACAGGTTGCCTACATAAAATTTATTCCAAATTTTATGGGCAGGGGTGCGGATCCGGGTGGAGCGTCTCTTAACCCGGCTTTATCAGTTTACACACGGAAAGGAGATGACCTTATTGATAGAAGCCCTAAGGAAACAGATATAAATATGATCAAAATAGCAGGATACTCTCCCCTTAAAGAATTTTATTCGCCAGATTATTCACAAACTAATACAAATGGCGGTACTGATGCAAGGGTAACTTTATTATGGATGCCGTATATCCTTACAGATAAAAATAACCGTAGAGTACCTGTTACATTTTACAACAATGATTTTACAAAAAGGATGCGTATCGTTTTAGAAGGAATTAACGCAGATGGTAAAATCATCCACATAGAAAAGATCATTCAATAATTAGGAGTGAACCAGATCGCTCATTCCATGCATCAATAATCATTATCCTTATTTAGTTTTACAGGCTTTTTGTTTTTATCCTCAAGTAGTTTTTGTGCCGGGGGCATTATCGCTTTTTTTTCTTTAGGGTCTGTCTTTTTTGATTTTCCTGTATCCGGTATTGTATAAGGTATCTGGCTTTCAATTTCAATTTTTTCTATAGGTTTATTATCAGGTGGTTCAGGAGTATTGAAAAAATCATCTGCATCGCCATTGCCTTCATCTACATTGGTTGTATCAGTTTCCTTAAAATAACTATTCATGTTCACATCTGCATAAATAGGATCAAGGGCAAGTTCAAGCGGCTTTTCAAACACCTTTATCTGGCCATAATTTAATTTCTTATCTGCATATACCTTGCTCATGAATATACCCCAGGATGGCGCCGACATTTCGGCGCCGCCGGCATTGTTTGAATAAATGGGAATAAAGGGATCATCGCAACCTACCCAGGTACCGGCCAGTAATTCGGGTGTATAACCAATAAACCAACCATCGGTATTGTTATTAGTTGTACCAGTTTTACCTGCCTTTTCTACTGGTATATTAAACCTATTCAGGGTTCTTGCAGTACCAGCTTTTATTACACCTTCCATCAATTTAGCCATGGTGTAAGCATCTGTCTCAGCAATTACCTGTTTTGTCGTTGTGTTAAATTCCTCTAATACATTACCGCTTTTATCTTCTATCCGGTTTAACAAGATAGGCTCTGTATTTAAACCTTTATTTGGGAACATAGTAAATCCCTGTAGCATCTCCATCAAAGGAATTTCTGCAGCACCAAGTCCTATTGAATAATAGGGTGGTATCTTGGTTTTGATGCCACAGCCTTGTACAAATTCAATGGTCCTTTTCACACCTACCTGACCAATTAAGCGCCAGGCTGCTATATTTTTTGACCAGGCTAAACAATTGGCAACTGTACCACCTTTTCCGCAAATCGTTTTACCTCCCAATGCAAGGCAGCCTCCTGGAATTTGGGTTTCAGGAGTATAACCGGCTTCATCAACAGCTAAAGTGTAAATAAACGGTTTAAACGTAGAACCTACCTGGCGCTTTTGCGTAACGTGATCAAATTTGAACCATTTAAAATCTATCCCACCCACCCAGCATTTTACTTCACCACTCCGGGGATCCATGGCCGCAAAATTGGTTTGTAATATCTGTTTATGGTATTTAATAGAATCAAAAGGTGTCATCACAGTATCCTTTTGTCTTTTTGCATTCCATGCAAACACTTTCATTTTTACCGGTACATAAAATGTCTTTTTAATTTCTTCCTCATCAATATCATCTTCTTTCATGCTCTTCCACCGGTCGGTAAATTTAAATGCAGCCTGTACAATTTTCTCCTGCCCCTTCCATATTTTGCTGCCATTGTTCTTTAAAAACCAATCCAGCTTTTTTTGAACAACCGGCATATGCTCCACTACCGCTTCCTCGGCATATTGCTGCATGCGTGAATTGATAGTAGTATAAATTTTAAGTCCATCCCGGTAAAGATTGTAAGGCTCACCTGTTTTTGGATTATCATGAGCCTTGCACCAGGCTTTTAATTTTTCCGCAAGCACCGTTCTGAAGTAAGGAGCAATACCTTTATCATCATCAATTTTTTTATAGTTAGTAATTAATGGCTTGGCTTTAAGTTTGGTAGCTTCAGCTTCAGTTAAATAATGTTGCTGGCAAACGGCCATCTGGTTTATTACTGTATTTCTCCGGTCAATTGAAGCCTTTGCATAAGTGATGGGATTATAAATAAATCCTTTCAACATCCCGATAAGTACCGCTGCTTCTTCGATCTTAAGATCTTTAGGTTCTTTTTGAAAATAGGTACGTGATGCATTGCGTATGCCATAAACATTACCCCAGGGAGCCCTGTTCAGATAAAGCGTGATGATTTCTTCTTTTGTGAAATTCCGCTCTAGTTTAACAGCTACGATCCACTCTTTCATTTTATCAAAGCCACGCTTAATGATATTTCCACGTCCCTGGCCCAGCATCAGTTTAGCAACCTGTTGTGTTAGGGTACTGCCACCTCCATCTGCACCTAATGTAAAAATTGCACGGGCCAATGCTTTGGCATCAATACCCGAATGATCGTAAAAACGCTCATCTTCCGTTGCCAGTAAGGCATGTACAACGTTAGGAGAAATCTCACTATATTTTACTTCACTCCGGTTCTCAGAATAATATTTTCCCATCAACACCCCATCTGCAGAATATATCTCACTGGCAAGATCTGCTTCAGGATTTTGTAACTGCTCAACAGATGGCATTTTGCCAAATACACCAAAGTTGGCGAGAGTGAACATAAACAGGATCAGCCCAAAACCCCATATAAAAACACGCCATAAAATTTTAACTGAACGCTTCATGTAATAAGTTTAAGTAGTAGTATTATCAAATAAAAAAAGATGATAACATAAAACTATAGAAAGAATTAAAGTAGTTACAGGGGTTATTGTTAAAACCTGCCAGGATATTGTGTATTTAACAGTGTTTTGTAACCCATTATATTTTTATTGGTTTTTAAAAGTTGTAAGTTTTCTTCTGTAATTATCAGGAATGAATATTTATTGGCCGGCAACCATGATATTTCTGCTGCAGCATTTCTTTTTATTTTATCGTAATACAGTAAAGCTGTTGCAGCATCTGGAAATGAAGTGATGACCAACAAGCTACGTTCTGCATCCATTACATCTTTAGTGATATTGATGGTTTGCCCATAATAGTTCTCCCGATTATACCTGATGAAGGCGTTCCTGGCTTCTGTTACATAAACCTGATCTACCTTATCTAGTATCATTAATACATGGTGGGGTGCATTAACTGCCATCACAAATGGGCCACTGGTTAATGGCTTTATAACTTTAGCAATAGTATCTTTTACAATAGGTGGAGCTACTGGCTTATTAACTGCTTTAGGTGGTTCAACAACCTTTATCTGGTTCTCTTCCGCCCTGGTAATTTCCAGGCTGGTAAGATATTTTTCAATCTCTCCTCTCCTTCTTAACACATCTATCATGTTCTGTGCTTTATCTTTCAGCGGAGATGTTGGGTTATTGGTAATGATGGCCTGTAAACCTTTTATGGCAGCACTATCATCCCTGTTCTTGACATGATGCAATGCTTCGATATAAAGCAGTTGTGGTGTCCAGTAATTTACACCATACAAACTATCGGCTGTTTTTTTCTGAGACATAGCTTTTTCAAAATCACCTTCTATAAAGAGGTTGTAAATATCTTCATAAAGTTTTGTAGCCGCAGGGTTTTTTGTTTTTGGATCTAGTGAAGAAGGATTGTTAAGTTTTTGTGCTGATATGCTGTTGGCATACTGGCTGTTCAGCAAACCTTTATAATGATCAGCCAGGCTTTTATTGCCCAACTTAGTGTAGCAGAAATACAGGTTAAGGTATACATCTCCATCAAGCAAACGGCCAGGAAAACGTTTCAGGTAAGCCTCGTACGTATCTGCTGCAAGCTGGTATTCTTCCAGGTCGTTCTGATAAGCTTTGGCCAGTATAATCATATTATTAGCAATGATATCATTGCTGGTATTGATCATTTCTTCTGTAAGCGGTAAATCTTTCATTAATCCATCATAGCTAATATCTTCCGGTTGTCCGGGTGTATCTTTCCCTGTGCCTTTAGGAGCATTAGGATCAGTTTTGCCTGAAGGATTTCCAGGATCGGGCTTATTTATCGCAGTTTCGGCAGAAGTTTTACGGCGCCAGTTATCTAAATTATTACGGGTGCCCCACTTACTTTTAAATTCACTGAACCCTCTAGATTTTAAAGAACTATTGTTAAAATACCATTCCCCTCTCGTACTGTTTGATGCAAAAAGATCGATCTGCTGCGGAGTATTATTACTAAAAGGAATGATTTGGTTACCTGAAGTCCCTTCATCTTTATATCCTTTATCCTTACGTAATCTTCTC
>JAYUYX010000052.1:0-7018 GCA_043752205.1 Chitinophagaceae bacterium
AGCTTTTTCAGTTTGCTTTGCAAGATTTTCCAGTTCTTCAATAATAACAGTTCCATTAGGCATCCATAACACAAGTCCCTGACCTACCTGGTCATCAAATGTATAAATACCCAGTTCCTTTCCTAATTTGCGGTGATCCCTTTTTTTAGCTTCTTCCAGCATTAGCACATACTCTTCCATTTCTTTCTGATCAGGAAATGTAATACCATAGATACGGGTAAGCTGTTTGTTCTTTTCATCGCCTTTCCAGTAAGCCCCTGCAATACTGGTAAGTTTTATGGCCTTAATAAAACCGGTATTAGGGATATGTGGCCCACGACATAGATCGGTAAATCCTCCTTGTGTATAAAAAGTAATTTCTCCGTCAGTTAATCCGCTCAACAAATCAAGTTTATACTCATCGCCTTTTTCTGCAAAATATTGCGTGGCTTCAGCTTTAGGTATTGCTTTACGAATAAAGAGATTTTTTTGTTTAGCAAGTTCATTCATCTTTTTCTCCAGCTGCAAAAGATCCTCTTCAGTTATCTTTTTATCGCCCAGGTCCATGTCGTAATAAAATCCTTTATCAATAGCTGGGCCAACCCAAAACTTTACACCAGGAAAGCTGGCTTCAACAGCCTCGGCCATTAAGTGTGCAGAAGAATGCCAGAATGTTGATTTACCATCAGTATCATCCCAGGTTAATAATTTTAATGAGGCATCGTTATCAATGGGTCGATGGGCATCCCAAACTTCGCCATTAATATTTGCTGCTAATACCTTTCTTGCCAAACCTTCGCTAATTGACTTAGCTATATTAAAGGCAGAAGTTCCGTTCTCATATTCTCTCACGGCACCATCGGGTAATGTTATCTTTATCATATCTTTATTAGCATAGCTTTTCGGCTTGCAGGCTGCAAATTTAACGAAGTATTAGCTATGGAAAAATTTATCTAAAATATCTTTGCGATGATGGAAAAAAAAATATGCATTTTTTTTATTTTACTTTTTAGTCAAATAATTATTACTGCACAGTCTCTGGAGGGTGAGTGGAAAGGTACATTTACGCAAAACCTGACATACTCAAACATAATGTATGAGATCATTATTAATCTTAAAAAGATTAATGATAATAGTTACGAAGGTTTCAGTAAAACTATAAAAACAGGAAGTAAAAACAAATTTGACACCTCAATTTGTATTGTGAAAGGGGATTTTACACGAAATAGTGGTTTTTATTTAAAGGAGATCAAAATGATAAAAGGATATGAAACAACCTCAGGAGACCCTGACAACTGTTTAATGGATATGGATTTAAGTCTACATTTAAGTCTACTTTATCGTAAAAAGAAAAAACTCATGGAACTATCAGGTTATTGGACTACCAGGAACCAAAATGGGTGTGGAAGCGGGCCTATTAATATTACAAAAGCAGAATAAGCTTTATGAAAGTTATTATACTAACCTTTTTTATTTTTTTTAAATTATTACCATTATTTGCTCAAAACTTTACGGGGCAATGGAAAGGAGAATTTGTTGACAAGAGTACTTCTTTTACCGGTTGGGGCGGCGATCGCTGTGAATATATACTGGAGATTGAAGTATCAGGAACAACTGTAAGCGGTTATTCTTACACTTATTTTTTTGATGGCGGCAAACGTTATTACACTATTTGTAAATTAAGCGGCACTTTTAATAAAGGCAACAAATATATTGAGGTAAGAGAAACTGAGAGAACCAAAACTAATGTACCTCTAACCATCCGAAATTGTTTCCAGATACATAAATTAAGTTACACTGCAGGAAAAGACGAACAGAAATTGGAAGGTACCTGGACGCCAATGCCAAACCAGGAAGGCGATTGCGGTTTTGGCACTACGTTATTATCCCGGAGGGTATTACAAAAAAATCCGGAGTATTACAACAACAGCACCACCAAAAATAAACCGGCTAATAAACCAAAGATAATAGATACAAAAGCACCTGTTTTAAAAACTACGCCTAAGAATATTACCCCGCCTGTAATAGTTAAAAGTGCACCCCAAAAGAAAATAACGCCACCTGAAATTAAAAAAATTACTGAGCCCCCAACTGCTAAAGTGCCCCAAGAAAGCGCCAAAACCATCACACAGGAAGCATCTAAAAATATACCCTCTTTAAAAACTCAACCTGCAGAAGTTAAAGCTATAGACCCTAAATACCAAAAAAGGAACAATGAAGTAATAAAGACCATTGAAATAGATAATATAGATTTTACGGTTGACCTCTATGATAATGGAGAGATTGACGGCGATAGTGTTTCACTGTTCTTTAATGGTAGCCTTATTCTTTCTCATAAGCGTTTGAGCGATAAAGCGCTGAGATTAAAGCTTAACGTAGACAAAAGCAGGGATGTGAATGAGCTCATCATGTATGCCGAAAACCTCGGAACTATACCTCCTAATACGGCTTTAATGGTTGTAAATGACGGTGACAATCGCTATGAAGTACGTATTTCATCTGACCTGCAAAAAAGCGGGGTGATCAGATTTGTACATAAACCTAAAAAGGCACAATAAAGCAGTGGCAGATACGTTATTACCACAACCAATATCGTATTTGAACATGAAAACAATTTCTACCTACCTGCTTATTATCGCCGGTTTATTTTCTGTTACACTCATTTCCAGTTCCTGCGCCAAAAAAGACCATAGTGCCGACCTGCCAAAAGAACAACAGGTTGTAGGCAAATGGAATATCAACAGAATACAACTGAAAGTTTATATAGGTGGTAATTTTGTAAAAGATACCATCTTAAAACAAACACCGAAACCGGAGAATTTTGTATCATTTACAGCAACTGGTGGATTTGAATACCGTTTTAATACTACTACCTCAGATGTAGGCACTTACGAATTCGCATCAGGAGGTGCCTTAATTTCAAATTCAGCACCAAAAACATATAACTGGACAATGTTAACATTAACCAACGTTTTATTTACCGTAGTTTCTAAAGGTCCCGATCCTGCATTTCCGGGTGCGGTAGTAGAGCGTTATCAAACATTTGTGCGCTAACCCATTTCTATAAAACTTTAGCTTGGGCATTCCGATTTTCGGGATGCTTTTTTTATTCTAAAATTTTACATTCCAGGTTATTGCCGGTATCACCGGAAATAAAGAAACCTGCTTGGCCTGTATCTCCAGGGTTCCGTTAAAGGGGCTTCCTGCCTGATCAAAATAAATAAAATAAGGATTTTTGCGGTTATAGGCATTGTACACACTGAATACCCACTCTGTTTTCCACTTGCGCTTTATATTCTTCTTTGGTGTGAGCGTGGCAGCAAAATCAAACCTGTGATAAGAAGGCAGCCTGTATTGATTGATGCGGCTATACTCCTGAGTAAGTACACCGCCAACAATATAAAAGCGTTGTGGTAAAGTAGCAGCATTGCCTGTACCAAAAACAAAAGCTGCAGATAATTTCCATTTTTTATTAAGTTCATACACACCAACAATGCTCATATCATTTCTGCGGTCATATTTTGCAGGATATTTTTCTCCAAAATTCAATGCGGCAAATTTGCGCCAGGTCCAGCTTATGGTATAACCCACCCAGCCTGTTAAGCGGCCCTTTGTTTTATTAATAAAAAATTCAGCTCCGTAGCTCCATCCTTTACCAAACGTGAAAGAGTTCTCTGTATCATCCAGTCCTGTTGGTGTGTACCCTTCTTTGTATTCTATCTGGTTTTGCATCTGTTTATAATAGACCTCTACAGATGTTTCATACATATTATCCTTAAAGTTTTTGAAGAAACCGGCTGCATATAACCAACTGATCTGTGGCCTTACTTTATACGTACTGGGTACCCATATATCGGTAGGCAGCGTGGTACCTGAATTGCTTACCAGGTGTATGTATTGCAGGTTTCGGGTTACAGAACCTTTTACAGAGGTTTCATCATTAAGTGCATAGCGGATTGTTAAACGGGGCTCTAAACCTCCGTATGTTTTCACGGCTTTTCCTGATCCAAAAACAGTACTGTCTAACCTGTTGCCGTTATCATCACTCTGGTAAATTTTATATGGGCCTACCTGCTGAAACCAGCTATACCGGATACCGGTATGTATCTTTACCTTTTCATTCAGTTCCCAATCATCCTGGAAATAAACTGCGGCTTCGTGCCCATATTTTACCTGTGCATTATTGGGTTTAAAAACTGTAGTATCCTGCTTGCCACTAAGTACCGAAGGCGTGAATTTGTGATAGGTGTAAATACCGCCAAATTTTAATTTATGGTTAGTATATGGGTAGAGATCAAAATCCTGTTTTAGACTCAGGTCTCGTATACCAGAAGCCAGCTTTAATTCAAAATCATTTTGCAGTGCATTGAATGTAAAATTATAATCGTTGTACACAACCGTAGTGTTTCCAAAAAGCTTATTATTAAAAACATGATTCCAACGTAAGGTACCGGTGGTGTTTCCCCAGGGGATATTTATATTTAAACTTTGTTTGCCATTTACAAAGTCAAACACATCTCGGCCAAAATAGCCACTGAGGTATATCCTGTCCTTATCTGAAAAAATGTAATTCACTTTTGCATTCAGATCATAAAAATAATAACCGCTTCCTTTGAACTGGCTGGTTGATTTCATGAAAGGTTTTGTAAGTGCATCAATATAGGTTCGGCGTGCAGAAACTATAAAAGAAGATTTATTCTTTTTGATAGGGCCCTGTATAGAAAGGCGGGATGCAATTACGCCAATACCACCATCAACCTGCAATTTCTGGTTATTGCCTTCCTTCATCGACACATCTAATACACTTGATAAACGGCCACCATATTGTGCAGGCATACCTCCTTTTATCAGCGTAACATTTTTTATGGCATCCGCATTAAAGATGGAAAAGAAACCAAACAAATGCCCGGTATTATAAACTGGTGCATCATCCAATAATATTAAATTTTGGTCAGGGCCTCCTCCCCTTACATATATACCTGCACTGCCCTCCCCGGCATTGCGTACTCCTGGTAAGAACTGGATTGTTTTAAGCAGGTCTACTTCACCTAAAAATGCAGGAATAGATTTTATCTGCTCAATGGGCAAAGTAAACTTACCCATCTGTGCATTCTTAACATTTGCGTCCCGTTTTTTTGATGAAACAACTACTTCCTGTGACAAGTTTATCTTAGGTATAACCTCGAAATTTATTTTGATATCTGCTTTAAGATCTATGGTAACAGCCTTAAGCCGGAAACCTATAAAAGAGCAGATCAGTATATATTTTCCTTCGTCAAGAGTAATGGAATAAAAACCATAGAGGTTGCTGCTGATGCCTTTTGTTTGGCCTTGTACGGTAATCGTTGCCCCAATAAGTGTTTCACCATTTAGCGAATCTTTAATATACCCACTGATGGTATATTTATTTTGTGCAAAGCAGTCAGCGGAACACAATATGAGCAGAGAAATAAAAAAAAATATCTTCATAATTACTTAAACTTAACTCTGCTCACATCTTTTACAAAACTGAACTATTGAGCTTTAATGGTGTCTTTTACCATCCCGCAATGCAGCATGGTTCCCCTGAATTCCGGGTGATTTTTTCCAAGGTATGGATTGATAACATCCTGCGTTTTACTTAACCAGTTGGCTTCTTTATCTTCTCCAAATGCCATAGGGCAATTTTGCCAGTACATTTTTTCGCCTTCGTAATTGATTATTTTAAAGAACGGATATAAGTTTTCTGAAACCATGCTGAAATCTTTACGCATTTCCTGGATGTCTGTCATGGTTACCAATGATTCAGCATTAGCTTTTATGCTTGAAAAGCTACCCATTGCAACATCATAAATATTAGCTGTATCTTTTTTTAATTCATCCATTGGTATACTATCCATTAACTGAATAAATTTTCTGCCATTTTCCTTAACCTTAATTATATCAGCTTCCACAAATGCAGCTGACATATCAAAATAAGCATTCATACTATTAGAAACAGCCTGGTTAAAAGCTACAGAATGTTTTTTTAAGGCAATGGCTTCCTGTTTAGGCCCCTTATCCGATTTCCCTGACTTACTGAACATATACCAGTAATATCCTCCAACGGCCAGTATTATAAATACTAAACCTAAAAGTATTTTTTTCATGTATTTTAATTTGTTACAAATCTAATCACTCATTAAATAATATTAGTGATATGAGTTAAACATTTTTCGATAATATAACATGATTTATGCTTTAAGGTTCGATATTCGTTATTTTTGCCGCTTTATAACCGTTTCGAAATTTTATTATGCTTTTAGGATTACAAAATGTGACATTTGAATTTGGCGCCCGAGCAATTGTAGAGGATGCAACCTGGCATATTCAACCCAATGAGCGTATTGGATTAATTGGCTATAATGGAACCGGAAAATCTACTTTACTTAAAGTATTAACCGGCCAGTACAGCCCTGCTAAAGGCACAGTGGAAAAAGGGCGGGAAACTACCATTGGTTTTTTACACCAGGACCTGCTGGGCTTTGATACCGAAGATTCTATTCTGGAAGTGGCTATGGGTGCTTTTGAAAGAGTGAAGCAACTAGAAAAAGAACTTGAATTATTAGGACATGAGCTGGAAAGAACTGGTGACGAAAGCCTGGCTGATAAATACGCTGATTTATTACATGAAATGGAAGTGCTGGATGGCTATAGTATACACCACCGCACAGAAGAAATTTTGCAAGGCCTTGGTTTTGCCAATGCCGACCTGGGAAAGCAATATAAAAATTTTAGTGGAGGATGGCGCATGCGGGTATTGCTGGCTAAAATGATACTGATGAATCCCGATGTTTTATTGATGGATGAACCTACCAATCACCTGGATTTGCCGAGTATTGAATGGCTTGAAAAATATTTGATCCATTATCCCGGGGCAGTGGTAATTGTATCGCATGATCGTTTCTTTTTAGATCGTATGGTAAATAAAATTGTAGAACTCTATCAAAAAGAATTACACTTTTATACCGGCAATTATTCCTATTACGAACAAGAGAAAGCCCTTCGTATTGATATGCAG
>JAYUYX010000053.1:0-2684 GCA_043752205.1 Chitinophagaceae bacterium
ATTATCTGAATAATAATTCTTTAAAAAATTCCGGTGTTCAAAAGAATTAAACCCTGCATGCTCAATCATATAATCATCATATCCAAGCCCTATATCATCATGACAACGGGTGTAGGTAATCCAGGATGTGCCATAGGGCTTTTGTAAAAGTTCATGTTGCGCTGCCAGCATCACCCTGGTGTCGCCAGTGGCCAATGCATCCCATTGCAGTGCCATCTGGGTGGCGTTATAGGCAAAGTCACATTCTTTAGCCGTGTATAAACCGGTGCCAAAATATTTCATAATTTCTTTTGGTGCCACAATAGCTTCACCCAATAAAGCGATGCCCGGTGCCGCCACCTGCACACATTGTTTTAACAAGCGAAGCAGCGAATGTGCCTGTGGTAAATTTTGACAGGTAGTTCCTAATTGTTTCCAGATAAATGCAGGCGCATCAATTCGCAATATATCAACCCCAAGATTGGTATAGAAAAAAATAGTATCCAGCATCTCCAGAAAAACTATAGGGTTACGGTAATTTAAATCCCACTGATAGTTATGAAAAACCGTCATCACCCATTTTTGGATTTCCGGTACATAAGTAAAATTTCCGGGGGTGGATTCGGGAAATATTTCCGGCATCGCTTTGTCATATTGATCCGGTAATACCCGGTCATCAAACATATAGAAATAATCCTGGTATTTTTTATCGCCCTGCTTTGCTTTTTTTGCCCATTCGTGTTTGTGTGATGTGTGATTAAGAACAATATCCAGCATCAGATACATATCTTCCTTCTGCATTTTTTGCTGTAACTGCTGAAGGTCTTTGAATGAACCAAATCGTTTGGCCACTTTTCTGAAATCAGATACTGCATAACCGCCATCACTTTCTCCATCCGGGCTTTCAAATAACGGCATCAGGTGTAAAAAATTAACACCTAATTTTTTAAAATAATCGAGTTTAGTTTCAAGGTTTTTTATACTGCCGCAAAAACGATCAACATATAAGCTCATCCCTGTAATCTCATTACTCAGAAACCAGGTACCCTTTTCTTGTTTTTGCTCATCTCTTTGTTTTAATATAAATGAACGGTTGATATATGATTTTGCAATCAGCCTGATTAATTCATCAAAGAAAGTTTCACTGTTTTCATTACCGCCATATATTTCATGAAACAATGCATCGATAGCAGTAGCATTGGCAATAAAACGGGTAAAAAATAAATTATCTGCTGCTGCGACATCTATCTGCTCCTGATGTAGTACAGTATTTATTTGCTGATGTAATCGGCGGTTGTACAAGTTGTTGACTATATTAATTAAAAATATCGTTGCTGAGGTGTTGGAAAGCTTCCATCGCTCCAAGGTATTCGCAGGTACGGGCACCAGCTTTGTTGCCATTAAAAATTATCTTTTTCCATTCAAGGTCGGAGAGGGTATGTATTTCTTCGAAGCTTTTTGAACTTAACTGAAATAACACTGCACCCACAAATGCATCACCTGCACCGGTAGTATCAATGGGTTTTACCGGAATACTTTCAACCATCATTGTTTTACCGTTCATTCCCAGCATCGTTCCTTCTTTGCCTAATGTAATAGCAAATATGGCAGTCGTTTTTTCCAATAATAAAGCAGCGGCATCATCTAATGTAGCAGAACCAGTAATCAGCATAGCTTCTTCATCACTTACTTTAAAAAAATGGCCGCATTTTAAGAAATTCCATGATTGATCGATAAAAGTTTGTACATCGTTCTTAAATAAGAGATGGCGATAGTTAGGGTCAAAACTGATAACGATATTTTTCTGCAATGCTTTTTGTAATAAACCCTGATAGGCTGCCTGCAAAGGGCCGGGCAAGAACCCGGTAGCGGAACCAAAATGAATGATAGAAAATTCATCGAGATCTATATTTTCTACTTCCTGCATGGTCAGTTGTCCGTCTGCACCCCGGTTGAAATAAAAATCCCGTTCCCCATTTTCCATCAGCGATACAAAAGCAAATGTTGTAAAATAATTTTCATCCTGCAACATCCATCTTGTAGCTACGCCAAATGATTGCATTACTTCAATCAGGTGTTTGCCAAATGGATCAATACCTACTTTTGCAGCCAATTCTACTGAACCGCCCAATGCAGCAATAGCTGCTGCTACATTGGTGGGGGCACCACCTGGTTTCTTTAAAAAATTTTGCCCGTCAGATAATGATCTGCCTTTGTCGGTACAAATCATATCAATTAATGCTTCGCCTATGCAGAGAATTTTATTCATGCTTATTGTCTATTAAAATTATTTTAATGACCACCGCTCATAGGCATATCAATGCTACCTACAGGTTTTCCGCCTTTTATTAATAACGTCAATAATGCTGCAATGACCAAAAAGACACCGGCGAAAGTCAGTGCATTACCCGGATCATGGCCTAAAAAATTTTTATATATAAAACCAAATGTGAGTGTTTGTATAAGCATTGGCAATACAATCATCATATTGATTATGCCCATATAAACCCCATATCTTTCTTTCGGAATTTTATCAACTACTAATAAATATGGGATACCCATCATACTGGCCCATCCTATACCCACCCCAATCATTGGGAAAAACATCAGATGTTTATCTCCTATTTGTGGTAAGATCATCAAACCGATACCGGCAAGAATAACGCAAACCGCATGTACCCATTTTGCTCCTATTTTTTTTGCAT
>JAYUYX010000054.1:0-6978 GCA_043752205.1 Chitinophagaceae bacterium
CCATCATTTTGGACAGCTGCGGTAGTACTCATTATGTTGCTTCCCTCATGCATAAGCCTGTTGTGGGAGTTAAGTAAGAAACCACCGGATGTAGATTTATCGCAGCATTTTAATTACACCATCAATTCAGCTAAAGATCGTTTTGTTCAGTTCTTGATCAATGTTGCTATGCTGCCATTTGAGGCATATACGACTGCCCATGCTATTATGATAACAGCCTGGCGCATTTTAATTACACGCCGGAATTTACTACAATGGAATCCCTATCAAAATCAAAGGGGCCATAAAAATATCTTTGAGTTTTATGTAAAGATGTGGGTTGCTCCATTTCTTGCCATTGTGTTATTCGTTTACCTGGGTTATTATTCAACCTTTACCATGGTACTGGTATTTCCGTTTTTAGCCCTTTGGTTTCTATCGCCCGCCATGGCATGGTATATCAGCAAACCGGCCTCCAATAAACAATTGGTTTTATCTAATGAACAACGAAGCAAACTGCGTATGCTTGCCAGGAAAACATGGGCATTCTTTGAAACATTTGTTACTGTAGAGGATAACTGGCTGCCGCCCGATAACTACCAGGAGCATCCTGTAGAAAGAACAGCTCACCGTACTTCCCCCACTAATATCGGGATGTCTTTATTGGCAAATCTTACAGCATACGATTTTGGATTTATCAATACAGGAAAATTGATTGAACGTACATCAAATACCATACGCACCATGCAGCGCATGGAAAAATACCACGGCCATTTATATAACTGGTACGATACTATATCACTGGTGCCTTTAGCGCCAAAATATGTATCAACAGTTGATAGCGGCAATCTTGCGGGGCACCTGATAACCTTAAAACAAGGGTTACTTTCTATTGCCAATAAAAAGATAATCAATACAGATTTTTTTGAAGGATTGATCGATACTATAAATATTGTAAAGGAAAAATCAAGCTCATCCATTACAATTCCTTTAATAGAAAAATACCTGCGTACATTAAAAGAATTGTACCCTGAAAAATTGGATAGCCTGGCTGAAAGTAAAAGATACATTGATGAGCTACATATTTCCTTTGTGCAGCTTATGCAGTCAGTAGATCTAAATCACGACAGCGAAGAACATTGGTGGGCATCTAAAGCGCTCACACAGTTAACAGAAACAAAGAAGGAATTGGCATCGCTTTGCCCATGGCTTATCTTGCCACCGGCGCCAGAATGCTTTGAGGAATTAATGCCGATGTTTATTGCTATTCCAACTATTAAACGAATAGCGAAAATAGAAGAGATATTGCTGAATAAGATCATCAAGTATGATTCTGATGATAACACAGAAGCAGAAGATGAATGGCTTAATAATTTCAGGTCCGTGATAACAGAATCGGGCAGGAGGGCCAAAGAGATCAGTATTATAGTTGAACAGCTTGCTTTAAAATGCAGTGAGCTGGCAAATATTGATTATGATTTCCTCTATTTCCGAACGCAACACTTATTAACTATAGGGTACAATGTTGATGAACATCGCAGGGATAATGGTTACTATGACCTGATGGCTTCGGAAGCCCGGCTTACTACGTTTACAGCAATAGCGCAGGGAAAATTACCGCAGGAAAGCTGGTTTGCATTAGGGCGCCAACTTACCAATATAGGCACTACACCCATCCTGTTATCCTGGAGTGGTTCTATGTTTGAGTACCTGATGCCTTTGCTGGTAATGCCTACTTATGAGAATACTTTATTAAACCAGAGCTATAAAGCCATCATACATAAACAGGTTGAGTATGGAAGAAAGAAGGGTGTTCCCTGGGGCATTTCGGAGTCGGGTTACAATATGGTTGATGCAAATCTGAATTACCAGTATAAAGCTTTTGGCGTGCCGGGTACCGGTTTTAAACGTGGACTAGGAGAAGATCTGGTAATATCTCCATATTCTACCATGATGGCTTTAATGGTAGAGCCGGAATTGGCTTATAATAACCTTCAAACCTTAAAGGAAGCAGGCTTCGAAGGCAAGTATGGTTTTTATGAAGCCATTGATTATACGACATCCCGTTTGCAAAGAAGACAATCACATGTGGTCATCAGGTCGTTCATGGCGCATCACCAGGGCATGGGGCTTTTGTCAATTTCATACCTGCTGCTAAATAAACCCATGCAACAAAGATTTATATCAGACCTTGGCGTTAAATCATCCTTGCTTTTATTACAGGAAAGGATACCGAGAATAAGCACGTTCTATTCTCCTGCACTACATGCTTCAGATACGGGTATTACTTCAGGCACTGATATGTCTATGAGGGTGATCAAAACTCCAAATACTGCTATTCCAGAAGTGCAGTTATTATCCAATGGCAGATATCATGTAATGGTTACCAATTCGGGATCAGGTTATAGCCGCTGGAAAAATTTTGCTGTTACCCGCTGGAGAGAAGATACCACCTGCGATGACAGGGGAACATATTGTTATATCCGTGATGTAGAGAACAATGCTTTCTGGTCTGCAGCATATCAACCTTCTTTACAGCAAGGAAGCAATTATGAAGCAGTTTTTTCTCAGGGCCGTGCTGAATTCAGGCGAACAGATTTTTCATTAGAGACGCATACAGAGATCGTAGTATCACCAGAAGATGATATTGAATTAAGAAGAATGCATATCACAAACCGGTCACGTAAAAGACGGGTACTTGAACTTACCAGTTATGCCGAAGTAGTGATAGCCCCGCAGCTCTCAGAAGAAATGCACCCCGCATTCAGTAATCTTTTTGTAGAAACTTCTGTTGTTCCGGAAAAACATGCAATCATCTGTACCCGCAGGCCACGTACTACAGAAGAAAAAGTTTTATGGATGTTTCATATCATGAAAGTTAAGGATGCCGAAGTGGAGCATATATCTTACGAAACAGACAGGAGCAGTTTTATCGGCAGGGGATATACACTTAATAAACCAAAAGTAATGAGCGGCGATGCCCCGTTGCAAGGTAGCGCAGGTGCTGTATTGGATCCGGTGGTTGCCATGCGTTATCGGATAGTAATTGAGCCACATGCCTCGGCAACTATAGATGTTATTCTGGGTATTGCCGAAACAAAAGAGCATTGCAATATGCTGGTTGATAAATACCAGGATCAACACCTTACCAACCGTGTGCTTGAACTGGCCTGGACACATAGCCAGGTAATACTACGGCAGATAAATGCTTTAGAGTCGGATGCACAATTATATGCCCGCCTGGCAGGTTCCATCATTTTTGCGAATGATTCTTTACGTGCTGATCCTGCTGTGATCATTAAGAACCAACGTGGGCAATCGGGCTTATGGGGATACTCTATTTCAGGAGATTTGCCCATTGTACTTTTACAGATAGAAGACTCAACCAATATTGAACTGGTTAAACAAATGATACAGGCGCATGCCTATTGGCGGATGAAAGGCTTAATTGTTGACCTGGTAATCTGGAATGAGGATCATGGCGGCTACAGGCAGGTGTTACAAAACCAGATATTAAGCCTGCTGGCACCGGGGGCTGCAGCGGATGTAAAGGACCAGCCTGGTGGCATCTTTATCCGTTCTTCCGACCAGGTATCTAATGAAGACAGGATATTATTTCAAACCGTTGCTAGGGTTGTTATCAGCGACAGGTGGGGTACACTTGAAGAGCAGATCAGCAGGCGCAATAAATTAAAAACATCCATTCCTTATTTCAGTCCTACCAGGTTCCATGCTTCAAATTTCACCAACATTAGTATGCCTGAAGGATTACTATTCTTTAACGGCATGGGTGGCTTTTCTTCCGATGGAAAAGAATACGTGATCATTACCAAACCTACGCAGGCAACCCCATTACCCTGGAGTAATGTACTTGCCAATCCGCATTTTGGAAGTATAGTAACGGAAAGCGGCCAATCGTACACGTGGATAGAAAATGCACATGAGCTCCGGCTTACTCCATGGAACAATGATCCTGTTACTGATCTTAAAGGAGAAGCTTTTTATTTACGGGATGAAGAAAGTGGCAGGTTCTGGTCACCATCTCCTTTGCCATGCCGTGGTACTTCTGATTATATTTCCCGACACGGGTTTGGCTATAGCATTTTTGAGCATAGCGAGGACGGTATTGATTCCAACATGACCATGTTCACGCATTTAAATGATCCTGTAAAATTCATTGTTATAAAACTGCATAATAATTCACACCGTGCAAGACGGATATCTGCCACAGGCTATGTAGAATGGATACTGGGAGATCTGAAAGCTAAAACGCAAATGCAGATCGTTACCGAACTGGATATCGCAAGCAACTCCATACTTGCTCACAACACTTATAATACTGAGTTCAATAACCGGATTGCTTTTTTTGATGTGGATGATGTTAACCGAAGCCATACCACAGACCGTACAGAATTTATTGGCCGTAACGGCACATTGAGTAACCCCGATGGTATGAACAGGGCAAAGCTTTCGGGTAGAACGGGAGCCGCACTTGATCCCTGTGCGGTGCTGCAGGTTTTATTTGAACTTGCAGAAGATCAGGAAAAGCAACTTGTTTTCAGGCTGGGCGCTGGTAAAGATCTGAATGATACGCATGAGATCATTAATAGATCAAAAGGTAATGAAGCTGCAAAACAGGCTTTGCAGCAAGTGCAACAATTCTGGGCGCATACACTTAGTGCATTGGTAGTTGAAACACCAGATCCGTCAATAAATATCCTCCTCAATGGTTGGCTTAATTATCAAACCATAGCATCACGTATCTGGGCTAGAAGTGGATTTTATCAATCAGGCGGCGCCTTTGGTTTCAGAGACCAATTACAGGATGTGCTGTCATTGATCCACACTAAACCTGCATTGGTAAGAGAAATGATATTGCTATGTGCCTCCCGTCAGTTTAAAGAAGGAGATGTACAGCATTGGTGGCACCCACCAACAGGCAGAGGTGTACGTACAACCTGTTCTGATGACCTGCTGTGGCTGCCTTATGTTACGGCTAAATATATTGTGGCAACAGGAGATGAGACCATATTGAATGAGTCTGTGCATTTCCTGGAAGGCAGACTACTGAACGCAGGAGAAGAATCATATTTTGATCTGCCTATTAAGTCTGATACAGAATCAGCATTGTATGATCATTGCATACGGGCGATTGAGCATGCTTTACCAACAGGTGAGCATGGCTTGCCATTTATTGGTTCCGGTGACTGGAATGATGGAATGGATAAAGTAGGTGTGCATGGAAAAGGAGAGAGTGTTTGGCTGGCTTTTTTTCTGTATGATATTCTTACTAAATTTAGTAAAGTTGCTGCAATAAAGAATGATGATCTCTTTACCAAAAAATGTAAAGACGCTGCTGAAAAATTGCGGGAGAACATCAATAAACATGCATGGGATGGTGAATGGTTCAGGCGTGCCTATTTTGATGATGGTACTCCGCTGGGTTCTAAAGAGAATGCGGAATGTAAAATTGATTCTATTGCACAAAGCTGGTCGGTATTATCGGGTGCTGCATCTACTGATCGCCAGCTAATGGCTATGAATTCTGCAGAAAAATACCTGGTAAGAAAAAAAGAAGGTATCATACAGTTATTTGAACCACCGTTTGATAAATCTGATATGAATCCAGGTTATATTAAAGGTTATGTACCGGGTGTACGGGAAAATGGCGGCCAATATTCTCATGCAGCTATCTGGTTAATTATGGCTTTTGCTAACATAAAAGATACTGAGCGTACCTGGGAGCTGATACAATTGGTTAACCCGCTTAACCATGCTAAAGATGCTGCAGAAATTGCACAATATAAAGCAGAGCCTTATGTTATAGCGGCTGATGTATATACTGTACCATTGCACATGGGCAGGGGAGGGTGGACCTGGTACACAGGTGCTGCTGGCTGGCTTTATCAACTGCTTACAGAGTCGTTCATAGGACTAAAAAGAGAAGCTGATAAATTATACTTTATACCGTGTATGCCGGCAGGATGGAATGTTGTGAAACTAAAATACCGATATATCAATACGACTTACAATATTCAAATGATACAGTCGGCAAAAAACAGCAGACCAAAAAAGGTAAGCGTAGATGGAACTGAGATCACCGACAACTTTATCAGTTTAGTTAATGATGAAAAGGATCATGAAGTGATTGTTACTATTTAAAGATAGTATTATAAAAAAAAGGATACAGTTAATACTGCATCCTCTATTAAATTGTTATCATAAGGGGAATATTATTCAAATATGCATCTCTCTTCAACTTCCTGTACAGGTAGCTGTCTAATGAATTCATCATAACCGTCATCATCATGATTGCTATAAACTCCATAGGCATCAATACTATAACCTATAAGACCATCATTAGCTTCCAGTACGTATAATACGGATGAGTCGGAAGGATCTGAAGCACCTTCAAAACGATAAGTTCTGATGATCTTAAGATCTTCGGCGGTATAAATTTTACCACTACCGGTTCCCAGGCCGCCAGGCATCATCCTTAACTCGTTATCACGTTTTCTGATACGGAGTTTTTCTAACACCATACTTATTGTTGTCATTTCATCAGTGCCGCTTTCGTTCATAAAAAATAATTATGGGGGTTAAATATCTTGTTTATTTCCTGGCCATTTTAATCGGCAGTTGTATAATTGCCTTCATAGTTCCTGATCTTATTGTAAAGTGTTTTACGATCTATTTTTAATATTTCAGCTGCTTTTGATTTATTGAAGTTCACCTGCAGTAGGGTCTTCAATATAGTATCATATTCTGCTCTTGCTGCAGCCTCTTTTAAGTATACATCTTTTCTATTTTCAGTGGGAGGAGTATAAATATTTTTTGGAGTTTGAGGCTGTAACAATTCTTTTTCAGTTGCTAAAGAAGTAATTTCAACAGGTAATGCCTGCACTGTTATTTTCTGAGTATCCGTTAATAATGCCGCACGCCTGATCACATTTCTCAGTTCCCTCAAATTACCAGGCCATGTGTATTTTTTAAAGAGTT
>JAYUYX010000055.1:0-2680 GCA_043752205.1 Chitinophagaceae bacterium
AGCCGAATGAGTAGGCACTCCATTAGCATCTGAAATTAAAGCCCTTGATGCTGTTATTGCTGCATTACTACTTAACAGGTTACTTGCATCTCCCACTGCTAAACGGTATTGGGTGAGTGCGGGAGTGCCACCGCCTGATGTTGTATCTGCACTTGTAACATTACCTGCTGCATCAATTCTTAATGCTTTTGTGCCTACGCCTGATGGTAAACCCGAAAACCTTACACCACGCTTACCCCATATACCTTGCTCTACAGTTAATAAGGAATCGGGAGTTGTTGTACCAATACCTGTCTTACCGTTGAACAAAACAGTCATAGCGTTTGAACGGGCTATATTCGATGTACCTACCCCGATTTGAAAGGCTCTGTTTAATGCGTTGTAGGCTATTCCCGATGTGGCATTAGTACTGTCATTGTAAGTGCCTATAACTGTCCCTATATAAGATTTGGATAATATTGCATTGCCTATTGCTGTTGAACTTGTTCCCCTTGCAACAGCATCATTCCCTATCGCCGTTGAGTAATCCCCTGTGGCTGTTGCTGAACGCCCAAATGCAATTGCGCCTGTACCACTTGCTACAGCCGCCTCGCCCATTGTAACTTTATATAACCCATCCCCGCTAAATCTACCTATCACATTACCTGCTGTCTTTATAACAAAATCCACCCCATCCGTAGTACCTATAAAGTTAGTTCCTGCTGTAGTGCCTGCATTACCTGTAAGCCCCCATCCTGAACTACTCCCTATTGCAGACCAACCGGCTGATTTATAGTAATTGTAAGCTGAGTCCGTTAGGTTATAAACTAACAAACCTATTGCGGGAACCGGTATAAGATTTCTTTGAGCAGTAGTTAATCTTGGTGGTAAAAAACCTCTTGTTGTACTTTGAATATCAAGTTGTGCTGATGTATCTGGTAATGTACCTCCGATAGCTATTCGTCCTAAAAACCCATTAATCCATGTTGTGCCGTTATTCCCAATAGTTAACTGGTTGTCGTTATTCGGGTTTAACGGATTCGTATTAAAGCCCCATGTATTATTGTAACTACCTGATGTAGTTAAAGCACTTGTACCTGCCCCTAATTCAACATTTCCTATTCCGTTACCTCCATACCTGTTTCTTCCTATAATTACATTATTCGTTCCTGTTGTAATACCATAACCTGCTGCTTTACCTAATGTAGTATTTCCTGATCCTGTTGTAAATAATTGCATAGCATATTCACCTACTGCCGTATTTTCTCCATTAGTGTTTATTGTATGAGTAAAATTTCCTGAACGTTGGCCGACAAAAACGCTTTGCTCCGAACCGACCCATAAAATGGGAAACGTATTTGAAGCTCCGTAAATTCGATTAGTCGCAGTTTTTATAGAGCCTAAAGTTGACAAAGAAAAAGAATCTGATGCAACAACCCCAATACCTACTCTTTTATCATACTTTGTTCTTATACCTAATCCGCTTACGCTCCATTGTCCTGTATCTTTATTATTAAATGTATTCCAGTCTGTTGATGTTAAATAGCCGTCATTGCTTGCATCTGCCTGATTAAACAAAACAGAATCACCAACTTTGTATGCCGGTAAAGCGAAAAGTAAATTTATACCACGTATCACAAAATCAGAACTGTCTCCATTGTCTCTATACAGCCTTAGTGTGCTATCATTAACCATAACACCTCTTAAATAAGCACTGTCATTTCCACCTGCAAACGCTGCTCCTATACGCAAGGTGTCCCATGCATTAAGTTTGGGATCGTACAGGTAAAATCTTTTATTACAGCTATCGTAATATTGAGCGAAATTCTCTTTCGATGTAATATTTGTTGAAGTGGGCGCTCCGCATCCTGTTGGGCCCTGCATCGCTTTAGGAGCAACCAGCCTGTCAATATCCAACCCCCATAATGGAGACTTTTGATGTATCTGTGCATCAGCACAAAAAGAGATAAGTAAAAAGGCCATTGCTGCTATGAGTGCTTTGTAGTTATCAAAGAAACCCTTTTGCTGCTTTGGCCTTGTATTAAGGCCTTTTTTCATGGTTCAAATTTAATTTTTATTTTTAATGTATGGCATTATTTTATTTCTATTTGCAATATTATATTGCTATGGCATTTTTACGATCATCCAGGCTATATCAACATTCTGTGCAATCCCCACCAGCTCCTGTGCAGCAAAATGAAATTTATTAGGCTTATCAGTTGCATGATGCCACCATGCATAGCATGCTTTAAGGTCTCTGCTGTGATCAGCTGAATTGCTCTTAGGGCTTAAGAACACAACATAATCACCTACAATGGCCAGGTTATGCGTTACGATATATCCAGTAGCATTGCCCGGTATATCGCCTATATTATAAATACCTCTTCCTTCAATTTTTATTTGTGTTACCGGTACAGGCACACCAATGGTAAGTATGGATTTATTCCAGAAAGCGCCATCAAAAACAAATTCACACACGCTGCCAAAAGGCAGATCAAAAGATGCAACGGTTGTGTTACCTGATATCATTGGCGCATTATCGAAATATACCCGTGGCGTATCGGTAATTAGTGTATAACCACCAACATTTGTACAACGGAATGCATATCCAATTGGTGGCGGTGTAGCAATTGTAAAATGAAGTTGAGCAGCTGATCCTGACATACGGATAAGCTTACGCAGGTGAACTACAGGATCATAA
>JAYUYX010000056.1:0-6936 GCA_043752205.1 Chitinophagaceae bacterium
TCCATACAGCAGTATCGCCAGCACCCGCTGGATTACATCGAAGGATTGGAACACACCATCAAAGATTGCATCGCTAAAGCTGGTGCAGCAGTTGCAAAAAACATCAAAGCCATTTCTGTTGATACCACCGGCTCAACTCCTGTAGCAGTAAATGCTTCAGGCACACCACTTGCATTGCTCGAAGAATTTAAAAATAATCCTCATGCTATGTTTGTGTTGTGGAAAGACCATACCGCCATCAAAGAGGCAGAAGAAATAAATATACATGCCTCAAAATTTGAAACAAACTATCTGCAATTTGTTGGAGGCATCTACAGCAGCGAATGGTATTGGGCAAAATTATTAAGAACATTAAGGGTTGATAAAGATGTACGGAACGCCTGCTATGCATGGGTGGAGCACTGCGACTGGATTCCCTTTTTATTAACTGGTGGAAAACATATAACAGAATTGAAAGTGGGTGTTTGTGCCGCAGGGCATAAGGCATTGTGGAGTGACGATTTTAATGGACTGCCGCCCAATGATTTTTTTGCAACTATTGACACACTGCTTGATGGATTTACCCAAAGATTATTTAATAAAACCTATACAACAGATAAAGCTGCTGGTACCATCAGTACTGAGTGGGCAGAGCGTTTGGGGCTTTCAAAAAATGTGATTATAGGAATAGGTGCATTTGATGCACACATGGGTGCCGTGGGTGGACAGATAGAACCCTATCATATCAGCAAGGTGATGGGTACTTCCACCTGCGACATTTTGGTGGCCCCTGAAAATGATATGAAAGGCAAATTGGTTAAAGGTATTTGCGGGCAGGTAAGTGGCTCCGTTATTCCCGGCATGGTTGGGCTGGAAGCAGGGCAATCTGCTTTTGGCGATACTTATGCCTGGTGGAAAAGTATTTTACAATGGCCCCTTAAAAATATTATTGCACATTCAACTTTGATAGACGACAATACAAAACAATTGTTGTTAAAAGAAGCAGCCAAAGCTATTATTCCTATACTAACCAACGAGGCTCAAAAAATCCCTCTCAATGAAAATGATTTATTGGCAACAGATTGGTTAAATGGAAGGCGTACCCCCGATGCCAACCAACAACTTTTGGCAAGCATCACCGGTCTTAACCTAAACATTGATGCTGCCCATGTTTTTAAAGCACTTGTTGAGTCAACCTGTTTTGGTGCAAAAAAAATTGCTGAGCGTTTTGCAGATGAAGGCATACCCGTTAAAGGCTTGATTGGTTTGGGTGGTGTGGCAAATAAATCACCTTACATTATGCAGATGATGGCCGATGTGATGAACATGCCCATCCGCATCCATAAGAGTGAACAGACCTGTGCTGCAGGTGCGGCCATGTTTGCTGCAACAGCAGCAGGTATTTATAGTAAAGTGGAAGCGGCTATGGATGCAATGGGGCAGGGTTTTGATGCAACTTATTTTCCCGATGCAACACGTACAACGATATACGAAAAAAGATATCGCAAGTATATCGCTTTGGGAAATTTTACAGAACAATCAATAATGCAATCATGAATAACTATAACCACATAAAGGAAGAAGCTTACGATGCAAATATGCAGTTGCCCAAATTGGATTTGGTGCTTTTTACATTTGGAAATGTGAGTGCTGCTGACAGGAATCTAGGTGTATTTGCCATTAAACCAAGCGGTGTTGCCTATGAAAAATTATCACCGGATAAAATGGTGATAGTTGATTTTGATGGAAAAATAGTGGAAGGTAACCTTCGCCCCTCCTCTGATACAAATACGCATGCAGTGCTGTATAAGCATTGGGAAAAAATTGGCGGCATTGTACATACCCATTCCACTTACGCCACCGCATGGGCGCAGGCGCAAAGAGACATACCGATTTTTGGCACCACCCATGCTGATTACACTACGGTTGACATACACTGCACCCCGCCAATGGATGATGAAATGATTAAAGGCCATTACGAATATCAAACAGGTTTCCAGATACTAAATTGTTTTAAAAAGAATTTTTTGAATTATGAAGAAGTGGAAATGGTATTGGTGGGCAACCATGCACCTTTTACCTGGGGGAAAGATGCGGCAAAAGCAGTGCATAACAGTGCGGTGCTGGAATACATTGCAAAGATGGCATTGCTAACTGAACAAATAAATGCTAATGCGCCACGGCTGCAGGATTCATTAATAAAAAAACATTTTGAAAGAAAGCATGGGCCCGATAGTTATTATGGGCAATAGAAGCCCCTCCTAACCTCCCCCGAAGGGAGGGACAGTAAAGAGTTTGAAAATTTGAAAGTGCTTTCTGAAAAGTTAAAGTGATTGAAGTATTGCTGATTAAAGAAATAGAGAAGCTGTAAAAGTTGAAATTTTTATTAAAGGTACGGAGCACCGCCTCTTCTCCTTTATGAGAAGCGGAAGCCCGCCTGACCGGACGGGCAGGGGTGATGAGGTTTAAGATAATGCAGGCAAAACTCAACAATGGTATGCAGTACAAGTGAGTGACACAACGATGCCGAACAATACAGTAAAGCCGGTAACAAAAAAATAAAACATAATTGTATGAATAATCATAACACATCTTCATCCATCAAGAGTTTTGAAGTTTGGTTTGTAACCGGCAGCCAGAATTTATACGGTGAAGAAACCTTAAAGCAAGTGGCAAAGCATTCAGGCATCATTTCCAAATCATTCAATGATGCCGCAGTCATTCCGGTGACAGTTGTTTTTAAACCCACATTAAAATCATCAGAGGAAGTATATAATTTATGTGTGGATGCAAACGGTTCAAAAAAATGTATCGGGATTATTACGTGGATGCATACTTTTTCCCCGGCAAAAATGTGGATTAATGGGTTAAAGGTTTTACAAAAGCCCATGCTGCATTTGCACACACAGTTTAACCGTGATATTCCGTGGGCAACCATTGATATGGATTTTATGAACCTCAATCAATCGGCTCATGGTGACCGTGAGTTTGGTTTTATAATGAGCCGTATGCGTTTGAACAGAAAAGTGGTGGTTGGCCATTGGGAGGACAGCACAGTGATTGATCAGTTAGCATCATTTACAAGAACTGCATTGGGATGGAACGACTGGCAGGGTGCAAGGTTTGTCCGTTTTGGGGATAACATGCGCTATGTGGCTGTAACTGATGGCGATAAAGTGGAAGCGGAATTAAAATTTGGTTACAGTGTAAACACCTGCGGCATTGGAGATTTGGCAAGTGTAATCTATGATGTAAAAGAAACTGCCATAACAAGACTCTGCGATGAATATGCGGAGCTATATACACTGGTGCCATCGCTAAAAAAAGGAAAGAACCAGCACCGGGCTTTGCGGGATGCTGCTAAAATAGAAATTGGTATCCGCAGATTTTTAGAAGAAGGAAATTACAAAGGTTTTACTGATACGTTTGAAGACCTGCATGGGTTGACCCAACTACCGGGCATAGCTGCACAAAGGCTGATGGCAGATGGTTATGGTTTTGCAGGAGAGGGCGATTGGAAAACTGCTGCATTATTACGGGCTATGAAAACAATGGCAACCGGTTTGCCTGGCGGCAATTCTTTTATGGAAGATTACACTTATCATTTTGAGCCGGGCAATGAAATGGTATTGGGTTCTCACATGCTGGAGATATGTCCGTCTATTGCCAATGCAAAACCATCCTGTGAAGTTCATCCATTGGGTATTGGCGGCAAGGCCGATCCGGTGCGTTTAGTATTTAATGTTGGCGCAGGAGCAGCTATCAATGCTTCATTGATTGATATGGGCAACCGCTTTCGGTTACTTATAAACGAAGTAAAAACGGTAAAACCAAAACAGGATTTGCCCAAACTACCCGTGGCAAGGGTGCTATGGAAACCTTTGCCGGATATGAAGCAGGCATGCGCCAGTTGGATATATGCAGGCGGTGCACACCACACTTGCTACAGCCAGAATTTAACAGCCGGACACCTGCAGGACTTTGCGGACATGGCAGGCATTGAATTCGTCAACATCAATGCACAGTCTACCACACAAAGCATACGAAACGAATTAAGATGGAACGAAAGCTATTTCGCCAATAAATAAAATTTTAAAGACGATTGCATTTAAAACGCTAAATCCTTTGCAGTATGAACAGTTTACAACTAACAGACTATCTGGTATTTCTCTTTTATTTTTTATTGGTGAGCAGTTATGGTATATGGATATACCGTCGCAAAAAGAATAAGGAAGCCAGCACCAAAGATTATTTTTTAGCCGAAGGTTCACTAACCTGGTGGGCTATTGGTGCCTCGCTCATTGCCTCCAATATTTCTGCCGAACAATTTGTGGGCATGAGTGGCGAAGGTTTTTTTGTGGGCATTGCCGTGGCCGCTTACGAATGGATTGCGGCCATTGCGTTAATCATCATCGCTATCTGGTTCATCCCCATTTATCTTAAGAACAAGATTTACACCATGCCGCAGTTTTTAAAAACACGGTACAATGAATCGGTGGCGTTAATCATGGCGGTATTCTGGTTATTCCTTTATGTATTTGTAAACCTCACTTCTATTTTATACCTCGGTGCGGTTGCCATCAATGGCTTGGCTGGCGGCGAATATTTACATGCCATCATGATTGGCCTGTTGGTTTTCGGAATGATTATCACACTCGGCGGAATGAAAGTGATTGGATATACCGATGTGATACAGGTGGCCGTTTTAATCATCGGTGGACTGGCAACCACCTATATGGCATTAACGATTGTGAGTGAAAAGTTTGGAATGGGCACCAGTATGCTCAATGGCTTTAGTACCTTATTAAAAGAAGCACCAGACCATTTTCACATGGTGTTTGCAAAACCATCGGCACACAGTGCAGTGATAGGCACACCTGAGAATTTGGCGATACAAAAGTATGTGGTGCTGCCCGGTATAGCCATGTATTTTGCAGGGCAGTGGATTGTTAATTTAAATTACTGGGGTTGCAACCAATATATTACACAAAGGGCATTGGGTGCCGATTTGCAAACCGCAAGAACAGGCATTTTATTTGCAGGCTTTTTAAAATTGCTGATGCCCGTCATTGTTATGCTGCCTGGTATAGCAGCGTATGTATTGCACAAAGGCGGACATCTTAGTGATTTTAGCGGTGGTAAAGATGGAGCTTACTCTGCCATCCTTACATTTTTACCTGTGGGATTGAAGGGCCTTGCAGTAGCGGCTTTAACTGCTGCCATCGTTGCATCATTGGCAGGAAAAGCCAATAGTATCTCCACCATTTTTACATTAGACATTTATAAAAAGTACATTAACAAAAATGCGGATGAAAAGAAAATGGTATGGACAGGCAGGCTTGCGGTAATTGCGGCAATGCTGGTTGCCTTACTATTTACCTGGTCGGATATGTTGGGCATTGGTGGCGAAGGCGGTTTTACGTTTATTCAGAAATATACTGGTTTTATCAGCCCAGGTGTTTTTGCCATGTTTATATTAGGTATGTTTTGGAAAAGAACAACAGGTGCTGCAGCTTTAACTGGATTGGTGCTTGGTTTTGCACTCGCTATTTTCTTCAATAATTATGCGGTATCCATTTTTGGTAAAGAAACCTTGCTATATACTGCGTTTGAATATCAGAAAATGGATAATGGAGTTATAAAGACCGTAGTAGAAATTCCTTTTCTGATTAATATGGGGTGGTCATTTTTTATAACAGTGGCAACAATGGTTGTTATCAGTTTGGCCGGACCAAAAGTAAACCCTAAAGCATTTGATTTAGATAGCAGCATGTTTAAATTAAAACCATCTACTATTTTATTGATAGTGATTACACTGATGTTACTGACAGCTTTGTATGTGCGGTTTTGGTAAGTAAACTATTAAAATTAAATAGCCGAGTTAAAATTTATTATTTATGGATTATGCTATAACCTTCAATTATGTGCAAAAAATGGAAGGTTTATTTTTTAAACAGTTTTTGTCAAAACCAAAATTAGTTGTCCGTTCACCTGGCCGTGTAAATATTATTGGGGAGCATACAGATTATAATGAAGGCTTTGTGTTGCCAGCCGCCATTGATATGTATGCTTATGTGGCAGTTGATAGAAGCCGTGATGGTAAAATTCATTTGTATTCATCTGAGTATAAACAACAGTTTGTTGCCGATAAAAATAATTTAGGCTGCCAACTAAATAGTTGGACAGACTATGTTATCGGTGTTGTTGACCAGTTGCAAAAGAACGGCCATAACATTGGCGGTTTTAATCTGTTGCTAAGTGGCAATTTGCCCATTGGTTCTGGTTTATCATCCTCTGCTGCTGTGGAATGTGCCGTTGTATTTGCGTTGAATGAATTGTTCCATTTAAAACTTGAAAAAATAGATATGGTGAAGCTGGCACAAAAAGCAGAACATGCTTTCGCAGGAGTGCAGTGCGGCATCATGGATATGTTTGCCAGTATGTTTGGCAAAAAAAATCATGTAATAAAATTAGATTGCCGCAACCTCGACTATGAGCATGTTCCATTCGATTTAGCAGGAATAAAAATAGTGTTATTCAATACCAATGTAAAACATTCGCTGGCATCTTCTGCCTACAATGAACGCAGGCAGCAATGTGAGCAAGGCGTAGCGTGGATAAAAGAAATTTATCCTGATATAAATAGTTTAAGAGATGTTTCGTTGCAAATGCTGGATAAACAGGTAGCAACAAAAAATAGTTTGATTTACAGGCGCTGCAAATATGTGTTGGAAGAAAACCGACGGTTACTTCAGGCTTGTGAAGATTTGAAAATTGGAAATATAAAAGCATTAGGGGAAAAAATGTTTGAAACCCATGATGGGTTGAGCAAAGAATATGAAGTAAGCTGTAAAGAGCTTGATTTTTTGGTGAATAGTGTAAAAGATAATCCGGACGTATTGGGCGCAAGAATGATGGGTGGTGGTTTTGGCGGCTGTACTATCAACTTAGTAAAAG
>JAYUYX010000057.1:0-16219 GCA_043752205.1 Chitinophagaceae bacterium
GGATATACATCAAATAATTTCATCTAAAAATAATTTGCTTTAAGTTTTAATCCTGTTGTTTCTTCAAGCCCAAACATCAAATTCATATTCTGCACTGCCTGCCCGCTGGCACCTTTTAATAAATTGTCAATTACAGAATGAATTACCAGATTGTTGCCAACTTTCTCTAACTGAATAAAACATTTGTTGGTATTTACAGCCTGTTTTAAAAAAATAGGTTCTTCACTTACTATAACAAAAGGATGTGCTGCATAATATTTTTTATATAATGCAGATACTTCAGACAGGGTTAGATCACATTTTATTTGTGAGCTGATAAAGATGCCCCTGGCAAAATCTCCCCGCCAGGGTATAAAATTTAGGTCAGTGCTTACGGAAGGATCTAATTTTAAAAAAGATTGCCTTATCTCTGCAAGATGCTGATGGGAAAGGGTTTTGTAAGCCTGAATATTATTTGCACGCCAACTGAAATGCGATGTTGCATTCAGCCCCTGCCCTGCCCCTGTGGAGCCAGTAATACCCGTTGTATGTATTTCTTTCAATAAGCCTGCTTTTGCCAGTGGTAATAAGCCTAACTGGATAGCAGTAGCAAAACAACCAGGATTTGCAATATTCTTGGCCTTTTTAATAAGTGTTTTATTTAACTCCGGTAATCCATATACAAATTTCCGTTTCCCTACCGTTTCTCCCAATCTGAAATCCTGGCTCAGGTCAATGATCTTTATTTTATCATCAATTTTATTTTCCATCAAAAATTTAATGGCATCTCCATGACCCACACATAAAAACAAAACATCAATTTTTTGGTTTAGTACAGAAGTAAATTTCAGATCAGTCTCTCCCTGCAGGTCTTTATGTACCTCGTATACAAACTTGCCTGCATGGCTGTTGCTGTTCACAAAAACAATTTCTGCATTGGGATGATTAACCAATAGTCTTATTAATTCACCACCCGTATAGCCAGCGCCTCCAATGATGCCAACTTTAATTTTACCTGCCATCTGCTGATTGTTTTACTGCATTATAGATCATTGTCTGGTTGCCAAATATTTTTGAGAATCCTCTTACATCATCTCCTGTCCAGCCATTATTTATCTCCCCATACTTGCCAAATTTGCTGCTCATCAGGTCATATGCTGATTCAATACCTGTTACCTGGAAACGATAAGGCATCAGTTCCACAAATACTTTACCTGTAACATTTTCCTGCGAGCTTTCAAAGAAAGCTTCAATATCCCTCATCACAGGGTCCAGTATCTGACCTTCATGCAGCCAGTTACCATAAAAAAGCGCCAGCTGGTCTTTCCAGTTCAATTGCCATTTAGTGAGCACATGTTTTTCTAAAGCATGATGTGCTTTTAAAATTATCATTGGTGCTGCCGCTTCAAAACCAACACGTCCCTTAATACCAATAATGGTATCGCCAACATGAATATCCCTGCCAATACCAAAAGGCCCTGCTATGAATTGTAAATGTTGAATGGCTTCAGTTGGATGATTAAATTTATTGCCATCAATCCCAATCAACTCACCTTTTACAAATTCCAGTTCAACAGATTTGGAATTTATTTCTGTAACCTGTGTTGGCCACGCCTCTTCGGGCAGCATACCTTTGCTGTTCAATGTTTCTTTTCCGCCAACACTTGTACCCCAAAGTCCTTTATTGATAGAATACATTGACTTTTCAAAATTCATTTCAACACCCTTACTTTTCAAATAAGCGATCTCATCTTCACGGCTTAATTTGAGATCACGGATCGGTGTACATATCTCCACGCCAGGAATCATTATGTTGAAGATCATATCAAAGCGTACCTGGTCGTTACCTGCCCCGGTGCTGCCATGCGCAACAATATCAGCATTCAGATGTTGTACATGCTCTGCAATAAAAACTGCCTGGCTCAATCTTTCGGCACTCACACTTAACGGGTAAGTATTGTTCTTTAAAACATTACCAAAAACCAGGTACTTAATTATCCTGTCGTAATAACTTTTTACAGCGTTGATGGCAGTATGTGATCTTACACCAAGCTTATAAGCATGTTCTTCTATCTTCTGTAATTCATCTTCTGTAAATCCTCCTGTGTTTACGATCACAGAATGCACTTCATATCCTTTTTCTTCTGTAAAGTATTTTACACAGTATGTTGTATCTAACCCGCCGCTAAAACCCAGGACAACTTTCTTGCTCATGCTGAATTATTTTAAAAATTAAAAAAATGACGAAGCAGTGATCTTGATGTGCCACCCTGCTTCTTTTGTAAGAACTTCATCATCCTGCTTTGTTTTATCCGCATAAAACGTTCGTACAATTTTGATTGCTTTTTAAATTCTGTTTTCGTTTCCTCGGGTGTATAATGATCTTCGGGATCAAAAAGCATGGCAGTACACATACAATTCTTCCTGTCCTTGCTCATTAAGATATCATAGTTAACACAGCTTTTACAGCCTGCCCAGAATTGTTCATCAGTTGTTAGCTCAGAATAAGTTACCGGCTCATATCCCAGATCAGAATTTATTTTCATTACCGCAAGACCTGTTGTTAATCCAAATATTTTGGAGTCAGGATATTTCTCCCGGCTCAGTTCAAAAATTCTGCGCTTAATACCTTTTGCAACACCTGTTTTACGATATGCAGGGGAAACGATCAAGCCGCTGTTGGCAACAAACTTGTTATGCTCCCACACTTCTATGTAGCAAAAACCTACCCAATCACCTTCTGTAGTTACAGCGATCACCGATTTACCTTCGATCATTTTCTGCTCAATATATTCGGGTGAACGCTTGGCAATACCGGTGCCACGGGCTTTTGCCGAAGCTTCCATTTCGTCGGTAATGGTTATAGCGAAATGCGTATCGGCTGCGGTAGCAACCTTAATTATAATGTTACTGTTTTCCAATTGTAAAAAATTGAAAGCGTTAATTGAAAGATGTTAGAAGAAAACTCTTGGGGATTTTTTCACTGACAGGGGCAGGTTTTAGCTACTCGTCCTATCAGCATCCACGTCGGGAGGTGGATGTAAACAGAAACAGGCTATTTCTTCCTCTTAATGAAGAATTTGTGTTTACGATATATGATAAGTGCCTGTTCAATTTATTTATATGTTGTGTTTAACAACGCAAAAGTATATTATTTTGAAAACAATAGGCCAAAAATATTGGTAAAGTTTAATAAGTATTGTTGTGAGTTAGTTAACAAACTTTTCCAGTTCCTCAGCTATCTTCCTGTCATTACTGAGACGGGGTACTTTATTCTGGCCGCCAAGTTTGCCAATGCTTTTCATATAATCAATAAAACCATTCTTCTTTACCGGAGATATTTTAAGTTGCTGTAAAATATTTCCACCAACAAGATCATCGTAATAAACATTTCTTTTGCGGAGATTATCATCAATTTTTTTAGAGAATGATTTCATATCGGGAGGTGCATTTTCAAACTCAATGAACCACTCATGATAACTCTTACCGGCATCCGTTGAAATCTTTG
This sequence comes from Chitinophagaceae bacterium, assembly GCA_043752205.1. Lineage (GTDB taxonomy): Bacteria > Bacteroidota > Bacteroidia > Chitinophagales > Chitinophagaceae > Ferruginibacter. The sequence continues at coordinate 3,488 of JAYUYX010000057.1, forward strand.
GCGCTACTGTAAATTCTGTTATGGGAATATTCTCCTCGGCAGCAGCCTGCAATAAAGCAGCTTCAACTTCTTCACTGATCACATGCTCACCAAAGGCCGAAATGAAATGCTTGGTGCGGCCAGTCACTACAATGCGGTAAGGTTCGGTAGAAACAAATTTAATGGTATCACCAATATTATATCCCCATAAGCCTGCATTGCTGTTGATAATGAGGGCATAGTTCTCTCCCACTTTTACATCCTTTAATGTTAACCGGGTTGGGTTTTCATTGAATATATCTCCTGCAGGAACAAACTCGTAAAATATACCACTGTTTGTGTTCAGTAATAACCCTTCTGCCTCCTGTGAATCCTGGAAAGCAAAAAAACCTTCACTGGCAGGAAACAATTCAATACAATCTATCTTACGGCCAATGCTTTCAAAAAGCCTGGCTTTATAGGGTTCAAAATTTACGCCCCCCTGCACCATCACATTAAAATTAGGGAACAGTTCTCCAACTTTTTTTCCACTCTTTTCTATCAGCCTGTCAAAGTACATCTGCATCCATGGTGGTATACCGCTAATGAGGGTCATATTTTGATTTATGGTCTCGTCCACGATCTTATCCAGTTTTTCTTCCCACTCTTCAATACAGTTTGTTGTAAAGGAGGGCATTTGGTTAGACCTTAAATATTTAGGTATGTGATGATTTACAATGCCACTTAATCGCCCAGTGGGTATTCCTCCTACTCTTTCCAAAACAGGTGAGCCACTTAAGAAGATGAGTTTACCATCTGCAAATTTTGTATTTCCTGTCTCAGCCATATAACATAACAATGCGTTACGTGCCGTGTTGATATGATTGGGAATAGAATCTTTTGTGATTGGAATGTATTTTACCCCGCTGGTAGTGCCACTGGTCTTTGAAAAATAAATAGGCTGACCTCTCCATAAAACATTTTGGGTTCCCTGCTTAATCTTCTCTATATAAGGTTTTAGTGCTTCATAATCCCGGATAGGAACCTGCTTTACAAAATCTGCATGGGTTTTAATAGCAGCAAATTCATGATCTTTTCCGAAAACTGTTTTTGTACCAACTTTTACCAGGTGATTAAAGATTGTCTGCTGATCTGCTTCAGCCGTTTCCATCCCTTTTTTTATCTGCTTGTGTATATAACCGGCAAAGGGCTTTGCCAAAATGGATTTTATCTTCATTACAATCAGTTCAATCGTTGAAACACAAATTTACAATGTTTTATGTTGATGAAATATAAAGATTGACAAACGGAAAGCTACTTACAATCACATTTCCACTCCGTTCCCAGGTCAATTACAGTTACCACAACCAGGGCATCATTTTTTGGAGCAAACACAATTCTTACGTGCTGCTTGTCTTCTGTATATCCTTCAACCGGGTAGGTTTTACCTCTTTTATCTGACTGTATTTTTTTAAGATTGACCGTGCCGTTTTTAAGAATGGCTTTAACCTCAGCTTCATCTATTTTCCTGCAATCCATCCTGCATTTGGCGTGTTTGCTGAAAATAAGATTTTCGGTGCTCCTGTTAAACCCTTCAATTTTATCGGTTTTATCTTCTTCAGGCAAAACTGCAGGAACAACAATCCTGTTATCAGTCTGTTCCGTTATCGTATTATTCCCTTTATTGCTACGCTGGTTCTTCTTTATAAAATAGAACAATAATGCAGCAGCTATCAACAATATATATGGAAGATATTTTTTAAGCATGACGCAAGTTACGGGTTTGATAGAAAACGGACGATGGCTTAACCGTTTATCCTTGGTATCTGTGTACCATCCATTCAATTTCGTTAATTTTGTTGCAATGAGTAAAACAGTAGCATTACATACTTTAGGTTGCAAACTGAACTTTTCAGAAACTTCTTCTCTTGGAAGATTACTGGAGAATGATGGCTTTGAAAAAAGAAATTTTGATGAGGTTGCAGACGTGTATGTGATCAACACCTGTTCGGTTACTGACAATGCAGATAAAGAGTGTCGTATGCTGGTACGCCGTATTCAACGCAAGGCACCTGAAGCGATGGTTGTAATAACAGGTTGCTATGCCCAATTAAAACCAAAAGAGATTGCTGCTATCCCCGGGGTTGACCTTGTTTTAGGTGCTGCCGAAAAATTTAATATTGCTACCCACTTAAAAGAAATGACTAAAGGTGATAGCGCAAAGATCTGCAGCTGCGATATTGAAGATGTAAATGAGTTTACTGCTTCACACTCTATTAATGACCGCACAAGGATATTTTTAAAAGTACAGGATGGCTGTGATTATACCTGTTCTTTTTGCACCATCCCGCTTGCAAGAGGCAAAAGCCGCAGCGATAGTATTAACAATGTACTGGCTAATGTAGAGGCCATTGCTGAACAGGGAGCAAAGGAAATTGTATTGACAGGCATTAACCTGGGAGATTTTGGTAAAGGATTTACAGGCGGTAAAAGGAATGAAGAAAATTTTCTTGACCTTGTAAAGGAATTGGATGAGATAGCGGGTATTGAGCGTTTCAGGATATCCTCCATTGAACCTAATTTATTGACCAATGATATTATTGAATTTGTAAGCAACAGTAAAAGGTTCATGCCGCATTTTCACATTCCATTGCAAAGCGGCTGTGATAAGATACTGGGCTTAATGAGGAGGCGGTATAAAAAAGATTTTTACGCAGAAAGGGTTGGGTTGATAAAAACCATGATGCCGCATTGCTGCGTAGGTGTTGATGTAATTGTTGGCTTCCCCGGTGAAACTGATGAGGATTTTATGGAAACATTTAATTTTCTGCATCAACTGGATATATCTTACCTGCATGTATTCACTTATTCTGAAAGAACGAATACACTGGCAGCAGGTATGAAACCGGTAATTCCAGTGCATATAAGGAATGAAAGAAACAAAGCATTAAGAAACCTGAGTTACCAGAAGATGCAATACTTTACTAATGCCCACATTGGCCAAACCAGGAAAGTATTGTTTGAAACAAAGAACAAGAATGGTATGATGGAAGGTTATACCGATAATTATATAAAAATTACAGCCCCATATCATGCAGCATGGGAAAATAATATTGCAGAATGGAAAATATAAAGGATGAACATATAAATAAATACCAGGTTACTGTACATTTTGATATGGATGAAGATTTCATGACTTATGTGCCGCTACATCGGGCTTATATAAACAGTTTGATAGAAAAGAACATACTTGATTATTATACAGTGAGCATGGAGAGCCAGAAGAGTTGGATGGTTTTTAATGCTGCCAGTAAAATTGAAGTGGAACAATACCTCAGCAAATCGCCTTTATACAAATACTGGACAGTGGAAATAGATGAATTATTTGTGTATGATGGCCAGTCTTACAGGTTACCAGCCCTGCAGCTTAACTAATTTCTTAAAAAATTTTGTAGAAAATATTTAACCCTTATCTTTGCCATCCGAAATTAAAAAGGGAGCATAGCTCAGTTGGTTTAGAGCATCTGCCTTACAAGCAGAGGGTCCGCGGTTCGAACCCGTGTGCTCCCACAAATAAAGACAAGGGTTTCAAGAAATTGAGACCTTTTTTTATTTTTATCCGGTACTTAACATTTCCGTAAAAATATATATCATCTCCATTAAGGATTTTTTATCCTCTTCCAAAATTACCTGGCAAAAAATGAAGGCTATAACTGGGTAAAAGGATACGACATGTGTGAAATATGTAACTTATTTCAAGCCTTATGTAATAGTTTTAAAGCGGGCAAGGTGCACCTTTGCATTGCTAATTTCCTATTATTCATCTTTCTGAAATATACCTATTGAAAAACTTTACCCTTTTACATTATAGCTTTTGCTACCATAATGATTTCCCTTCAGTAAAAACATACGAGTTAATCGGTTTACAGATATTATAGCTTAAAACTTTGTACTCCGGTTAGAGAAAACATAATATTCTTTAAGCACAAAATTGTATAAAATACTTTAATCATAATTAAAAAAACAATCACTAACATGAAAACAAGAATACTATTGTTGACCGCATTCGCAGCCCTATCATTGGCAGCGTTTTTAGGCGGTTGTAAAAAAGATGATTTTGTGGAGGTAGATGGCGTTTGTCCATTAGTAATCTCCACAGATCCTGCAAATGGTGAAACCAGTGTAGCACTCAACAAAGTAATTACAGTAACCTTTAATGAAGTAATGAATCCTGCCACTATAACACAGGCATCATTCACCATTACAGGCGCAGCACCTGTTGCAGGTACTATTACTTACAGTGGTAATACTGCAACTTTTACCCCATCTAGCCCGCTTGCGATGAACACTACCTATACAGGGCGTGTTACTACAGCGGTGAAAGATCTAATGGGCAATGCTTTGCAAACAGATTATATATGGACATTTAGCACAGGAACAACATTATCTCCTGTGGTGATCTCCACAGATCCAGCTAATAATGCAACAGGAGTTCCGCTTAATAAAAGAGTTACTGCAACATTTAATATGCCAATGAATCCATTGACAATTAATGCAACAACTTTTACATTAAGGCAAGGTGCAACTGTAGTAGCAGGTGTTGTTACTTATAGTGGTACAACTGCATCATTTACACCTGCGGCACCGCTTACCCTTAATACGGTTTATACGGCTACCATTACAACAGGCGCAAGGAATACTGCAGGTACTGCTTTAGCCAGTAATTATGTATGGTCGTTCACCACGGGTACGCTTACGGCTCCTACAGTGATCTCAACAGATCCCGCAAATAATGCAACAGGGGTAGTGCTTAATAAGACCATCACTGCAACATTCAGCGAGGCGATGGATCCCTTAACCATTAATGCAACAAGCTTTACATTAATGCAGGGAACAACAGTGGTTCCGGGTACAGTAACCTATACCGGCACAACTGCATCATTTAAACCAACAATTAATCTTTTGCCAAACACTGTTTATACAGCTATGATTACAACAGGAGCAAAGAATATAGCAGGCACAGCATTAGCTAATAATTATGTATGGACATTTACAACCGGAACGGCAGTTTCTCCTGTAGTAATTTCAACTGACCCTGCAAACAATGCTACCGGTGTGGCACTTAATAAAATTGTTTCAGCAACTTTTAATATGGCTATGGATCCGTTAACGATCAATGCCACAACTTTTACCATAAGGCAGGGAGCAACCCCTGTTTCAGGAACGGTTACTTATAGTGGTTCAACAGCATTTTTTACACCCACAGTTGCATTCACAGCTAATACAGTTTACACAGCCACCATTACCACGGGAGCCAGGAACCTGGCCGGCACTGCATTGGCAGCTAATTATGTGTGGACATTTACTACCGGTACTAATTTAGCACCAACAGTTATTTCAACCGATCCGGTAAATAATGCGGTTAGTGTTCCACTTAATAAAGTGATCACTGCTACTTTCAGTATGCCTATGGATCCGCTCACAATTAATGCAACAACCTTTACTTTGAACAGGAGTGGTACACCTGTTGCCGGAACAGTTACTTATAGTGGTACAACTGCATCATTTACACCTGCTGCCAGTCTTTTGATCAATACAGTTTATACCGCTACAATAACTACAGGTGCAAGGAACGTAGCAGGTACGCCATTGGCAAATAATTATGTGTGGAGCTTTACCACAGGTCCCTCTATAGTTGGTCCTGTTGTTCTAGGAACAGCCGCACGTTTTGGTATACTGGCTGGCGTAGGCGTTAGTAACCAGGCTGGTTTCAGTGTTATTAATAATATGGATGTTGGTATCTATCCCGGTGTGCGTTCTTCAGTTACAGGATTTCCTCCTGCCACTATTGTGAACGGGGCGATCTACGCATCAGATGATATAACTCCTCCGGGAACACCTGCGATGTTACTACAAGCCAAGACCGATCTTACCAATGCTTATCTTGCTGCTGAAGGAGCAAGCTCTCCTGCACCGGTAACCGTATCAGGCGATCTGGGAGGCCAGACCCTTGCACCCGGTATTTATAAATCAACTTCTACACTTTCAGTAGGAAACGGTAACCTTACGCTTGATGCACAAGGCAATCCAAATGCATTTTGGATATTCCAGATAGCATCTGCCTTTACTACCGTAGGTGGTGCAGGTGGAAACATTATCCTTGCAGGTGGCGCCAGGGCTGATAACATTTTTTGGCAAACAGGTAGCTCTGCTACTATTGGAGATTATACTTCATTCCAGGGAAATATATTGGCCTTAACATCCATCACCATGAATTCGCATGCAACGGCAGTTGGTCGTATGCTTGCCAGGAACGGAGCGGTTGTTATGACCAGTACAAACATCATTACTAAGCCTTAAATTAAAAACTATGAAATTGAAAAATAATTTTAAAAAAGAACCACGCCAGGCGTGGTTCGCTTACAGCCTGCTTGTTAAAGGTATTATTTTAAGTGCCTTTATATTAACAGGGATACAATCATCACTTCAGGCGCAGCAGTATACTAGGCCTTCGTGGAGATTTGGTGTTGCAGGAGCCGCAAATGTTAACTTCTACAGGGGAAGCACTCAACAGCTGAATGCCAGTTTTACTTCACCAACTGCTTTTCATGATGGCAGGGGCGTAGGACTTTTTGCAGCAGCATTGATCGAGTATCATCCTGCAGGATCTGTATTAGGTTTCATGCTGCAATCGGGGTACGACAGCAAACGTGCTAAATTCGACCAGGTAACTACAGCATGTAACTGTCCCGCAGATCTTACTACGGAGTTAAATTATATTGCTATAGAGCCGAGTTTGCGATTTGCACCGTTTAAAAATGGTTTCTACATTTATGCAGGTCCACGTGTATCAATCCTTTTGGGTAATGATTTTACTTATAAGCTGGGTAAAAATCCTGCTTTTCCCAATCAAACACCTCCACCCGATGTTAAAGGTGAGCTAAACAATATGGATAATACACAGATCTCAGGACAGGTGGGAATGGGCTATGATATTTTTATGGGTTCTGCAAATACCAAAACCCAGTTCATTGTTTCTCCTTTTGTTGCTTTTCAACCCTACTTTGGTCAAACACCACGTAGTGTTGAGACCTGGAATATAACTACCGTAAGAGCCGGTTTGGCTTTAAAACTTGGAGCTGGCCGTTTGATCACTCCAAAGACGCCACCACCCCCGCCTCCAGCAGTTGTTGTAGATAGAGATGGAGACGGTGTACTTGACGCGGTTGACAGGTGCCCTGATACACCAGGCCTTGCCTCATTGCAGGGTTGCCCCGACAGAGATGGTGATGGCATTGCGGATTTAGATGATAAATGCCCTGATGTTTTTGGCACTGCAGCTTACCAGGGTTGTCCGATACCGGATACAGATGGTGATGGTATCAATGACGAACTAGATAAGTGTCCTACAGTAAAAGGTACTGCCCGTTACCAGGGTTGCCCTACTCCGGATACTGATGGTGATGGTGTAAATGACGATGATGATAAATGTATCAATGATAAAGGACCAGCTTCTAATTTTGGTTGTCCTGTTATCAGTGAAGAAATAATCAGGAAGGTGAATATTGCTGCTCAGAATATATTCTTTGTTACAGGAAGTTCTAAACTATTAGCTAAATCATTTCCTAAATTAAATGATGTGGTTACAATTTTAAAAGATAACCCTTCTTTCAGAGTACAGATCGATGGTCATACTGACGAGGTTGGTAAAGATGATTACAACCAAACTTTATCTGACGAGAGAGCTGCTTCAGTTAAGGCATACTTAGTAAGTAAAGGAATAGCTGATAACCGTTTGGCTTCTGCAGGTTATGGCGAAACTAAACCCATTGCTGACAATAAAGCTGCAGCAGGTCGTGCAAAGAACAGAAGAGTGGAAATGGCTTTGACAAATTATTAATAGCTTATCAAAATAATACAATTAAAAAAGCCTTCGTTTAAAACGGAGGCTTTTTTTGTTGATCAAAATTATTTTAAAAAAAATTATCAAATATTTTCCAGGGTACACATCCGTTTTTGATTTGTTTGTTTGTAAAATGACGGAGATAAACCTGTAACTTTTTTGAACTGGTTAGATAAATGGGCTACGCTGCTGTAGTTCATTTTATAAGAAATTTCAGTCAGGTTAAGGTCGTCATATGATAATAACTCTTTTACCTTCTCAATTTTATGGCTGATAATGAATTGCTGAATAGTTATACCAGTCACTTCAGAAAATATGTTGGCAAGATAGGTATAATCATAGCCTAATTTTTCGCTAATGTGATCCGAATAATTCACTAGTGGTAATTCTTCTGCATAATGTACCATTTCAACAATTACGTTCTTTATTTTTTCAATGAGTATAGTTTTTTTGTCTTGTAGTAATTCCAAACCTAACCTAAGGAGTTGTTCTTTAAGCTGATCATGTTGGTCCTGCGTAATTGGTTTAAGAATTACCACAGTCCCGAGGTCAACACTAAGGTGTTGTATTCCCTGCTTTGCTAATTCCTGCTTCACCATCAGTATGCAACGCAGACTGATCATGTATTTAATATATAGTCTCATTTGTTTGCTTATGAATAAAACTTTTTGTTGAAGGTTTTTAAAAGATAATCAGAACACTAATGGAATTCTCAGTAAACGTTCATTATATTGTATTACTGTAAAGCGCAAATAAGGGTCCAAGACCGATATTGCGTAGTAGCCTAATCAATTATGTGCCTTCTTAAAAAATCTTTATACCGGTGTGGGGAATAAACACCTCCTTCATATTAGTGATTAATGAACTAAGAAAGGGTTATATAACAAAAGGGTTTCAATAAAATGAAACCCTTTTGTTATTTTCTTTTGATTGCAGATCACTTTAATCTTAGTACATACAATTTTAATGATCTTTCAATACGGCTGTATTCAAATACTGCATCATCAACCAGGCTGCTTAATTCATTTGTAACTGAACCGGCTTTCCCTGTATTTTCAATTTCTGTCAGTAATGCTGTTAATCTTTCTGCCTGTATCACACCTGCACTGCTTTTAAGCTTATGGGCTCTTTTAGCAACAATATCTGTTTTACCGGCCTGTAATGCTTCCTTCAATTCTTTAATATCTTTAGGCGACTCATCAAGTAATGCAGCAAGTATTTCCAACAGATATTCATTATCATCCATTTCTTCCAGCATACTAAGATCATAAAGATCTTCGGTAGTAGAAAGTAGGATCGTTTCTGGATGTGTTTGGGAATTTCTCATAGTTGTTATCAATTTATAGGTTAGGTATTTTTTAGGCTGTGATATTTATTTCTTTTGGTGATGCATTTTCTTTGGCAATGTTCGACCATTTGGCAAGCATGTTCACCAGTTCTTCTAGTTTTACGGGCTTACTTAAAAAATCATTCATCCCGGCTTCCAGGCAATCATCCCTATCTTCTTTCATAGCATTTGCTGTCATGGCAATAATAATGGGCTGTATATCATTCATCTGCCTGATGGTACGGGTTGCTTGCAGGCCATCCATTTCAGGCATCTGTACATCCATTAATATCAGGTCATAATCTTCGCTGCCTGCTTTTTCCACTGCTATCTTTCCATTTTCTGCCAGTGTTGCAGTATAGCCAAGTTTACTTAATATCTTTAGTGTAAGTTTCTGGTTAACCAGGTTATCTTCTGCTACCAGTATTTTTAATGGATGCTCATTTACAAAATCAATAGAAAGTTTTTGCTTCACAGGTTCTATATCAATTATAGGCCTGGATTTCCCTCTGAGCTCATTGATGATAAGTTTGCATAGCATTTCTTGCTTAATGGGTTTGGCCAATATCGATTTAAACAAGCCGGCATATCTTTTATTACTGTCATCACCCACAGAACTCAATAAAATCATAGGCAATTCCGGATGATCTTGCTGTACCTTCTGTGCAAGCTCGCAACCATCCATATCCGGCATCTGCATATCTGTCAATAACAGGTCAAACTGCATTCCTTGTGCAAGTATCTCCAATGCTTCGGCACCACTGCTGGCCAGCGTAGGATGCAGTTTCCATATTTCCAATTGATTTTTGAGTATACAGCGGTTGGTCAAATTATCATCTACTACCAGTATCTGCTTGCCTTCTATTCCTGAAATATAATTGGTTACATAAGTGCGTAAAGCCAGAGAACTGGCAGCCGACATTACATTAAAAGAAAATGTAGTTCCTTCATTTTCTCTACTTGTTACATTTATCCGGCCACCCATAAGTTCAATCAGCTTTTCACTAATGATAAGGCCTAAACCTGTACCGCCATATTTACGGCTCGTAGAAGAATCTACCTGCGAAAAAGCTTTGAAAAGCCTTTCCATTTTATCGGCAGGAATACCAATGCCGGTATCCCGTACTTCAAACTGCAGTTCAATTTTACCATCATTGTTTGTTTTAAGTAAATGAACGCCCACAAATATTTCGCCTTGCTCTGTAAATTTGATCGCATTACTTACCAGGTTTACCAGTACCTGCCTTAATCTTAAACTATCCCCTATAATTTGTGCTGGTACATTATAATCTATTTCATACACCAAGTCCAATCCCATTTTGCCTGCTTTGCCTGCAAAAACATCCAGTACTTCTTCAATACAGGTACGCAGGTTAAAATCTCTTTCTTCCAGTTCCATATTACCCGATTCTATTTTAGAAAAATCAAGGATATCATTGATCACTGTCAATAGGGCTTCGCCGCAGGTGCTGATTGTTTTGGCATATTCCTGTTGCTCAGGAGTTAACTGTGTTTCATTTAATAAAGAAGCCATACCAATTACGCCATTCATGGGCGTACGTATCTCGTGGCTCATGGTAGCCAGGAAAACACTTTTTGCTTTGTTTGCTTCATCGGCTTCGTGACGTGCTTTTTCTGCATTTTTATAAGCCACCTGCAATGCCTCCTCGTTCAAAATTTTTTCTTTATGAATTTCTGCTTCTCTTGCAAGTCGGCTTACCTCACGGGTTTGCTTTACCTGTATCTTACTGTATTTTTTAAGCAGGTAAGCCCATAAGCCGCTTGTAAAAAACAGGATAGCGGCAAGTACAATGTGTATGATAAATGTTCTCGTTTCAACTGTCTCCAGCTGGCTAAAATAAGCACCTTTCATTCCTGCATTTTGCAGGTATGCCAACCCAATATGATGAATAAGCACAAATATTACCAAGGGTATCTGCAGCTTCCAGTTTTGGTAAGTAATAAGAATAGTACTGGCTATAAAGGCAGTAAAATGCATTTCGGAAAGGCCATGCATCTGGTAAATACCCTGTGCCATAAAGCTGCCCAATACCACACTTAATACATACTGATATAAAAGTGAATCGGGCATAGTCATTTTCATATAATAATATGCAAATAGGTTAAGGCCCCCTACGCCTATAGCTATCAGCCAGGTATCGTAGAATGGTGCCAGTATGAGACCACAAATAAAAAAACAGATGAGAAAATAATTCATCAGTTTATCGGATCTTTCTTTTACCTGTTGGGCAAAAGAAATATTTTCCGCTTTAATTCCTGGGGTTGGGTTTTGCATTTTTTAGGTTTTAGGATTTTTATCGGTTTGTAAGATTGCATTTAGGTAATGAACATCCATAAGCAGTAAGTGCGTATTGGTTAAATACAGGTTCAGCCCTGCTTGCCAATAAGGAATCGATAGCCATTTGGGCATAGTTGCTTTTTTTATCGGTACAATACCGGGTCTTGTTATAATTGCCCCTGTAATAGAGTGCCTGGTCGGTATTTAGTAAAACTGCCTGTGGCGTTGAATATACTCCGCATGTACGGGCAAGAGCTGTATCAAATAACACAGGCATAACCAGGTTGTATTTTTTTCGAATGCTTTTCTCTGTATGATCCTTATCCTCTGTCATTACCACCACTGCAAAACTTATTTCATCACCATACATTGCGGCAAGTGATTTAAAGTGGGGCATATTAAATTTTGAGCATGGACAATCAGGATTAAAAAAATGAAGGAATACCGGTTTGTCTTTGGGGTAATTAAATTTGGCAGCCAGGTTAATATGTTCCTTTGTATTTACCGGCTGGTATTGCGCAGGTATAGGTGTGGGTAAACTGTATTGCCATTCGCTATACCAGAATTGCAAACCGATACATGCAAACACTGTAAATAATACTGCAATGGCAATTATTTTTTTCATGAATGATCTTTTTGGTATTGATGAGGAAGTTGCAACAACATTATTGACACCTGTAATACCGTACTGCAGTTAGTAAAAATTGTTGGCATGTGGATTTTTATATTATGGATATTATTGCCAGATAGAAAACGTAATAATCAAATTAATCGTGTGAGCTATTTATCCAAATCGTTGTAGAAATGTTACTACTAATTTAATTGTACGCCTAATTTTTACCCGGCTGTACAATTTCTGCGATCAATATTCAGTTTTAGAATTTTACTCCCTGGTTAAAAATCCACGGATAAAAAATTGTTATCCAAAAATTTGCTACAATCTCTAAAATGAAAACAATTTTACCTGACAAGATTGATATATTTCTAACTGTAAATCCCCAGGCTATAGAGGAGCATTTTAATAAGAATGATCCGGCGCCTTATTACAAAAGGCAGCTTAGCCACGAATTTGAAGAATATATAAATCGCATTAGAGGAAAAGCACGCAGGTTTAGCATTATTGAATATAAAATTACCTGCATAAACCAAAGCGACAGGCAATATACCGAACCGCTTATCTATGCAATTAAGCGACACTTTGCAGAGGTGCTTATAGCCCGGCAAAGTGAATTTGAAAGATTTAAA
>JAYUYX010000058.1:0-34975 GCA_043752205.1 Chitinophagaceae bacterium
TTTCAAAGCGTAACGGGTTTAAATGTAGAATACGATACCGAATCATTTAAAGAAGGCGGTGAAAACCGTTTTGAACATAAACTGCCGGTACGTACAAAATATCCCGACCTGTCTTTAAAACGTGGCATGTTAACCAACTCTGCTGTGATAGACTGGTGTATTGATGCATTACAAAACCGCAGCTTTAGCCCGGTACAGGTAAATGTTACTTTATTAAATGAAGAACACAACCCGATAACCACCTGGCAGTTTTTTAATGTATGGCCAAAAAAATGGAGTGTAAGCGATTTTAATGCACAGGAAAATTCGGTGGTTATTGAAACGCTTGACCTCTGTTACAATTATTTTACCATCAATAAATAACCATGCCGCTAGAGATTAAAGAATTGCAGATAAGTGTTACGGTAAATGACCAACAGGCAAAAGAAGCCGCCATGGCGCCACCGGGCAGCCAGGAATCAAAAGATGAAAAAAAGGCCGTGCTGCAACAATGCATTGATAATGTAATGGACATCCTCAACAGTAAAAAAGAAAGATAAATGCCCACCGGTGAATTTGAAAAATTAAAGATTTATGCCTACACCGATCCGGGTTGTGGCGATGATCAACTGGCGTCGTTGGATGAGAACCCGATTACTGCCATGATCAACCCCGAGAATTATACTATTGAAACAAAAGTAGAATTCAACAACGGGCAGGCAGGGGGCACCAGCGGCAGCCAGCCCCGGTTTGAGAAGAAACTTCCTGGTGAACTGGCTTTTGAGTTTTTGTACGACAATACCGGGATCATTGATGGTAATCCAAGGGACGATATATCGGAGGATCTGACGAAGTTAAACGATTTTTTAATGGGCTACGATGGTGATATTCACCAAACCCGTTTTTTCAAATTTGTGTGGGGCACCAGCTTAATGAAAGGTGTTTGTTCTTCTTTAAACATTGCATACAAATTATTTAATCCCGATGGGAAACCGATTCGTGCAGTTTGTAAAGTAACCATTCGTGAAATAGTGGAGGAAGAAGCAAGAGTATTGGGAGAGAATAACAGTTCACCAGACCTTACACATTTCAGGGTTGTAAAAAAAGGGGATACACTTCCGTTAATGTGTTTCAAGATCTATGGTGATTCAAAATATTACCTGCAGGTGGCAGGGGTAAATAAATTAAACAATTTCAGGAACCTCACAGTAGGGGATGAAATATTTTTTCCGCCTTTCGATAAAACAAAAAATTAAATGCCTAATGAAAGAACCATACCATCTGATAAACCCAAAAGTGTAGTTACACATACTGTTATCAGCGGCGGTACGGAAGTGTCAAAACAACACCAGCTCTTGTCTGTAATTGTGAATAAGGAAGTAAACCGTATTCCAATGGCTACACTGGTTTATACCGACGGGGAACCCAGTAAGCAATCTTTTGAATTGAGTGGCAAGGCGGAATTTGAACCCGGGAAAGAAATTGAAATTAAAGTTGGATACAGCAGTGATGAAAAAACAGTATTTAAAGGTATCGTCATCAAGCATAGTATCCGGGTACGAAAAAAAAATTCTTTACTCATAATTGAGTGCAAAGACAAAGCAGTTAAAATGACAGGTGCCTGTAAAAATAAATATGCGTTGGAAACAAAAGACAGTGATGTAATTGAAGAACTCATTGACACGTATGGTTTGGAAAAGGAAGTAAGCGCAACTACAGTAACACACAAACAGATCGTTCAGTACAGTTGTACCGATTGGGATTTTATTGTTTGCAGGGCAGATGTGAATGGGTTATTGTGTATTGCCAATGATGGAAAACTAACAGTTGCGCCCCCGGAGTTTAGCGGCGATGCAGCACTTACAATTCAGTATGGTGCCACCGTACATGACCTGGATGCTGAAATAGATGCAAGACTGCAATATAAATCGGTAAAAGGATCCGTTTGGAATTATACCGACCAGGAACTGCTGAAAGATACAGAAGCAGAAGACCCGGGTGTACCGGATGCGGGTAATTTATCGGCCGATACCCTGGCAGATGTAATTGGCGAAACAGAATACAGGTTATTCAACAGTGCAAAAATAGAAGAACCCGAATTGCAGGCCTGGGTTAATGCCGCCATGATGAAGAACAGGTTGGCCAAGATCAGGGGGAAAGTTACCACTGATGGAACAGCGGATGTGTTACCCGGCCAGCTTATACAACTCAACGGAGTTGGTGAACGGTTCGAAGGAAAATTATTTGTAACGGGCATACGTCACGAAATAACTGAAGGCAACTGGTTAACTACATTTCAGTTTGGAATAAACCCTGAATGGTTTGTGCAAACCTATAATGTACAGCAGCCGTTAAGCGGTGCCATGTTACCGGCAATACAGGGATTACATATTGGTATTGTAACCCAGTTGGAAAGTGACCCCGATGGAGAAGACAGGATCCTTGTAAAAATTCCTGTCATCAATAATGATGAAGATGGTATCTGGTGCAGAGTGGCAACGCTGGATGCAGGAAATAAAAGAGGCACTTTTTTCAGGCCCGAGATACAGGATGAAGTGATTATTGGTTTTATCAATAACGATCCCAGGCATGCAGTTGTTTTGGGAATGCTCAACAGCAGTGCAAAGCCTGCACCTATTACTGCTGCTGATGATAACCATGAAAAAGGTTACGTAAGCCGCAGCGAAATGAAAATGATCTTCAATGACGATAAAAAAAGTTTTTTGCTTGAGACACCGGGTGGTAATAAATTTTTAATAACAGAAGATGAAAAGAAAATACACCTGGAAGATCAGAACGGCAATAAAATAACGATGAATGAGGATGGAATAACAATAGAAAGCATCAAAGATATTATTTTAAAAACGGCGAAGGATATAAAGGTAGATGCTGATTCAAATATTGAGATCAAAGCAACTAAAAATTTTAAGGCAGAAGGAAGTTCGGGAGCAAAGCTCTCCAGTGGTGGAACCACCGATGTTAAAGGTTCAGTAGTGAATATTAATTAACAGTAAAACAGGAAGCTATGCCAATGGCAGCAAGAGTGGGCGATATGCATGTTTGCCCGATGGTTACCGGAACAGTGCCACATGTAGGTGGGCCGGTAATGCCACCGGGAACGCCAACTGTTTTAATTGGCGGAATGGCTGCAGCAAAAGTGGGTGATATGTGTACCTGTACCGGTCCGCCGGATACAATTTCGGCTGGCTCTGGAACGGTAAACATTGGCGGTTCGCCTGCTGCAAGAATGGGTGACAGTACAGCACACGGAGGTTCAATTGTAATTGGTTGCCCAACAGTAATGATAGGTGGTTGAGGTATTTGAACCTGTGCTTTGAAAATGAGGGAAGTAAATAAAATAGGGCTGTCAGGGTGAGCTTGTCGAACCCGGCATATCGAATGAACCCGCCTTCGACAAGCTCAGGCTGACAGAAAAATAATGTAAGGGTTAAAATATTTTTATTTTAAAATTATGAGCAAAGAATTTACAAGCGATGATTTTCTGGGAGTGGGCTGGAGTTTTCCGCCGGCTTTCAATGCACAGCTGAAATCCGTGGAGATGACGGAAAAGGAAACAGACATTGAAAAAAGTTTACAAATTCTGCTTACTACAACCATTGGCGAAAGGGTAATGCAACCTAAGTATGGATGCAACATGAATACACTGCTGTTTGAACCGTTGAATACAACAGTAAAAACGATCATGATAGATAAAATAAAAACAGCCATACTTTTTTTTGAACCAAGAATTGACGCAAAAAAAATTGCGTTGAACTCACAAAACGAACTGGGGGGGGAAGTACTGGTGGAAGTGGAATACATCGTAAGGGCAACCAACAGTCGTTTTAATTTTGTGTTCCCTTATTATATCAATGAAGGAACCGAACTGGATTTTTTAACAATCGATAAATCTGTTTAAAAGAATGGCGAATTGTAGCGACCATAAAAATCCATTGCAGAACAACGGCACCAGTCAGCACCAGCGGCTATTGGACGGGATGAATAAAAATAAATTTGCCCTGGTTGATGAAAAAAATTTTGCCGATTGGATCGTGTTTGCAAATGATTTTGCTGCATTTATTAAGTACTACAGCAATACCAATACTGTTGCCGGAAACTGGCAACCTTTCTTCTCAAATGATATTTCTGCACAACTTGGAACTATTGCAATTCAAAATATTGAAAGGTACCGGCTGAATATACAAGAACGTTTTGAGTTTATCCGTGATGAAGATAACGAAGCTGCCATTACAGATATCAAAAGAAAACTGAATGAACTGTTTAGTGCATTGCTTACACTTAGCAAAGCACTGGATAAATATATTTTAAAATTACCCGGGGAAGCCACACTTAAACAAACCATTTTAAACCTGGTAAAAACAAAACTTGCGCCGGCATTAAACAGGCTGATCGCTTATTACAAGGCGGCACAAACACATGGGTATCTTGATCAAACTAATTTAAGCAACTGGATAATTTTAAATAAACCACTTACAGATGCCCAGCAGATACTGGATACAGACGGGCTAAGTAAAAATTGGTTTGATGATTCACTGTTCGCCGACTGGACAGCTTATAAAAATTCGATTGTTGCTGATGATAGTATTTATAATAATCCGTTAACTGCTTTTACCGATGATTTTTTAAGTATTGAGCATGCGGCCAACCACAACCTGTTTACCGGATTATTTGATACCTACTTATCAACCTACACAAAAATTATAAAGGATGCTGAAGCAGAATTATTAAAAACACTCAAGAATTATGATGCCCATACACCGCATTATGCATTGTTCCTGAGTTTTTTAATGCTGTTTCGTTTTACGCAAACACATACCAATACCATTACGCAACGGCACCTTGATTTTTATTATAAAGAAGTGCTTCGCCTGCAACCCCGCCCTGCGGAAGCTAACCAGGTTCATGTATTGGGCGAACTGGCAAAACAGGTAGATAGTTATTTGCTGGTACAGGGCACGGCACTAAAAGCAGGAAAAGACAGCCTGAAAAAAGACGTGAGTTATAACCTTGATGCTGATACCGTTTTTAACAAAGCAAAGGTTACACAACTTAAAACATTTTATAAAGCCGCGGCCACCGATACTATTTATGAACCGGGCACTGCCATTATCAACCAGGAGAATACAGGCCGTGTATTTGCATCACCCATTGCAAACAGCGATGATGGAATCATTGCAGCTTTAACCAGCGATAATAAAGTATGGCACCCTTATGTGCATAAGGTTTTTAAAGATGCCGAACTCGAAAGCATTGCCATGCCCAAAGCCGAACTTGGATTAGCACTTGCTTCACATTATCTATATCTCACTGAAGGCGAAAGAAAAATATTTGTTCGTTTTGTTACAAATAATAATGCAGCACTTGTTGGAAAAAATATTGAATGTTACCTCACGGCTGAAAAAGAATGGTATAAAGTTGAAGGGGTAAACATTGCTTCTTCGGGTAAAGTACTTTCGGATGCTGCCACTGCCTGTGCCGAAATCTCTTTCACCATTCCCGGCTCTGCCCCGGCGATAGTTAATTACGATGCAGCAAAACATGGCGGCACTTTTAATGTGGCTCTACCCATACTTAAAATTTTCCTGGTAAATGAGGATGGCAGTATGTATGAATATGATACTTTAAAGGATATTACGATTACCAAAACCGAGATAAGGGTGGAAGTGGGTATGGAGGCAGGGTACAGCCAGAAAGGATTAAAAAACCTTTTGTTGTCAAATGATTTTGGAGAACTGGATGCATCTAAACCATTTATGCCTTTTGGCGGCCAGCCAAACAAAGATACCAGCCTGGTTATCGGGCATAAGGAAATCTTTAGTAAAAAAAATGCAGCCGTTACTTTAAATATTGAGTGGGCCGGTTTACCTGCTGATGAAAACAATATTAAGTATGATGCAAATGATAGTGCTACAGACGCTAATGAACTGCCCGATGTACCAACAGTAATACCTTCATATTTAGAAAGCGGAATCTGGGATTCGGACTCAATGGATAATACAGCCATTTTTAATTCAACAAACAGCCAGGTACAGATTTTTGGTATTCCACAGGCAATACCTGATGACTGCATTACCGATTACGAAACTGAATATTTAGGACTGAGATCTGAAACTATAAATGGTTTTTTAAAAATTACATTGCAGGACAATTTTGGCTACAGCGATTATATAAAAGACCTGTCTGTTTCATTAATTGAGAAAGCTGCAGAAATTACCCCGACTATTAAAAATTCCCTCATTGAACCTTACGTACCAAAAATAAAATCCATTTATGCAGGCTATACTGCTTATTGTATAAATGATCTCTCAGCAGCAGCAGATTTTGAAACTCGTGAAATAAATTTCTTTCACCTGTATCCTTTTGGCGATGGCGAACAGCATAAATATTTAAATGCAACTGATAATGTTTATTTGCTGCCCCAGTTTAAACACACAGATGGGGGTGTAATTGAGTCACATATTGGGGAGTTTTATATCGGCATCGAGAGTTTAGGGCCGCAGCAATCAGTCAATATTTTGTTTCAGGTAATGGAAGGCACTACAAACCCAACGGTTGCCAAACCTTCAGAACATATTCACTGGTCTTATTTAAGCAATAATATTTGGGTTGAATTTGAGGCATCTGATTATGGAGACAATACACTAGACCAGGTTCAATCAGGCATAATTTCTTTTGCTATACCTGTTGATGCAACAACAACAAATACCATTTTGCCAACAGGGCATATTTGGATTAAAGCTTCGGTGAGCGAAGCTGCCGAAGCTGTTTGTCAATTGATTACTGTAGATGCACAGGCTGCTGTAGCTACATTTGCCAATAATGAAAATGCATCCGACTTTTTAGATACCCCATTGCCGGCAGGCACAATTGCTAAACTAAAAATACCTGATGCATCGGTTAAAAAAATGATACAACCTTATTCCTCATTTGGGGGGAAGGCTAAAGAAAACGAAGATCATTTTTATGTAAGAGTAAGTGAGCGGCTGCGCCATAAAGCCCGTGCCATAACAGTTTGGGATTACGAACACCTGGTGCTGGAAGCTTTCCCTGAAATTTATAAAGTAAAATGCCTAAACCATACGCAGATAGAGGATGGCATTTACCACGAAGTAAAACCTGGCTATGTAAGTATCATTACCATACCATCCCAGGTAAATCAAAATGCTGCAAACCCTTTGAAGCCTTACACACAACAAAGCACCTTAACCAATATTGAGAATTATTTGCATAAGCGTACTTCCTGTTTTGTAAACCTGCGTGCCTGCCAGCCACAGTTTGAAGAGGTAAGGCTGGAGTTTACATTAAAACTTCACGAGGAGTATAAAGACTTTACCTTTTATGCCAACCAGTTAAAGGAAGAAATAACCCGCTACCTGTCGCCCTGGGCTTATGGCGATACGTCAACTATTGATTTTGGCGGTAAAGTTTATAAATCCGTACTTATCAATTTTATTGAAGAGAGATATTATGTGGATTTTATCACGGATGTATTTATGTATGTAAAAGTTGATGAGACTACCAATGAAAGTGGAGACCTGGATGAGATAACAGCATCTACCGCAAGAAGTATTTTGGTTTCGGCTTCAGCATCAAAACATACGGTACATGAATTTATAGAGAATGAGAGCGACACGGAAATGATCTGCATTGATAAAAATAATATGCTGACTTAATTAAAAATAATAAAGGCGCATGCCCAAAAGTATTACGATACAAAAAACACAATCACTTAACAACAGCAGTAATTACGAACTGCTGCGCCAGAAAGGATTGGAGTATATAGAAAAGCTTGGCAGCAGGTTATGGACCGATTACAATATTCATGACCCGGGCATTACCATGCTGGAAGCGCTGAGTTATGCACTAACTGATCTGGGATTCCGTACGTCGCTTGATATAAAAGATTTGCTGGCATTGCCGCTTGCTGAAACAGCAGATGCTGACGGACAGTTTGCCTCAGATAAGCGTCAGGCTTTGTATACAGCAAGTAATATTTTAACGGTTAACCCCTGGACAACAGACGATTTTCGTAAACTGCTTATTAATATTGATGGTATTAAAAACGGTTGGCTTAATTGTAAAAAATGTGCCTGCGATGATATTTATTTATATGCAAATTGCACAAAAAGTATTTTACAATACACTACAACCAATCACCAGGTTATTGTAAGGGGGTTATATGATATACTACTTGATTTTGAAGAAGAAGAAAAAAGTGGTAACCTCAACAGTGGAAAAATAAAATACAATTTTAGTTTTAAAAATGGAACTCAATTAGCCAATGCCAATATTGAAATGCGCCTCCCTTCCTGGGCTAAGCTGGAAGAAAATAAAGCAGCCTATAAAAAATTCAGAAATCCAGAAAGTGAAATTACAGACGTAGCTGTTCCGTTTATATCAGCATCAATACCGGTTATTGCCAATATACCAACATCGCCGGAGCAGGTACTGGATAATGCTTTGCGTAAACCTGTTTTTGCAAAGGTAGAAGTTACATTTAAGCCCGATAAAAATCTAGCTGCTACCGAAGTACTTGTTTTTGATGCTGTGCCGATGAATATCTGGTTCAGGAGTAGTGAGGAAAGACGGGCACTTGTATTATCAGATTTAAATAAAGCCATTATAGATAAAACGGCTGCAGGTATTTTTCCAAAATACCTGGAGAAAATAAAAATAGCCGATACAGTTATTGCCGAAACCATCCAGGAGCTTCATGATCACCGCAACCTGGCAGAAGATTACTGTACCATAAAAGCGATTGAAGTAGAAGACATTGCTATCTGCGCCGATATGGAACTTGAACCATCGGCAGATATTGAAGCCGTACTTGCCGAGGCATATTACCGCATTGATCAGTACATGAGTCCGGATATTAAATTTTATTCGCTGCAGCAACTGCTGGATGCCGGTAAACCGGTAGATGAAATTTTTGAAGGCCCCGCATTAAGTAATGGGTTTATTGATAATGATGAACTGGCCGATGCATCATTACGAACCATGCTGTATGCATCTGATGTAATTAACCTGGTAATGGATATTCCCGGTGTTAAATCAATTAAGAATTTTGTTT
Source organism: Chitinophagaceae bacterium (assembly GCA_043752205.1). Classification (GTDB taxonomy): domain Bacteria; phylum Bacteroidota; class Bacteroidia; order Chitinophagales; family Chitinophagaceae; genus Ferruginibacter. The sequence continues at coordinate 9,071 of JAYUYX010000058.1, forward strand.
TTGCAAAGTATGATGATAATGGCAACATCATCGAAACCCAGTCCTGGAGCATGTCCGTATCCTTTAATCACCAACCGCGTTTGTATGTTGAAGGAACCAAGGTTTTGGTATTTAAAAATGGATTGCCGTTTTTGGCCGATGCCAATGAATTATCAGATACCCTGCAGGTTGTAAAAGGACAACATACGCAACCTAAGTTTTCGGTGCTGGAAAATGATTTGCCTGTACCGCATGGTACTTACTATGATCTGCAATCTTATTATGCAGTACAAAATTCGCTGCCATCAACTTATGGTGTTGGCGTAGATGGATTATCTGAATCGGCAACAGGCTTACGCAAAGCGCAGGCAAAACAATTAAAAGCTTACCTGTTATTTTTTGAACAGTTGCTGGTGAACTACCTGGGACAGTTGGCCAATATAAAAGAACTCTTTGCCGTAGATAATACCGTAACACAAACTTATTTTTCACGATTACTTGAAGCAGATGAAGTAGAAGGCTTAAGCGGTTTGTACAATGGCATAAATGCAGCGGGTTTGCAGGCACTGATTGAAAACAGAGATACATTTTTAGACAGGCGCAATCGTTTTCTGGATCACCTGCTGGCAAGATTTGCCGAAACTTTTAATGATTATGCATTGATGCTTTATTCATACACGGATGATAAAGACATTGCCGACAGCCAGTTGATTGAAAATAAAATTTCTTTTCTGCAACAATTCCCAACCCTAAGCAGAGACAGGGCAAAGTCATTTAATTACAAAAAGCCAGAGATGGTTTGTAACAGTGAAAATGTTGCCGGCCTTGTGAATAGAATAAGACTGCTCTTGGGATATGGCAAATCCTATTCTGGTTATGCAGAACTCTACGAAGAAAAAGACATTGACGGAAAATTATATGAGCGCAGATGGCGACTGGTAGATGAGAATAAAAAGATCTATTTAAGCAGCAGTACAAGATATGTTGATGACGACCTGGCTATTGCAGAGCAAAAAACATGGAACGAACTGGATAATGTTTTTCTATACATAACAGATCCCAATCATTACAAAATAAAAAAACGAAAAGCATTTGTACTGAACCTTGTTGATGATACCGGCGAAGTGATTGCTACCCGTAAGCAGCATTTTAAAACCAAGGAAGAGGCGGAAACTGCCAGAGAAGAGATTATTGCTTTTGCACAAAAATTATTAGTTACCGAAAAGATTTTTATTGTAGAGCATCTGCTGTTGAGGCCACGCAATATTCCTGGTATTCAATTTCCGGATGGAGACCCATTACTTTCTGTTTGTCTGGATGCAGGTTGCAGCGATTGCGACGAACGTGATCCCTATTCATTCAGAATAACTGTTGTACTCAATGGCGAAGATGGCCTTGCCAATAAAGGCATGGAATTCCGTCGCTTTGCAGAACAAACTATACGCATGGAAACACCGGCCCACCTGGGGTTAAAAATTTGCTGGGTGAGCAAGAAAGAGCTGGAAGAGTTTAGCCAACTGTATTGTTCCTGGCTTGCAGAGCTGGCCAGGCCAGAGCCAGATGCAGCTACCCTGCACAGCAGGCTTGATGCATTGCTAAAAGTATTTACAAATTTAAATAATGTTTATCCGCAAGCCACATTGCACGATTGTATTGATGGTAATGATGATAACCGGGTGTTCCTGGGCCATACTGCCATCATCAGTAACGAAGAGCTGGATAAACAGATTAAGAAGAAAAAAGAAAATTAATTTTTTTTGATGTACCGCTGAAGCGGAAAATAAATTTATAGTTATGATACCTACAGCAGCCAATTCAGACTATCCAAAGTTTGTAGCAGATCAGGTGCTTACATCTGATAACCTAAACGATCTTTTCGGCTACCTCGATGAGCAGGGAAGAATGACCCGTACCAATTTATCGGGCATTGGTATTGTATGCGGCTTAGAAGTTAAGACCGCACCCGATGGCAGCAGTATTACTATTACCAAAGGAGTTGGAGTTACCAGTTCCGGTTACCTGGTATCGGTACCGGAAGTGACTTACACAAAAAGAACAACAGCCATTTTTGATGCAGTTAAATGTGAGTACTACAGCAAGTTTGTGAATATAGCTGCCAAAACGCAAAACTTTGATCTTTGGGAATTAAAACAGGAGGCAGAAGCAGAAGGTACAACGTTGCTCAACAGCAGTTTTCTTTCAACAGGCGAAAAAATTGTTTTAATTTTTGTGGAGTTGCTGGAAGAGAATAATAAGAACTGCGATCCCAATTCCTGCGACGATAAAGGCGTGAATGTTACTGTAAACTTTAGGCCGCTGCTGGTTGAAAAAGCAAATGTAGCAGCATTGTTAAATGGGGCCGGTGCTGTTGCAAATCCCTGGCTTAACCTCCCTGAAATTTCTATCAAAAGGTTTGATGTAACGGCCACACCTATGTACGAATGCGTAAATATTTTTAATGCTTACAAAAAAATTCTTAATAATACATTTCTTACCAAAACACAAACTGGTTTAACACAGGCGTATAATGTTTTGCAACCACTTCTTGTTGATGAGTTTCCAACCAACCCATTTGCAACACTGGCTAATGATTATAAATTTCTGCATGATGGAACCATAAGTTCCGGGCAGTTGGTGAACATGCAATATTATTACGATCTTTTTGCTGACCTGTTGCAGGCTTATAAAGAATTCAGGGAAACAGGTATTGATGTGATAGGCATGTGTTGCCCCGATGATATTTTCCCCAGGCATTTATTACTCGATCTGGCCATACCGGATGCCAGCGCACAAACCAGTGCCTATCGTCATTATTTTATTCCTTCGCCCATATTATGTAACGAACAAAAACTAATTGGTGATTTAAAAATATTATTTAAAAAACTTACCCTGCTTACACAAAAATTCATGGTGCCGTTACCAACTATAAATGGAGCCAATAAAGTTGTAGATAGTAATATCCGCATAACACCATCTTTACTGGCTGATGTTCCCTTTTCAAAAAAATCAATTCCCTATTATTACAACATCACAAATGCATCTGACACGTTACTAAAAAACTGGAACCCTGAAAAATTGGTTTGGGGCAAGACAAAGCGCAACTTATCTTATCATGCCACAAACTATAATGCAACAGATGAAGAAATCCGCCAGCCTTTATTGTACGATCTGGACCCTTATAATTTTTTACGCATAGAAGGGCATATTGGTAAACCATACCAGCATGTGGTAAAAAATATTTTAGCACTGCGTGATAAGAACCGCCTGCCATTTGAAATAGTTGCATTGAATGCCGACATCTCGGCTATCATTGCATTTTTAAAAAACCTGGTCACATTAATGACAGCAGGTAACGCAGGCGCACAGGGCACATTGGAAAGTCTTATGGGTGGCAGTTGCCACTTTAACGACCTTGAATTAATGCACGATTCAATCATGACCGAGCTTACCAGCAAGCTAAGCAACGAAATGAAATTCTTTTATGACATTATAAGAGATGAAAAACGTGGCCAGATAACTATGCCGCCTCCGGCAACTAATGTGCCGCAGGCATTATTGTTAAAGAAAACAGATACATTTTTCCGGATTACACCCAATAGCATTGGTCACGAGTTTGAAATATTTTATGCAGCTGTAAAGAATCAGCCATTTATTTCCTTTCCCGTTTTCTTTCAGTCTTTTGGCCAGGGAGGTAATAATGATTTTATGGATTTTGGCTTTAAAGCCCTTTTGTATTATATCGAAATGCTTTATAGAACTGTTACCACAAGCCTCAGCAGTTTTAACTTTTTTGATTTTTATATCCGGTATTACACACTGATATATGCAGTGAGGTTTATTAAAATCATCAACAAATCTGATCCGGCGCAATATCCTTTAAAAGAAGAAGAAAATGATCATCTTGATGGCTTACTGGCAATTGCTGCTGATGGCAGGATGATGCAATTATACATGGAATTTATCCGCAGGATAATGACCGTAAAAATTATGCAACAGGCAGGTTTTTATTTCAGCAGTCACCCCGGTGTACAGCACAAAGCGGGTGTGCCCATGGGCGGAACATTTATTGTGGTTTACCACGAAACTGATAAGCCGGAAACTGTTGTGGAAGCCGTTGCTGTTGCCACTGAAGCGGTGGCTGTTAATGTAGCAGGTGCCAATGTTGCCAACAACGAAGCAGCAACTTTTAGGGTAGCAGGTGCAAAGGCAAAGGCCAATGAAGCAAATAGGGGCACTAAATCAGTAATTGAAAAAACAAACGCAGCAGAACATATAGAAATGATGTCGGCAGGGATAAATGAAAAAGTAATGGTTGCCAGTCAAAAAATTATATCGGGGCTGGAGCAATCGTTTAAAATAAGTTCTGCCAATACCCAAAAAGTAAAAGTTGGAAATACTGCAGCTGAAAAAACTGCTATTGCTAATACTAATGCTGCCACTACCCCCGCAGCGGCTACTGCAGCAACTGCTGCGGCTGGTACCACAACATCAAAAAGCAGTAAGGAGGCTGTAATGAATTATTTGCTTGGAGGGATGACTTACCTTAAAAACAGAAAGGCAGATGTGTTAGACGAAGCTATTGAAGATTTTAATGATGGTATTGTAATAGCAGATTTTTATTTGCCTTATTTATGCTGTTCCGATTGTCCGCCAATACAAATGGTTATTGGAGGTGAAACCGAAAAGCCAAATGAAAATCCGGTTGCTGATGCAGGTGCGGATGCAGAAACAGATTTAACGTTGGATCCAACAACCGGCGGCACATTTGCTACTATAAAATTAAACGGAACAAATTCAAAAGATCCCGAGGGAAGTGGATTGACTTTTTTATGGAAAGAAAAAGCAGGGAATACTACAGTAGCTATTCAGGACGATACCCTTGCTGAACCAACTGTTATTTTTAGAGCAGCCGGTGTTTTTACTTTTGAATTAACTGTTACAGATAATGTTAGTAAAACAGATACTGATGAAGTGACTATCACTGTAAATGAGATTGAACTGGAACCTGCTAACCTGGAGATAGTTGGTAAGCTGGGCCCATACTGTAATAACAAAGGCGGCGGCCAGGTGCAGTTATCAGCAACTCCTGCTGCTGGTACTTTCTCATCTGTACCTGCGGGTGTTACAGTACAAACTGATGCTAATGGATTTTTCTTTATGCCTGAGTCTTTAGATGCCGGTACTTATCAACTAAAATATGCTTTTGCAGATGGCAGAAACGACACTATAAATTTTGTTATATCGCAATCGTTTAAAGTGAGATTTAATAGACCTGTTGCACAGCCGATCCCGGGAACACCATTCTTTGATCTTACTTTCCCTGTTAACAATATCCCTGGTGCCACTTATCAATGGGATTTTAAAATAGACAACGGTGTAGAGCAAGGCCAACAAACAACTGTGAATTCAATAGTTATAAGGGTTAACAGGGAACAGCAGATTCTGGTATTAAGGCTAAGTGCTGCTGTTTCACCATGCTCTGCACAAATTGAAAGGACATTTAACATAGTGGAAATAATAAGCGGTGGTCAATAAAAATATCATACAGAAACAATCACTGCATTTTCAATATAATGGAAAGGCAGATGGCTTTGCCTTACAGAAAGAAGTAAGCGACTGGTGTAAGTTTACATTAATACCGGAAATAGAACAGCAGCTTGAATTGTATGCACTGGCAGATAATTACATAACCATTGATAGGCTGGTGATTGATGCAAGCATTGAAAAAAAAGATTGGCAGCAAAAGATAAGGAGTGAATTAATAGTAAACCTGAATAAAAAACTGGCTAATTATAAACCGCTTACAAAAGTGGCGGCAGATAAATCAGAAACGGTTTCAAAAAAATTGGATGAACTTATACTTTTTTATTTTGAAAAAGGTTTTTTACCCTGGTGGGGAAAGGCATTCACGCAAAGTGATTTTAAAACCATGCTGCATAGCTGGATTACTGAAGAGATGCCGCAATTACGGGCTACAAATATAAGCCTGCAACTGCAGCAAATAATTACCCAACCGGTTATTGAAAGAATGATGAATCAATTACCGCCTGCCCTTTATTTTCAGTTTATAAAAAATATTTTTAAAAAAGAAGTTAAGCAGATTGCTGAAGCAGAGACATTTTTTAGCGAAATAGTAACCGGTAAAATCAGTGAAACAAAACAGGCGGTGATAATAAAATCGGTTTACAGGGTTATGTTAACAATGATGATTACAAATGCCGGAAGGATAGATTCTCCATTATTGCTCCGTTTTTTTTATGAAGAACTGAAAATGCATAAAACTACGGCAACAATAATAAAACCCTTTTCTTCTGAAACAGAACAAATTGACAGCCCATTGAAAATTGCATGGCAGAAACTTTTGATTAAAGAAAACAACATTGCAAAGAAAGAAATCAGTGAATCTGTAAAGACAGAATCAAAATTGAAATACAATAAAACAATTGATAAGCTAAAGGATCAGCATATAGCAGAGAAACGTAAGGAGGATTTGGCAGCATTTGTACAGGAAGGGATCTATATTGAAAATGCAGGTGCTGTAATTATTGCAGCTTTTATACCTGCTTTATTTGAAAAATTGAAAATAAGCAAGAATCAAACTATTGTAAATACCGATCTGGCTGCCATGCTGATTCAATATGTTGTTACCGGAAAAAAAACAATGGCAGAACATGAATTGGTACTTCCTAAAATATTGTGCGGTATTGATCTGGAACTTCCTGTTAATACGGCTACTAAAATTTCAACAGCTCAGATTAAAGAAGCTGATGAAATGCTTGCAGCGGTAATTGAATACTGGGCGGTACTAAAAAATACATCTGTAACTGGTTTAAGAGAATCGTTTTTAAAACGCAATGGTAAGTTAAGCCTGGTTGATAATACCTGGCTGCTACAGGTAGAACAAAAACCTTTTGATATGCTGCTGCAGCAATTACCCTGGAGCATCAGCATGATAAAGCTGCCGTGGATGAATAACTTATTGAAAACAGAATGGGTTTAATAACTTAAAATAAAAATCATGAACATCACCAATCACAAATTAACAGCAGATGCAGGCGAAACCGCCATACCATTTTTAAATTCGCCCAATCAGGGAGGTATTATTGCACCGCAATACCTGATCATACATTACACCTCTGGCAGAAGCGCTGCATCCAGTATTGATTGGATGATGAATCCCACTGCCCAAGCATCGGCACAATTAGTAATTGACATGGAAGGTAAGATCACTCAACTGGTATCTTTTAATAAGAAAGCATTTCATGCGGGTATAAGTAAGTGGGACGGTTTAAACGGCATGAATAGTTATTCCATTGGCATTGAATTAGATAATCCTGGAAAATTAACCAGGGTTGGTAATAACTGGACCGCCTGGTTTGGTAAAGTTTATCCCGATGATGTTGTACGGGTGGCAACACACAAGCATCATAATAAGGAGGCCGGCTGGCATATTTTTACCGAAGCACAATTAAATGCGTGTGTTGCCGTAAGCCAGTTATTGGTAAGTAAATACAATCTTAAAGATATACTGGGTCACGAAGATATATCGCCACTACGCAAGGAAGATCCCGGGCCTGCTTTTCCGATGGAAGCTTTTAAATCGAAAGTTTTGGGCAGAAGTGAGGACAACGGCGATATGTATAAAGTTAAAGCCGCTAATACAAATTTAAGATCGGGGCCTGGTACACAGTTTAATGTTTTAGGGAAACTGCCGCTTGGCACCAAGGTAGAATTTATAGCCAGTAATTTGGGTTGGTACCAGGTTTTTCTGGTTAAAAAGCCTGCCGGTATTGGCGAGCCCGAAGGCTGGATACACGGTAGTCTGTTGGTAAAAGCATAATCATACTCCATGTTTTCAACGGCCGAAAAAACAAACCGAACCTCAACTACTGTGCAGCAAAAAGCACAGCAGCAAACCTTTTTTAGAAAGGCGGGGGAAGAGTCATTTTTTGGCAACAAAGAACAACCATCTTTTTTTAATGCGCCCATACAGGCAAAATTATCCATCAGCAGTCCCGATGATCCGCAGGAAAAAGAAGCAGATGCTGTTGCCGATAGTGTGATGCGTATGCCTGATCCAACAACTGCCTCTATCAGCAGTGGAGGCGAAGAAAGATTGGATAAAAAAGAAGAGGATGAAAAAATTCATCCTAAAATTGAAGCACCGGTTATCAGCCGAAAAATAAGTTGTAAAGAAGAAGGAGAAGAAATTCAGGCAAAACAAACCGCAACTATTTACAGGATGCCTGGAGAAAATGATGATGCATCTTTTAGCGATGCTTCGTCAGCAGGTGCCAGCACAAGTGCTTATATCAATTGTAAACAAACGGGTTTATATCATTCCGATATTATTCAACGCAGTGGCAGGGGCCCGCCGGCCAGCTCTATACCGTTTGAACAATCATTGTCTTCTTCCAAAGGAGCTGGCAGTGCATTGCCCGGCGATACCAGACAATTTATGGAAAGCCGCTTTAATGCCGACTTTAGTGGCGTACGCATACATACCGGCGCCACCGCACAAACCATGAGCAGCAGCATACATGCCCAGGCATTTGCGCATGGCAATGATATATATTTTAATGAAGGAAAATTTTCGCCACAAACCCAAACTGGTGGATCACTGCTTGCCCATGAACTAACACATACCATACAGCAGGGCGCCAGTCCTGCTAAAGGCACAACAGGAGTAGCCCCAAAATCAATAGCCAGAAAAAATATTATTCAACGCAGTGGCGGAGCTGTTCCCGTGCAGTTAACCAATGCCGTAGCAAAAGCAAAAACAGTTGAAGGGCAAATAGATGCCACTAAACCACAGGCCGATGGATTCAGAACCGGTTGGGAGCATCTGGTAGAAATTTTCAAGACAACTTTCGGCGAAGAAATGGTGGTTAGTGGCGCAGGAGGCAGTTCTGTAAAAGGTGCTGTTGCCGAGCAGGATATTAAGAAAAAACGAACTACCGAAGGTTTAGTGGCCGACGGTAACAGGCCTGGCCATGCATTTACAGGCGAGCGTGATGCAATGCCAAGCTGGTGTGGCATATTTACGTTTTGGGCATTAAATAAAAGCGGCGTGCCCATGCCTAAATGGAAACTTGGTGAACGCATAATAAAACCTGAAGCCGCAAGATTACCGGGTAGCCTGCCAATGCCCGGCGATATTGCTTATCGGAATGCATTCTCTCATTATGCCATCGTAGAAAGTGTTTCGGGCAATACAGTTAAAACAGTTAATGGAAACACAGCAGGTGAAGATAACCTAGGCGGGCAGGTGCAAACCAAAGAACATCCTTTAAGTGACTGGACAGCTTTCTTCAATCCATTATTAGTTATGACAGGCAGTTTGGGAACCGGCGAAACAGCAGCAGTAGAAGAAAAACCGAAAACACTTAAAGAGTTAAGAAAAGAATTATTTAATGTAAGTAGAAAAGAAGAAAATGAGAATGAAACAGCGCAGGAAACAAATGAAACTTCAATTCAGGCTAAACAGGAATTAAGTAATTGGTCGGTTAACGGAGATGGCGGAATGCATAGTAATAAAATTCAGCCTAAAACAGAACCTGAAGAATTACAGAAAAAAGAAGAAGGGCAGCAGGAAGAAGAAAAAACTGTTGCACCCAAATTATTTGCACTGCAAAGAAAAAATTGTAATGGTTGCGAGGTAGAAAACGGTGAGCAGCAAAACGAATCATCATCGTCTGCTTCAGCTGCCATAATTAAAAATAAGAAAATAGAAAATACAGGTAACGGCTCTTCAACAACAGCAGGCGGTACTATTGCCATGTCGGCAGATGTACATAGCCGTGGGCCGCCGGTACAGTTACACAATAATGGCAATACCATTCAATGTGGTTGGTTTGATGATGCACTTTCGTTTGTTGATTCGGCTATTGATTTTGTTGCCGAAGGTTTAGCAGCAGGCAAACGATTATTGCTGAATGAGGCAAGGGATTTTGTGATGGCAATACCCGGATACAAAGCACTGCGTGTGGTTTTGGGCGAAGATCCGATAACCGGTGAGGAGATAGAACGCAACGGCCATAACTTTATAGAAGCTGCATTTGATATTATGCCAGGTGGCAATTTGCTCTACGATAAATTAAATGAGCTGGGAGCATTAACGGAGGCAGAACAATGGATTGATAATGGCATTGCAGCCGTAGAATCTATGGTTAGTAATGTGGTGAGCAGGGTAGAACTTTTCTGGAATGGCTTATCATTAGAAAGTCTTGCATCACCATCACAGATCTTTGAAGACGCAGGTAATATTATTCACAGTACCATCACTGAGATTATTGACTATGCCGTTGCAGCAGCCACCGAATTACTTGAAATAGTAAAACGCTGGTTGCTTACACAGGTTGTTGATTTTATAAGAGAACACACAACAGCCTACCCGTTGCTCTGTGTTATTCTGGGCGAAGACCCGGTAACAGGAGCAATAGTAGATACAAACGGTGCAAATATTTTAAGTGCCATACTTGAGCTTGGTGGTGAGGAAGGTATTCAGCAACGTACACAAATGCAGGAGACGGGAACCTTCCAAAAAGCTGCCGACTGGATAGACCGTGGCATTGGTGTGTTTAGCACTTTGCTTGAAACGATCACGAATAATTTCGCCCTGATCTGGAGTGTGGTGTCTATTGATGCACTGATGCATCCGATAGATAAGTTCAACGAAATATACAACACATTTGCCCAGCCGGTTGCAGATGTATTGCAGTTTATGAAAGATGTTGCCATCGTTATTCTTAAGTTCATCAAAGATGCATTGATGCAGCGGTTGAGTACATGGGCACGTACAGTAAGAGGATATTTCCTGGTGACAGTGATCATTGGAAAAGATCCATTCACAGATGCTGTTGTAGACCGTAATGTAGAGAACATTATTCACGGATTTATGAGTTTGATGGAAGGTGGTGAGGAACAGTTCCAGCAAATGAAAGAATCGGGAAGTATTGCAAGAGCAACGCAGCGGATCGATGCAGCAGTGGAAAGGCTGAACATGACACCGCAAGCCATTGTTCAATTGTTCATTGATCTCTGGAACAGTTTTAGTATTAATGATCTGGCTGATCCGATAGCAGCATTTGGGCGGATAATTGCAACATTCGGTGAACCAATATTAAGATTAATCGCTTTTGTAATTGAGATCGTAAAAATAGTTGTAGTGGTTATTTTGGAGATCATGAATTTCCCTTTTGCTACAATTAATAATATCATCACCCGTACAATTGCAGCATTCCAGAGTATTAAACGGGACCCGATCGGATTTTTGAAAAACCTGTTGAGAGCTATTAAGCAGGGCTTCATACAGTTCTTTGATAACATTGTTACGCATTTAATAAACGGAGTCGTCGGATGGTTGATGAGTGAATTAAAAGATGCAGGAATACCTGCACTTACTGATTTCTCTTTACAGGGAGTGATAGGTTGGGTGCTGCAGGTATTGGGTCTTACCATGGAAAAAATATGGGAAAAACTGGCAGCACATCCACGTATTGGTCCGGCCAGGGTTGCCCGTATACGCAGCATGATCAATACGCTTGAAGGTATCTGGACATTTATAAAAGATGTTCAGGAAAGAGGCATGGCAGCCATCTGGGAAAAAATTCAGGAGCAACTGAGTAACTTATGGAACGTGGTGCTGGATGCGGTTAAAAGCTGGGTAATGCAAACCATTGTTACACAGGTTACAGTTAAGTTGTTGGGTATGCTTGATCCAACAGGTATCATGGCCGTAATAAACAGTTGTATTGCCATCTATAGTGCAATACAAAGTTTCATCAAGTACATGCGTGAAATGCTGGAGATCCTCAATGCCTTTGTAAATGGTGTGGCAGATATAGCAGAAGGTAATGTAACAACAGCAGCAAATTATTTAGAGAATACAATGGGAAGAGCTATGCCGGTTATAATTGGTTTCTTAGCCAACCAGGTTGGCCTGGGCGGTGTGGGCAGAAGAGTTGGTGAGATGATCGAGGGTGTAAGAACCATGGTGGATGAAGCTTTGACCTGGCTGGTAAATAAGGCGGTGGATACAGCATTTGGTTTAATAGACAGGTTGATGGGAACAGGTGCACCTGGGGGACCTGATGCAAGAGTACAAACAGGAGGTCAATCGCTTGAGGATAGATACGGACCTGAAAAAGCCGGAAGAATAAGGATAGGATTACAGGCATTGGAAACCGCAGAACAACCATTGTTAAGTGCAAATAAAATTACAAGGGAAGAAGCTGACCAGGTTGCGCAAACGGTTAAATCAAATCATCCTGTATTTACTTCTTTAATAGTAATTGACGGTGCTACCAAATGGAATTTCAGGTATACAGCAAGTGAAGCTACTGATGTAGAAGGAAAAGAAAAAGATGGTGAAATTGGCCCCCCTGTACCACCTATGACAGTGGCACCAGGGTTTTCAGGGAATAAAACAAATGGTAGTATGATTGTAAATTATTTATATAATGACACTGCAAATCATACTGCCGGTGATTCTACAACCGGGCGTGAAAGTTTAGATGGAGCAATGGAGGATATACAAACTGCAGGATTAAGTGCATATTGGAGCAGGGGGCATATTCTTAATAAAGATTTTGGAGGTAAGGCTGTAACTTCTAATCTGATTCCAATTACACAGTCAGTCAACTTAAGGCAAATTGCTTTTGATAATTTAATTAGGGCGGAGTATACTAAAAAACAAGTTCCCGTTTATATATCATTTACCATAAACAGACATGGTAATGATAAGTTTGTAGAAAGTTATTCAGGTAATGCTAAAAAAATGAAAGCGGAAGGAACGACCTGGTCAGATAACGGGGGAGAACAAATTGGCCAGTTTAATAGCGGAACCATGGATATACCTGGGGGCGGTGCAAGGGTGTCAATAAAAAGTTTAAATTCATCAAGTACTACTGAGCAGTACAGGAATGTAGGAAGAGCAAATAATCTGTCCGTAAGCCTTTTACAAGATATAGTGAGCGCAGGTGGAGGAATCAATAATCCCGAAGAGTTAAGGGGTTTTATTAGAACTACTTATACGGGTTCAAAAATGCAAAGATATTTGAATAGGGTAGATTCAGCAGAGAGTGGCAATATGCTTGATTTTACTTGACGCAGTTAAATAATATTAAAAGCACCTGATTCCCATGTTTGTGATATTGATAAATGATCAATGAATTTAAAATCTTTGACGGTAATTGAAAGTGTTGCAATAGGTAAGTTTTCTTTTGAAAGCCAGAACTTTTGAAGCTCTTCTTTTGGAAGGGAGTTAATACTGTTTGATAAAGGAAAATTTTTGATGTCTTTTAATTTGACCTGTTTAATAATTTTCGATTCTTTTTTTTTAATACTATCGAGGTTAAAATTCAGTATATCAGATAATGGAATTTCATCTAGTAAAGCAGAATTCGGTACCGGTACCTTATGAAAAGTATCTAAAAGAAGCATCAGGGCAAAACTTTTAGTATTGTAAAAAGCTTTTTGATCAGGATTAATAATTGTTAGTTGTAAATCAATGCTTGACTTTTTTTCTTCTTTAGAGAGAACTTTTACCTGGAATGTTGCTGACATGATTTAAATTTTTATAAAATTAGAAATAATAAATTAACTAAACAATGAAACCTTCTATCTACCGCCGCATCCGCCGCCGCCCTGCAAGTAATGATATTGCAGTGCCTAAAAAAGACAATCAACAAGACCAGCAGTTCTTTGGTGACACTATGCATGAGCCATTCTTTAAACCTGCAATAAGCGGTGTTCAATCTGATACGGTGCATTGTAAGGAAGAGAAAAAAGAAGAAAAGAAAGTACAGCGTGCAGCTGATAAAAAGGAAGAAGAAAAAAAAGTGCAAAAGAAGGAAGATAAGAAAGAAGAAAAAGTAATGAAGAAGGATGAAAAAAAAGAAGAAGAAAAAAAAGTACAGAAAAAGGAAGCAGCTTCAACCGCTGGCAATGCAACAACAGCATCAAAATACATTAGTTCAATTAATGGTAAAGGGCAAAGCATGGATGCCGGAGTACAGTCATTTTATGAAAATAGAATTGGTGCCGATTTTAGTAGTGTGAAAATTCACACCGGCAAAGAAGCAGCAGAATCGGCAAAGGATATAAATGCACAGGCTTATGCTTATGGCAATCATATAGTATTTAATGAAGGAAAATACCAGCCGGAATCCGGAGATGGAAAACACTTGCTGGCGCATGAGTTGGCGCATGTGGTGCAGCAAAATAAGATGGACATTCAAAGGGCCCCCGGAGATACATCAGCCCCGGTAAGACAGGCGACAACTGCAGAGCAGCGGGAATTTGTAGAAGATACCATTCATTATTTTGAAACTTCCCGGGATCATTTTGCAGATCCAAATGTAATAATGGATGCAGCTGTTTTCGAAAGAGTCATTCAAAGTTGGTACGTAATGGTGATAGACAGGCAAAGGATGATCGTTAATGATTTGAATAATGATGTTCTGTTAATGCGGGCATTAAAAACTGCATACCGTGCTGCTATCAGCACATTAATTTCCCGGGCGGCCACGGTTTTGCATCAGTCCGAAGCAGAATTGTACAGCCGCAATAATGGAAGGATACCAATCTGGGCATGGCAAACACCGCATCATACTGAAATTGGAATTACCATGCCTATACCGGAGGGGCATTCCACTGATATACTTTCAGGTAATGTGGAAATAGGTTTGTCTAACCTGGCTGTTTCAATTATGCCGGATGGAACTGACAGTACACTCACTACACCCGGTGCTACTAAGATAGATTTTCAGTATGGTGCTATTAACTGGATAAATGTAAATGGAATAGCAACCAACGTTACAGGCCCCGGCCCTTCAACAGCTACCATACAAACCCTGTACAGACCGGGCGTAAATCCAAATGATCCGTCAGGCTATGGACGAGGAACAACACCCGAAGATACAAGAGGCGGTACTGTGGATTCAAGAAGCACAACACTCGCTTTTCATGAAGCAAATCACGGACTTGATTTTCTTGAATTTCTGCATACGCACCCCTTCCCGGTTTTTACTGGCGTTTCCGGCATGACGGTTACACAAATACAAACTTTAAGTGCAGCATGGCGGGCTGCAATACAGCAATATAATATTGATATTAATCAGTTTTCAATGCAAAGAACACATTGTGTTGGAACCACAATTGACCGGTTTAACCAAACACAATCGCCAGGGTCAACCACAATAGTATTGGAGTGCCCGGTGCCATAACTTTTTGGAAATAGAAACTTTATTTTTTGTACCTTATTGATTAATTATGCTTTACACACTTCACAAAAATACAGATTCGTCTTACGCTGTTGAATTGGCTATAAATGAGCTCCGCCAGATCATCAGCCATCGCATTCAATCGCATTTTAATCAAAATCAATTTCAGTTTGATAAATACATTGCTGATAATTTTAACGGCAATTTGATCAAAGAGGATATTGTAAAACACCTGCCCCAAATACCACAACCCGATGAATGGGTGATTTTACTTACAGCATTAATGCCGCACCTGCAACCCAATTTTTTTGAAACCATCATTGCAGAGCAATTACCCAATGGCGGCGACTTTCCCGAATTTGGCGGTGTACGGGCTGCAAACCACCGTAGCCTTTTACCTACCGGCGAAACAGTACAGTTTATTTTAGCAGGAACAAATATTGACGAACGTTTGCAGGTACAGCGCTATTTTACTGAAGAACACTTCTTCTTTGCAAATAACATTTTATGGCTGGAGACTGTAAAAGAAGGCGAACCAAAAATGAGTGGTAGAATTATTCTGGCGCAGGAATGGGTTGATAAAATTTTGTTTGATAAAGAATCAACACCACGGTTTGGTTTAGATTTTCCGGCGAAAAAAATTATCACCACTATGGATTGGAATGATGTGGTTTTGCATCCGCATACATTAGAGCAGGTAAATGATATAAGTGTATGGTTAAAATTTAATCACCTGGTGCAGGAAGATAAAAACCTGGGCAGAAAAATAAAACCAGGTTATCGTGTACTTTTTTACGGCCCATCCGGTACCGGTAAAACATTAACTACAGCCTTGTTGGGTAAACAGTTTGGTAAAGATGTTTATCGTATTGATCTGTCGCAAATTGTTTCAAAATTTATTGGCGAAACAGAAAAAAATCTGGAAACCGTTTTTAAAAAAGCAGAAACCAAAGAATGGATTTTATTTTTTGATGAGGCCGATGCTTTGTTTGGCAAACGCACCAATGTAAGCAGTGCCCATGATAAATATGCCAACCAGGAAGTAAGTTATTTATTGCAGCGGGTAGAAGATTACCCCGGCCTGCTTATCCTGGCATCTAATTTTAAAAGCAACCTGGATGATGCATTCCTGCGCCGCTTTCATTCGCTTGTTCATTTTCCTATGCCGGTTGCCGGTGAGCGGTTAATGCTGTGGAAAAAATCTATGCCCGAAAATTTAGCTTTGCATACTTCGGTAAGTCTTGAAGATTTGGCTAAGCAATATGAGATGACGGGAGCATCTATTTTAAATGCAGTTCATTTTGCAACCCTGCAGTGTTATGCCCGAAATGAAGAAACAATTTACCAGGCTGATTTGATTGAAGGTATTAAAAAAGAATTTTTTAAAGAAGAAAAATCTTTTACCTGATAAGTAACAATCTGCCTATACTAAGATTTAACGCTCAGCTAATTTTTTTATAGAAAAGCATTTTGATGCAGATGTTTTTTTTATGAAAATGATCATGTCAAAATGCGTTGTTAAATTAATTTTAGCGAATTGAAATTTTGGCATTGCAACAGCTCCAATTGAACGGAAAAATCTTTTTTCTGTAATCCATTCGCCACCTACTCCGTTTTTTAAAATATTTCTTATATCAAGTAAAAAATTGGCGGCATCGGCAGTGGTGAAAATACTTTCGTATGAGCCATCTTTGCTAATGATAGTATTGGAGGAATCGAGGCCAATAAACTTTTTTCTATCTCTTTGCACTGCAGTATATGTTCCTTCGGCGGTGGCAAACCCAATAGCAATCATCTGTTTTCCATAAAAATTATTCAAATATTCACCCATGCTCTTGTATTCAAAACCATCATTGTCCTTTCTTACATGGCCGTTATGCGCCCACAATACTATTTTTGCTGATGGGTTTTCATCCAATATCCATTTTACATTTTCCGCCATACTCTCATCCCTGGATGGGCTGTTGAAATAATTAGCTGCATACTGCCACAGTATCCTGGCATTTTGAAATGCCCAGTTATAATCTTTGTCATTTATTTTTGGGTTATAAAAATTTAAACTGTCCATTATCAACTGAGCACCGGTTTTCAATGTTTTAAATTTATCTTTCCCTTCATTTTTTTTAGTTTGATTTTTTCGGGTAAGAGAATCATACTCATTAAGTATTGATAAAAATGCAGGATGATTTTTGTTTAAATAATTTCGCACTATTTTAATTGCAACATCAGGAATCTGCATATCAAAGCCAGTAAAACTAATTTTACTTACTGCAGTTTCATTATACTCTTTCATCCATTCAATCATGTCCAATACTTCCTGTGTATACCAGGTCCAAAAATACATACCCGCCAGTAGTTTTTTTGCATCACCCTTTCCTTCAATTATATATTCATTCAATGCATAAGCTTCGGGCATATTTGCTTCAATAGAAAAAAGGGTAAACCCTTTTTCTTTCACTAAATATTCCAGCATCCTGTGTTTCATGCTGAATATTTCTGAACTTCCGTGAGTGCATTCACCAAGCGATACAATTCTTGCATCTCCAATTAAATTACTTAATGGTTTTAAATCGTCATACCCGTTTTCGGCCTTTACATATTTTAAAGGGATAACGTTTTTATTTAACCAGGCAGTAGCAGCTTCGTTTTCAGGCTGCGCCATTGAAACCTGACTAATAAGGATTGCTGATAAAATTATAATGATGTTTGGCATATTTTAAAAGTAACACTTGTACTGAAAGAAACCTGTTAATTTTTTTATTTAGAGGGCTTTTTTTAAGGAATAAACCATTTATAAGTTTTATATTTTTCATAAAGCTATTTTACCGAATTTTACCAATACAAAATTTATTACATGAAGAAATCAATTTTTTTATCGTTTACTGCATT
Source organism: Chitinophagaceae bacterium (assembly GCA_043752205.1). Lineage (GTDB taxonomy): Bacteria > Bacteroidota > Bacteroidia > Chitinophagales > Chitinophagaceae > Ferruginibacter. The sequence goes on from JAYUYX010000058.1 coordinate 27,163, forward strand.
ATGTATTTGTATTACGGTTCTTGCACAAACCGATCGTTGGCAACAGGCTGTTAAATACAATATGAATATTGATATGGATGTAAACACAAACAGGTTTACCGGAAAACAAAGACTTGAATACAGCAATAACTCGCCGGTTGCTTTAAATAAAGTATTCTACCATTTATATTTTAATGCCTTTCAACCCAACAGCAGCATGGATGCAAGAAGCCGTGAGCTGGGAAAAGTGTTGGCAGGAAACCGCCAGGATTGGGATGGCAGGGTTAAGGACCGCATTTTAAATCTAAAGCCGGATGAGATCGGTTATCAAAAAATAATTTCGTTAAAGATGAATGGCATTGTACAGCCATTTAAGTACCATGAGACCATTCTGGAGGTTAATTTAACCAAACCCATTGCAGCAAAAAGTAAAGTTGTGTTTGAAATGGAATTTGAAGCGCAGGTGCCACTGCAGATACGCCGCAGCGGAAGGGATAACCCTACAACAGGCGTACGATATAGCATGAGCCAGTGGTATCCTAAAATGTGTGAGTATGATTATGAAGGCTGGCACCCAACGCCCTACATAGCCAGGGAATTTTATGGTGTATGGGGCAATTTTGATGTGACCATTAATATTGAAAAGTCATACAAGCTTGGTGGAACAGGGCTGTTGGTTAATGCCAATGAAATTGGCTGGGGTTATGATAAGCCTGGCACAGAATTAAAACCTACAACCAAAGCAAAACGTAGCTGGCATTTTGTTGGCGAAAACATTCATGATTTTGTATGGACTGCTGACCCAGAGTACAAACACCTGGTTTATAAAATTCCAAACGGTGGACCAACTTTGCATTCTATTTATAATTACAAAGAGAATGATCCCAAAAATGATTCAGCATGGGCTACAGTATTAACAGCAGCAGCTGCTGCATTGCCATATATCGAACAGAAATTTGGTAAATATCCTTATCCTCAATATTCATTCATACAAGGTGGAGATGGAGGTATGGAATATCCTATGGCTACTTTGTTGGTAGGCCCCGGATTAGGAACCGTTTTTCATGAATGGCTCCATAGCTGGTACCAGATGATGTTGGGCACCAACGAAAGTATGTATGCCTGGATGGATGAGGGCTTTACCAGCTATGCCGAAGACCAGGTCTCTAAATTTTATGATAAAAAATCTGCATTACAGGGGTATCGAGAAGCATTGCTGAAAACGCCTGCAAATAAAAATTTGAGAGAAGCTATTGAAATATTGCCGGAAGACCATAGTGGGGCTTACCTCGGTTATTTTAATCTTGCTAAAAGCAATTTTGAAGAACCCATGACAACCCATAGCGATCATTACAATTCAAATTACGGTTATAGTACTGCCGCTTATTCAAAGGGTGAAGTATTTATGGAGCAGCTTGGTTATATAGTTGGTGCAGATGTAAGAGATAGAATTTTACTGGAGTATTATAAACAATGGCGGTTTAAACATCCTAATGCAAATGATTTTATGAGGGTGGCTGAAGATGTAAGTGGTATTCAATTAGACTGGTATAAAGAATATTGGATCAATACAACCAAAACAATTGATTACGGTATCGACAGCTTATGGGAAGAAGGTGCTGTAACCAGGATCAGGTTGAAAAGAACAGGCCTTATGCCAATGCCTATCGATCTGCAATTGACATTTAAAGACGGAAGTACTGAAATGCTGAATATTCCCCTGAACTTAATGTTTGGTAATAAGCCAGGTGAAACTAAAACACAAAAGCGTACAGTTTTGGAAGCCTGGAGATGGACACACCCTACCTATATTGTAGAAGTGAATCGCCGGTTAACGAATATTAAGATAGCAGAAATTGATCCATCAAAAAGACTGGCTGACCTGGACAGAAAAAACAATAAACTGGAACTTAACTGGTAATTGTTTAACATGGAAATAAATATCCGAAGGGTTACCGGTGATGATGTTCCCGTTTTGTCAGTAATTGCAAGGCAAACTTTTTATGATACATTCACCGGTACCTGTACCGAAGAAGATATGCAGGACTTCTTAAATCAGTTTTATAATGAAGAAACACTGGGCAAAGAAATACAGGATCCGGAAACTTTTTGTTTTTTTGCTGAAGCCAATGGAGAGCCTCTTGCTTATTTACAATTTAAAGAAGACTACCGGCATTTTCCCTTCATAAATAAATGGAAGGCACTTGAACTAAAACGGATTTATGTACTGAAGGACCTTCATGGCAAGGGTATTGCCCAAAAACTCATGGATTTCTTTTTAGAATTTGCAGCTGAGCATACATATGAAGTAGTATGGCTTGGCGTTTGGGAGCACAATCTACGGGCACAGAAGTTTTATGAAAAGTATGGTTTTAAAATTTCGGGGCATACCCATGATTTTCCCATAGGCAATACGCCACAAACAGATATCTGGCTCTGGAAATCTTTAAAATGATAAAGCCCGAAAAATTTCGGGCTTTTACTTATTGTGCTTGCTGTTATTTCTTTATCTACCAAAATATTTATTTACAGCTTCAACCCTGTTGGTAACGTGTAGCTTTTCATAAATATGATATACGTGTTTACGTACAGTCTCGGAGCTTATGGTCATTTTTTCTGAAATTTCCTTGTATAACATGCCGGTTGAAAGCATTTCCAATATTTCATTTTCTCTTTTAGATAATGCATCCAATGATGAACCTGCTGTAGCGGTTATTGATTTATTTTGAAAAGCAGCCACCACTTTACTGGCAATCTGGCTGCTCATAGGAGCGCCGCCCTGAATTAATTCTGTAATACCTTCCAGTAGTTTTACAGGTTGGGTCTTTTTTAAAATATACCCACTGGCACCAGATCTTAAAGCTTCAAATATCTTTTCATCTTCATCATAGATGGTGCACATCATAAATAACATTTCCGGATGACTTTCTTTCAATTCCCTTACTACTTCTATTCCGTTTATGCCATCCCCTAAACCAATATCCATTAATACCACAGTAGGATTCAGTATTGGTAATCTTATCAGCGCTTCTTCACCGGTTACACAGGAGCCTGCCAAAGTAAAATCTTCAGAGGTTTCAATAATTTGCTCTAAAGCCTGGCGGATATCATTATTGTCCTCAACAATTGCTACAGATTTATTCATTGTACAAAAATGAAACAATTAATGCAATCAAACAATACCTCAAAGGGGTAATATATATTACCTGACAGGAATATATAAAAGGTATTTATCTGTAAAAAACTCAAGTGGAAATATTTTCTCAATCTCCCAAACCCGTGGCTTGCAGCCGCTTTCAAATATCTCGGTTGTCAAATCACCTCCTTTTAGGCAAATTAAACCATTGGGAACACCTGCAAGGCTGATCTTGTTTTTTTGAATAAGCGGCTTACTCCAATGCCACAGGTCTTTTAGAGGAGCTACTGCTCTTGAAATGACCACATCAAATTTCCGGTTCTTAATATCCTCGGCACGGGTATGTTGCGTAGTAAGATTTTGTAAACCTATTGCTGCAGATATTTCAGCAACTACTTTTAGTTTTTTGTTAATACTATCTACTAAATGAAAATTAGTTTCAGGAAACCAAATTGCCAGTGGTATTCCGGGAAAGCCACCACCACATCCAAGGTCCATCACCTGCATATCTTTTGTAAATTCAAATTTTGCAGCAATGGCCAATGAATGTAAAACATGATGCTCATAAAAATTATCCATATCCTTACGGGAGATCACATTGATCTTTGCATTCCAATCTATGTACAGGTCTTTAAGTGCAGCAAATTGCTCTATCTGCTTTGCTGAAAAATCTGTAAAATATTTTTGTAGTAGTTCCATAAAAATTAAAAATAAATAGGGTTGTCAGGCTGAGCTTGTCGAAGCCATTTTTGCTATAATTATTTCCCCGCCTTCGACAAGCTCAGGCTGACAGCTTTTATAATTTGTAAATTTTTCTACTTCCAAACCCTGGGCGGCTTCTTAAATATTGATGCTGCAAATATCAGGTAATAAAAAAACATCCAGATATCAATAAACAAAAACCAGGGATACATGGCCTGCTCATTTAATTTTTTCATGCAGGGGTACAACACAACCCCCTGTACCAAAAAACGAATACCAAAAACGATCAAAGCCAGTTGCCAATTATACATGATTAGCGATACGGCCAACAGTGGGTAAAACATAAAATGACTAAATGTATATAAGCCCAATAAAAATTTATGTACCGGCTTATAAAATTTACCCGTGCTGTAATGCCTGTTCTTTTGCCGTACCCACGCCCCCCATGATCTTGGTGGTTCGCTTAAGGTAAAAGCATCTTTATCAATATTGATCTTTGTATTTATTTTGGTGGCGGCCATATTAATGAACAGGTCATCATCGCCGCTTGGTATATTGTTATGGGCGGAGAAACCTTTATGCCTGTAAAAAATAGTTTTTTTATAACTCAGGTTGCGGCCTACACCCATGTAGGGTTTACCTGCCAGCGCATAAGAAAAATATTGTAGTGCCGTATGAAAAGTTTCCCAGCGGATGATCTTATTCAACAGCCCCTTTTTTTTATGGTATGCACCGTAGCCTAAAACAATCTCTGTTTTATCATCAAAGGCTTGCTGCATTTTATCAATCCAGAATTCACTTGCGGGCACACAATCGGCATCTGTAAGTAAAACAATTTCATGCTTAGCCGTTTTAATGCCAATGCTCAGCGGAAATTTTTTGCCGGGTATCATTTTAGCTTCCTGCTTTAATAATACAACCTGTAATTGCCGGTATGTTTTCTGGTATTCTTCCAGCAGGTATTTACTGTCATCAAAAGAGTTATCATCTACCACAATCACCTCATGCGTGGTACGGTATTCCTGAACCAAGGCTCCCGGAAGATTTTTTGCTAAATTTGCGGCCTCATCACGGGCACAGATAATTACTGATACCGGGTGAGTTTGCGATACAGCTTTAGGTTTTGGTTTGTAAACAGCCAGTCTTATAAAAAAAAACAGGTAATAAAAAAGCTGTACAAGGGTTACCAGGCAAAATGCATAAAAAAGCATTTGACCGATCTGGGTAAAATTCATGCAGCAAAAATAAGGAATGGGAGTAAGTAAAAAGTAAAAAGTAAAAAGTCAAAAACAAATACTAAACACTAAACAAATTAATGCCAGCATTACAATTTGATCTGCAACATACCGATACCAACTCTAAAGCAAGGGCCGGTAAAATATCTACCGATCATGGTGATATGCTAACGCCCATTTTTATGCCTGTAGGTACGGTGGGTAGTGTAAAAGCAGTAACGCAGCAGCAACTGCATGATGAAGTAAAAGCACAGATCATACTGGGCAATACTTATCATTTATGCCTGCGCCCGGGTTTAGATATTCTGGAAGCTGCAGGTGGCCTGCATAAATTTAATGGTTGGCATAAACCCATTTTAACCGATAGCGGCGGTTACCAGGTTTTTTCGCTGGCTAATAACCGCAAACTTACAGAAGAGGGCGCTTTGTTTCAAAGCCATATCGATGGCAGCAAACATTTGTTTACGCCCGAAAGTGTAATGGATGTGCAAAGAATTATTGGAGGCGATATTATCATGGCTTTTGACGAATGCCCGCCATACCCCAGCGATTATACCTATGCAAAGAACAGTATGGAACTTACGCATCGCTGGCTGGATAGGTGTTTTAAAAGGTTTGAATCTACACCCGATAAATATGGCTACACTCAAAATTTATTTCCCATTGTGCAGGGCAGTACTTATAAAGACCTGCGTACGGCTTCGGCAAAATTTATTGCTTCTAAGAATGCAACGGGTAATGCCATTGGCGGTTTAAGCGTTGGTGAGCCAATGGAAATGATGTATGAGTTTACAGCATTGTGCTGCGATATTTTACCGGAACAAAAGCCCCGTTATTTAATGGGGGTTGGTACACCCTGGAATATTTTAGAAAGCATTGCCCTGGGTATAGATATGTTTGATTGTGTTATGCCCACCCGTAACGGCCGCAATGCCATGTTATTTACCAGCAATGGTGTAATTAATATTGATAACAAAAAATGGGAAAAAGATTTTTCGGTAATTGATGATGGTATTGATTGCCCCATGAGCAATTATTATAGCAAAGCCTACTTACGCCACCTGATGAAATCCAAAGAGTTTTTGGGGCTCACCATTGCCAGTGTACATAACCTGGCTTTTTACCTTTGGCTGGTAGAGCAGGCCAGGCAGCACATCATTGCAGGCGATTTTACAAGCTGGAAAGAAGAAATGGTTGTTAAACTTCAGCAAAGGTTGTAGTGCTTTGGGTAATTTATAAGTTTAAAAAGATGCCAGGTTGAGTAAGCAATTTTTGCATTCGCAAATAAGCTCTTTGCACATGACAAAAGTCAGAATTATATAAGGGTGTCAGGGTGAGCTTGTCGAACCCGGTGTATTTGAATAAACCCGTCTTCGACAATACATCGTCAAGCTCAGTACAAACTGACGGCAAATTGTTAACAGGATATCAAAGTACATAGCCCTTTACAAACGCTTAACAAAAAATTTTAATGGCGGCACAATAATTGAAAAAAGCAAAGTTGTTTTTAAATATTTATCTTTAAAACCTTAAACCCACTTTGTAATGAAGCAAAAAATACTCGGCGGCCTCATTGTTTTTTTAATGCCTTTAATCGCCTTTTGCCAGGGCGGCACAGTACAAGATGCTGCCATACCAAAAGATGCTCCCGTTAATGTAAGCATGACCGATTTTAAGGGTAATATTCTGTCCCGTGAAATTGTTATTTTTAGAAGTAATTTAAATGGGCGGGAGTACCAGGGCCTTACAGATACCACGGGTAAATTTATAACACGCCTGCCGGCAGGTGATAAGTACGAGATATTCATCCTCGGTTTTAAGGATTCAACCAGTTATATTGTTTTAGATATTCCAGCTTTGCAGGGAAAGGCTTATTATAAAAATCCTTTTAAAGTAGATATACAATTTTTACCTGCAAAAAGTTTTGTATTGGAAGATTGTAATTTTGAAACCGGCAAGGCAGATCTGGAAGAAGACTCTTACAAAGTACTGGATGAACTGGTTGCTTACCTTAACCGTAAAGATGATGAACGTATAGAACTGCAGGGCCATACCGATAATGTAGGCTCACCTAAAAGCAATCTCATTCTATCAGATGCCCGGGCAAATACGGTAAGAAATTACCTGCTTGCTAAAGGTATTGATGCCAACAGGGTTACGGCGAAGGGATATGGACTTACAGTACCTGTTAGCAGCAATAAAACTGAAGAGGGCAGGGCACAAAACAGGAGAACTGAGGTTAAGATATTGGATAATTAATTTTTTAAAAGTTACCATATAAAAGATCCCGTTCGGTTTAAAACTAAACGGGATCTTTATTATTTAAGAACATTGGACTAAACCGGCCCTCTTGATTTTCAGGCGAGTCTCTGCCATGGCTTGTGTGAGAAGGCATGCAGGACTCGCCTGAGAAACAAGGAGTGATACGTAATCATTAAAATAAAAACCTTTTGTTAATTGACGGCGAGTGCTGTGGCTTGCTCACATATCTTTTTTTTCTTTACCTTCCAACTTCAATTATTCACCGGGAGGCGATACTTAAAACACAGAGGCATTAACAGACAAACTGAAAATTTTACATCCTATCTATACCAAAACTTATTTCTCAAATACCAAAAAATTCAAACTTTTTTTAGATAGATACAGACCAATTTTTTTAAACTTTTAAAATTTACATCATGAAAAATGTTTTCAAAACAGCTTTACTGGCGGCTGCCGTTTTTATTGCAGCCTGCAACAATCCATCTGCATCAGGTGATGC
>JAYUYX010000059.1:0-16182 GCA_043752205.1 Chitinophagaceae bacterium
ATATGCAGCATAGTTTATACAAAATGCATAGGTAGCACCAATAATCCCAAAATGGCCTATAAAATAATAACTTAAAGCAATTTGTGTAACACTAAAACCTATTTCACTCATAATAAAAACTTTGGTCAACGCTTTTGATACCATTATAAAACTAACCAACCAACTTCCTATTTTAAAAAAATCGCCTAATAGCTGGTACTTAAATAAAGGGAGCATAGGCATAAATTCGGGCGTAAATAATATATGTACAATAAGGCTTCTCAAAAGCCATATTACCATTGCCATAATGCCCACCGCGGGTAAAATAAGCTTATAACCTTTAAATATCTCTTTTCGCAATTCCTGCTTTTCATTAATTTCAGATAATCTGGGTAAATAATATATGCTCAAAACTGTAGTAATAAATCCTAAATAATAATCAGAAATACGGGTTACAGCCTGCCAATAGCCTGCTTCTGCTACAGAAAAATTCTCAATAATCCTACCCCTTATCATCAATTGCGTAAAAGGTGTTAATAATCCGCTTGTCATGGTCATTAAGGTAAATGCAAATAAAAGCTGCACCAGCTTTTTATCCCATATTCTGAAGTCAGGTTTCCATTGAAATCCCTTAAAATCTTTTAAAAACCAAAGGTTTAAAATAAATACTATAAGGGCTGTAAAATTACTGGCAATTAATACACCGGTTACACCTAGAAAATTAGCAAATGTAATCGTAAATATAATCCCCGCTAAAGAACCCGTTATATTAATAATAGTTAGTTTCTTTATTTGTTTGAGCCCATTAAAGATTGAGACAAAAAGAGTATTTAAAGATAATATAGTTAAGAAAATACCATACAAAACAAATACCGGCCAAAATTCTCTTGTACGAAAAGCGGAATTAGAAAGATAATTACTAGCAATAATTACAAATAAGGAGACAATAAAAGAACAAATCAATATTATTTTTAAAGCAGTGGCAATAACTGAAGCCTGCTTTTCTCTATCATTTTGATATCCGGCCAAATACTTTACAACACCGGTAGTTATGGCACCAGTAGCTATCATGGTGAGTATGGCAACAGTATTCGTAAACTGCCCCACATAAGCAATTCCGGATGGCCCTATTTTTACAGCAACAAATTTAGTAACTATAAATCCACTGATAAAAGTTACCACTGTTGCTATAGAAGCATAAAAACTGGTTTTAATTAGGTTCAAGGCTGGTAATTATTTACAACTTTAACTACTTGTTCATATTCAACCGGTTCCATTACAGGGCTGATAGGCAGAGATATTATTTCATGATGAATTTTTTCAGAAACGGGATACGTAAGCTCATTCCATGCTTTATATGCCGGTTGTTTATGTGGAGGAACGGGATAATGGATCACCGTTTGTATCCCGTTTGCTGAAAGGTATTGCTGGAATCTGTCCCGGTCAGCAGTGCGTATGGTAAATACATGCCATACATGACTTAGCAGGTCAGTAACAGCAACCTCTTTATTTACCGGAAGTACAATATGTTTGTTATGGATTATGTTTATATAATAGGCAGCAACAGTACGCCGGTGTTTATTATCGGCATCCAGGCATTTAAGTTTAACAGTAAGGAATGATGCCTGCAGTTCATCCAGGCGGCTGTTTAGGCCCAGGTATAAATTCTGGTATTTTATATGAGAGCCATAATTACGCAATGCTTTTATAACGGTTGCCAATTCATCATCATTTGTAGTTATTGCGCCGGCATCGCCCAGGGCACCCAGGTTTTTACCGGGGTAAAAACTAAAGCCGCTGGCATCGCCAAGATTGCCCGATCTTTTACCTTTATAGATAGCGCCCTGTGATTGCGCACTATCCTCAATTACTTTCAGGTTGTGTTTTTTGGCTATGCTGTTGATGGCATCCATATCACACAACTGCCCATACAGGTGAACGGGCATGATGGCTCTGGTTTTACTGCTTATCTTTTCTTCAATGGCAGCCGGGTCTATTAAATATGTTTTGATATCGGGCTCGGCTAAAATAGGTGTAAGCCCGGCTTTTGATATTGCCAGTATACTGGCAATATAGGTATTGGAAGGAACAATCACTTCATCACCTGCTTTCATAAAACCCATTTCTTTGTATCCTTCAAGGATAAGAATAAGTGCATCCAGGCCATTAGCCACACCTATACAATGTGTGGTGCCACAATATGCTGCAAATGCTTCTTCAAATTGCTTTACCTGTTCTCCTAAAATAAACCAGCCCGATTCCAGTACGGTCTCAAAGGCTTCCATTAATGCCTTTTTCTCCCGGTTATTTATTGCCTTGATATTTAGAAAATCTATCATCATTTTTAATTTAAGATCTGCTTCTTACGCTTATTGTTTCTTAATGAATTCTGTATTGGCTTAAGTATGTAACAATTTCCTTTGATCCATTTAACTGAGCATACTCAAGAACTGTTAAACCTTTGTCATCTCTTAAATTCAGATCAGCATTTCTTTTGATCAACAGGTCTAAGATGGATGTGTTTCCTAATCCAGCCGCAGCTGATTGGGCATACATAAAGGCCGTGGTCCCTTTATAATTTGTTGAATTAACATCAAACCCGGCATCTAATAAATAATTTACCAAATGCCCGTGATTATGGTAACAGGCAATTATAAATATATCCCACCCAATTTTGTTTTTTACTTTAATATCATACCCCGATTCTTTGATAGAACTGATGGTTTCCATATCGCCGGCTTCAGCGGCATTAAACAACTCGGCCTGCCGGTCATAAAAAAGTTTTACCTGGTAATCAATAGCAGCGATCTGCACATAGACATCTGTTTTTTGAATAACAGTGCCCGGCTTATTGACAGACCGGGCTCCCAGGATCTCGCTTTTATATATCCTTGCCCCGGAAATTTCGGGTAGCTGGTAATCCCTAAATGCAAATGCCCTTACCTGGTTATGTAACTGCCAGGCAGTGGTATTACAGTCTATAAAGACGTTTTCAAAATTTATTGCTTTTTTTGAATAATAAGTAGAGCCTGCTGAAGGCTGCTCAATATCAGTATACTTATTATTGATCAGGTCACTAAAATTTTCAACTAATAATTCAAATGCGTAATGATTATACAGGTCATAGAGCTGCCTTGAATTTAATGTACTTTCAATTGGAATTTTCTGTTGCTTTATAATATTACCGGTATCTATTCCATGGTCTATTTTGTGCAGGGTTACTCCGGTATATTTCTCACCATTCAGAATGGGTAAAATAGAAGTATACATACCCTTATAAGCCGGCAATAATGAAAAATGAATATTAAAGAGTTTTTCTGATAAAAAATTTTCAGGTTTAATGATACGGTCAAACTCAAGTGATATGAAGATCATATCTTTTAATGCATAACATGCCTCTAATGAAACAATGGGTACATTATTTTTTATACAGGCGTATTTGAAAGAAGGCTGCCAGCTATTAATTCCATCATCATTTTTATTTAAAATACCGAATACCTGAGTATTGGGAGGTATATTATTTAAAATATACTGCAGTCCCCTAACAGCGATCTCGTTTTTACCTGCAATACAAATTATCATTTCTTAAATAAATATTTTAGCTGCTAAAGATGCTAGGTTTCAAATTTTTTACGAAGTCGTTTTATTACTTAGTTTTTTAAACTCTGAATAATCCCTGATATAATCCTTCTCATCATATACACTGCTGGCAATACACATCTGTACCGCATTGTGAGTATATTTCATTGTTCTCCAGGTATTCTTAGGAATGTATAGACCCTGGTTAGGGTTTTCAAGTACAAATTCCTTAATGGCTCCATCCAAGGTTTCAACAGTAAGTACGATCTTTCCCGCCATAGCTACCAATACCTGTTCCAGGTCATAATGAGAATGGCCGCCTCTTTCAACACTCTCTGGTGTAAAATATGTCCAGTAAATTCGCTTTACCTCAAAAGGCAGGTTGTCATTTTCTGCTACTGAAATATATCCAAGTTGTGAATTACCAATTTTGGGAAATTCTATGATGTATGGTTTTTTAGACATCTTACTTAATTTATTATTTCTAAAAAATATTAATGATCATTTGCTCCAGATCAACAATTTTTCATTTACGTTTTTCGCTTCTTTCAATTCTGCAAATTCCTCCGGCGAATAGATCACATACCGTATCTTTCTTTTTACCAGTGGTTCGGCTTTTTCAATTAGCCCGGTGAGGTAATTGGTATTTACAATTCCCACCAGCTCCAGGTCAATCATGTTGGTATCATTTCCTTTGGCAAACTCCCCGGTTAAATAAACCCTGTCCACTTCACCAAGCTGGGATATCACGTTCTCAATAATGGTATCAATACCCACATATTTTTTGATGATGCTGTGCAGGTCAAAAAACAGCGGGTGCTTAACATTTGCAGTAAAATATTTTTTATTGCCCTGCACATCGCTGCTTACCATACCAGCTTTCTCCAGCTTGTTCAGCTCCAGCCTGATGGCATTGGTGCTTTCTCCAAACTCTTCCTCCAGTCCACGTAAATACGCCCTGGTACTGCTGTTCAAAAAGAACTTAAGTAGTAACTTTATACGTGTTTTGGAAGAAATAAGCGCTTCGATCATCTAATAACGAGTAAATAAACTACTCAAAGATAAATAGTTTATTATCTAAGACTACAGTTTTGATAAAATAGTTGTGTGAGGAGAAAAAAAGATTGGATTACAGGATCATAATTTGGTAACTACTTGATTATTAACCTGGTATTGGATGCCACTTTCTGTACAGATTGCTTTCCCGGTTTCATCAAAGTTCAACTTTTTACCAAATTCGCTCATCCAGCCTGTTTGCCTGCCGGGGTTTCCCACTATTAAAGCATAAGCAGGAACATCTTTCGTTACCACAGCGCCGGCACCGATAAATGCATATTCATTAATGGTATTACCACAAACAATGGTGGCATTGGCGCCTATTGTTGCCCCTTTTTTTATACGCGTGGTTTTAAATTCATGTTTACGGCTTATTGCACTGCGGGGGTTGATAACATTGGTTAAAACCGCTCCCGGCCCCAGAAAAACATCATCTTCACAAATAACCCCTTCGTAAATACTTACATTATTTTGTACCCGTACATTATTACCCAGCACCACATTAGGCGATACTACTACATTTTGCCCCAGGTTGCAGTTATTACCAATAACTGCGCCAGACATGATATGTGAGAAATGCCAGATCTTAGTGCCTTCACCTATCTGGCAATTATCATCGATAACAGAAGTGGGATGTACAAAAAAATTCATGCACGTTATTTTACCGGTTGTGTTTAATTGACCAGGGGTTGACGCAAATTTCTCTATTATATTTTGTTTTACCGCTAATATCTTTGGTGGTTAACTGTCTTTAAGCATTAAAGCAGCCAATTGCTCAATATCATATACGGGTTGCCAGCCTAAGCTTTTGATGAGTACAGGATCAGAAACTAAAATATTATACTCAGGAATAAAATCTTTCTCAGTTATTACAAAATCATGCCAGTCTTTACCTGTCGGTTTAAAACAGCGTGCTATCCAGTCGGATATTGGATGCGCTTTACCACATCCGATCACCACTTCATGTACAGCATCCTGGTTTATAAGTATCCAAACAGCCTGCATCATATCTCCTGCAAAATTGAATTCCTTTTGTACGTGCATGTTCCCTATGGCTATTTTTTCGGTACTTCCGGCAGCTATCCGCTTAACCGCCATTGCAATTTTCTGGTTGATGTGCCGCTCAGTACGCAATGGGCTATCGTGGTGAAAAAAGGAGCCAACATATACCTGTACACCCAGGCTCCGGTAATACCTGCCTGCATATACAGACTGAATACGGCTTACAGCATATGGACTTGAAGCAGTAAATGCAGTTTGCTCATTGATAGGTAACCCTGTATTTTCAAATTGTACAGCACTGCCCGATAAGAATACTTTTGTATGCCTGCTGGATTGATATACGGCTTCCAGTATATTGAATGTGCCCGTACTGATAGTTTCGTGGTTTTCATACAAGGCCTCGTGCCTGGTGGAAGAATTGGCCGCCAGGTGAAAAACATAATCTGGCTGAAGCCCTGTTATTAGATTCTTTACAAACCCGGCGTCTTTTACATCGCCGGTAATATGTTTTTCGCCAGAGCGGGAAACGCCAATAACTTCGATGCCTTCACTTACTAATAATTTATTAAGGTAAAAACCATCCTGCCCATTAATGCCAAAAATTATTGCTTTCATGGTATAACATTATACGATCTCGATCTCCGGCAAGGGAAAAATAAATTTGCCTCCTTGCTCAATATATTCCCTTTCTCTTTCTAAAATAGAATTTTTAAAATGCCATGGCAGCACTAAAAAATAATCAGGCTTTAATGCTTTGGCTTCGTTTTCAGAGATGATTGGTATAAGGGTGCCCGGTGTAAAAGCACCGAATTTCTGTTCATTTACTTCCGCAATAAAAGGAATCTGCTCAGTGGTAAATTCACAAAACTGCAGCAATACATTTCCCTTTGTAGATGCTCCGTACCCAAATACTTTTTTACCATCGGCTACCAATGCATCAATTAAAGCAACTAAATTTTTGCGCTGTCTGAACACACGTTCTTTAAAAGCTTCATAAGGCGCTGCTGTATCCAGCCCCATTTCCTGTTCCTGTTGCAGCAACCAGTTGATAACAGCATTGTTGGAAATATGCACTGCATTTTTTTTACAGGCTGTTACAGCAAAGCTGCCGCCGTTGATATCATTCATCTGCACATCTATAATACGCATGCCGCAGAATTCCAGTACATGCTTAACTACTTTCAATGAATAAAATTCCAGGTGCTCATGACAGATAGTATCGTACGAATTGGTACGCAGCATGCTGGGCATATAACTTTGTTCAAAATGCCAGATACCATCATCTGCCAGGCAGGCTTCTATATCTTTTACAAATGCTGCAGGGCTTTCCAGATCGTAGAACATAGCAATTGATGTAATGATCCTTGCCTTATCATTTGCAAAATCTTTTTTAAATGCATCGGCCGAAAAGAAAGTTGGTATCAAAGAAATATCATCAGTATAATATTCTTTGAACTTGGTGCCTGTAGGGTCAATACCAACCTTGCGGCATTTACTTGTATATGCTTTTAAGGAAGTAGCATCATTACTCCCGATATCAATTACCAGGTCATTCGCATTGAGCGTAACCATACGCTCCAGGGTATGTATTTTATTGGTAAGATGCCTCACCATGGATGCATTTAAGCCTGAGCGGTAGCCATAATTATCGCCATACATCTCATCAAGGCTGTATGATTGTTTCATCTGGAGCAAGCCGCAACCGCCACACCAAACCATATCCAGCGGGCCTTTGCTCACTTCTTCACTGGTACTTTTAGGGAATACCCCTGTTAGGTGTTGTTCGCCCAGCGAAAGCACCAGGTTTAAATTACTGCTGCCGCAGATACGGCATGCACTGATCTCTGAATGCATTATTATGATTTAGCTATGATCAAATTTTTATAAACTGTACCGCTTTTTCTCACTTTCCATCATCACTTTAACCAGTTCATCAATACCCACTTTTGCTTCCCAGCCAAGTTTTGCCTTTGCCTTGCTTGCATCGCCGATAAGCAGTTCAACTTCTGCCGGCCTGAAATACTTAGGATCTATCTCAATGATTATTTTACCAGTCTTTTTATCAATTCCTTTTTCTTCTAAACCTTCACCCTGCCACTCCAGTTCATATCCCACGTAGCGTGCTGCCTTCTCTGCAAACTCCCTGATGGTGTATGTTTTACCGGTTGCCAGTACAAAGTCTTCCGGTTCATCTTGTTGCAGCATGCGCCACATGCCTTCGGCATATTCGGGTGCATAGCCCCAATCTCTTTTGGAATTTAAATTGCCGAGTTTAATTGTTTTTTGATTTCCTGCTGCAACCTCACAAAGGCTGATAGTTATCTTACGGGTAACAAATGTTTGTCCCCGGCGCTCACTTTCATGGTTGAAAAGGATTCCATTGCAGGCAAATAAATTATACGCTTCCCTGTAATTCTTTACGATCCAGAACCCGTAAATTTTTGCAACGCCATAGGGACTACGTGGATAAAATGCTGTGGTCTCCGATTGAGGCACTTCTGTAACTTTTCCAAACAATTCCGATGTGGAAGCCTGATAAAATTTTGAGCCAGGGCAATGAATACGCATCGCATCAAGCATCCTTAACGTACCAACTGCATCAACCTGTGCGGTGTATTCGGGTACTTCAAAAGAAACTTTTACATGGCTTTGTGCAGCCAGGTTGTAGATCTCATCTGGTTTGAGATCTGATACCAGGTGATTGATATTGGCGCTGTCAGTAACATCGCCATAATGCATGTGTAAATGAGGAAGTATTGGGTCAATTCTTTCTGTATTGAATAAGCTTGTTCTACGCAACATACCATGCACTTCGTAGCCTTTTTCCAAAAGTAATTCGGCTAAGTAAGATCCGTCCTGCCCGGTTATGCCTGTAATAAATGCTTTTTTCATATGTTGATGCGCTGATTTATCGGGCGATCTTTTTTAAATACTCACCATAGCCGCTTTTCTCCAGGTCCTTTGCAAGTTTCAATAGGTCTTCCTTTGTTATAAAGCCCATGCGCCAGGCAATCTCTTCCGGACAGCCAATCTTTAATCCCTGCCTTTTTTCAATTACCCGTACATATTCCGCTGCATCGCCCAGGCTTTCAAAGGTCCCTGTATCTAACCAGGCAAACCCACGCCCCAGAACAGAAACTTTTAATTTTTTTTGCTGCAGGTAATGATCATTAACTGTTGTTATCTCGTATTCACCACGGGCACTCGGTGCTATGGTCTTAGCTATTTCCACAACCGCATTATCATAAAAATATAACCCAGGAACTGCATAATCACTTTTTGGAACCTGGGGCTTCTCTTCAATACTCAATGCGTTAAATTGGGTATCAAATTCCACAACCCCATACCGCTCCGGGTCACTTACGGGGTATGCAAAAATCACTGCCCCATCCGGGTCTACGCTTTCTTGTAAAATTTTATTGAACCCGCCTCCATAAAAAATATTGTCGCCCAGGATCAATGCTACGCTGTCTTTACCAATAAATTCTTCCCCAATCACGAAAGCTTGCGCCAGTCCATTGGGTACTTCCTGCTTTGCATAAGATATTGCACAACCCCATTGACTTCCATCTCCCAGCAATCTTTTAAATTGCTCCTGATCTTCGGGTGTTGTAATTATCAGAATCTCTTTTATTCCTGCAAGCATTAAAGTACTTAATGGATAATAGATCATCGGCTTATCATACACTGGCATCAGTTGTTTGCTGATACCCTTTGTGATGGGATATAACCTTGTACCTGAGCCGCCTGCCAGAATAATTCCTTTCATAGTTTATTTGTTTAGGTAGGTTTAGATAGTTTAGATGGTTTAGACGCCTCCAACTGGGTAGCCCGAAGTTTAGAAATTAAAAAAGTCTGGTATTCTATTTTCTCTCTTCCTTCCATATATAATGTCTCTGAGATAAATTTTAGGTCTTTAGCAATAATTATATCATTCAATAATTCTACAGTACTGCTGTATGCCATTGTGCTGAAATGATTTTTATCCTTTTGGGTTTTACGGGAAGATCCTTCAGCCAGGTTAGAAGCAATTGAAATAGCTGACCTACGCATCTGTGATACAATACCGAATTTTTCTTCACCTGGAAATTGTTGTGTAAGCTTATAAACCCAAACCGCTAACTCTCTTGCACGCTGCCAGCATTCCAATTTCTCAAAGGAGTAAACTTTC
Source organism: Chitinophagaceae bacterium (assembly GCA_043752205.1). Classification (GTDB taxonomy): domain Bacteria; phylum Bacteroidota; class Bacteroidia; order Chitinophagales; family Chitinophagaceae; genus Ferruginibacter. The sequence goes on from JAYUYX010000059.1 coordinate 9,788, forward strand.
ATAAGGGGTAATTTAGCTCACTAAACTAATAAAAAAAATTCGAAAGTTTAGATGGCTTAGGGAAGTTTAGGGAGGTTTAGTTTAGCATTTTCCTACTAAACTTTCTAAACATCCCTAATCCTTCTAAACCTGTTTTCGGCTAAACCTCCTAACCTTCCCCCTCGTACTGTTTTTCATAATACTCTATATAATCCCCGCTGGTTACATGTTCCAACCACTCCGTATTTGCAAGATACCAGTCTATTGTTTTACTAATCCCTTCTTCAAACTGCAAGGAGGGCATCCACCCCAGCTCATTTTTTAATTTAGTTGCATCAATTGCATATCGCAGGTCATGCCCGGCCCGGTCTGTAACATAGGTGATCAATTTTTCAGATGCCCCTGTTTCCCTGCCCAGTTTTTCATCCATCTGCCTGCACAATTCTTTTACCAGGTTAATATTTGTCCATTCGTTGTGGCCGCCAATATTATACGTTTCGCCAATTTTGCCGGTATGAAAAACCACATCAATAGCACGTACATGATCCTCAACATACAACCAATCCCTTACATTTTCTCCTTTACCATAAATGGGAAGTGGTTTGTTGTGGATGATATTGTGAATACAAAGCGGTATCAGCTTTTCGGGAAAATGATAAGGACCGTAATTATTACTACAGTTACTGATCTTTACCGGCATTTTATAAGTATGGTAAAATGCCCTCACAATATGATCGGATGAAGCTTTAGAAGCAGAATATGGGCTGCGGGGATCATATGCTGTTTCTTCAGTAAAAAAACCTACTTCGCCCAGGGAACCATACACTTCGTCTGTTGAAATATGATAAAATACCTTATTCTCCATATTGCCCGACCAGGCTTCCCTGGCGGCCTGCAATAATGATGCAGTACCTAACACATTAGTGGTTATAAATGCCAGCGGGTCGGTGATTGACCTGTCCACATGGCTTTCGGCAGCACAATGTAACACAGCTGTGAAATGATGCTCAGCAAATAATTTTCGCAAAAGATCAAGATCTGTTATATCGCCTTTTACAAAATGATAATTGGGCTCATGTTCAATATCCCTCAAATTTTCGAGGTTGCCTGCGTACGTAAGTTTATCAAGGTTAACGATCGTGTAATCAGGATATTTATGTACAAATAGCCGGGTTAAATGAGAGCCTATAAAACCAGCGCCGCCTGTTAATAGAATTGTATGCATGTAAGTAATTGCTTTTGCGCTGCAAAAATAGACATAATTTGAATGAGGACAAATGTTTAGGGAGGTTTAGAACGTTTAGGGAAGTTTAGAGGGTCTCTAAACTTTCTAAACCATCTAAACTTCCAACACCTCAACTACAGTCCCGTAAATGCAACATGAAAATATTGCTTGATCTCATTCACATCAAACTGTTCGGCTCTTTTTGCTGCTTTTGCGGCAAACTGGCTACGCAGCGCTGCATCTTCATACATTTTTCGCATGGCGTTGGCGAGTGATATCACATCTCTAACCGGGGTTAATATTCCGTATTCGCCAATCTCATAATTATTAATAGCCCGGTGGTGAAGGTTTGTATCTGGAGCAAGCAGTTCCCTTGGGCCGCTGCTGCAATCTGTTGAGATTACGGGTCTGCCACAGGCAAGTGCCTCTATCAGCACATTGGGAAAGCCTTCCACATCAGAACTTAATACAAAGCAATCACTGCGCTGTACATATTTGAACGGGTTTTTGTCAAAACCACAAAAGATCACTTTTTCCATCAGTCCAAGGTCACGCACTTTTTGTTTCAGCACATCTTCCATTACACCCGCACCCACGATCAACAGTTTACAAGGCAGGCTCTTTAAAATAAAAAAAGCCTGTATCAATAAAAGCTGGTTCTTCTCTTTGCGCAAATTGCCCACCGTAATAAAATGAAAAACATCTTTCTCAAAGTTGAAATCAGGATCTGCTGCAGCATTTAATTTTATCAGTTGCAGATCAACAGGATTATAAATTACCCTTACAGGAGTTTTTATTTTAAAATTTTCAATCAGGTCGGTTTGTATGGCATAGGAGTTTGCCAGGATAAGGTGGGCCCGTTTATAAGAATACATTACCATAAACTTGGAGAACATCCTGTAGATAGATGAATGGCTCTCCTGCATGGTAGTCTGGTGTGTGCCCTCACACATGATAACACGACCGCGGTAACCCAAAAAACTTTTCATAATTGCATTGATATAACAGGGGCGATATAAAAAGGCAACAGAAGTATTGATATTATTTTTTTTACAATAGCGGTAAACCTGCAGCGATATCTGCGGCAATTTTAAAAAACGAATAACCTTATTCTGCAACAGTGGTTGATGCAGGTTGAATACTTTTATCTCGGGAGGAATGGTATAATCAACATAGTTGCTGTATAATGCCAGGTGAATTTCAAAATCGGTTTTTAAATGGTTAAGCAACAGCGAAACCACACGCTCTGCTCCGCCCGTTTGTAAGGTATTAATAAAGATCAGCAGTTTGGGTTTAATGCCATTCATTCGTTTTCATTTTTGGTTTTCTTCAGTCGTTGTGAATAAAAGGGTGTCAGGGTGAGCCTGTCGAACCCGATGTTCCTTAAATAAAACCCCGCCTTCGACAGGCTCAGGCTGACAGCTTAAAAGTTTGAAAGTCTGAACCCAAAAATAATGTCGTTGGCAACTGTTTAAATAAGCGTACTACAGCAGCGCAAATATCCGTTATTTATTTTCGCCTGCCTGCAAAAACAATTTTTCTAATGGCGTCATCATATTATTGACCGAATAACGGGACCTTGTTTGTTCCTTGATCTCATCATGGTTGAAATTTCCTGGCAATGCCCTGTTCACTGCCGCTGCAAAAGCAATGATATCATTATCTTCAACAAGCATTCCGTTCCCATTTTCTGTAATGATCTCTGCAATACCGCCAGGCACATCAAATGCAATCACCGGTATGCCATGCGCCCCCGCTTCCAGCAACACATTGGGAAATCCTTCATAATAAGAGCCCATTAAAAAAAGATCAGCATTCTCCATACCATCAAATGGATCTGCTTTTTCACCTAGCAAAAAAATTTTATCCTTTAACTGCAGCTCATTTACCAGTTGCTGCAATGCTTCTCTTTTATCTCCATCGCCAATAATAAAATATTGAAAGGGTATGGATAGCAGGCCTGCAGCATGTATCAATCTTTCAATCCCTTTTTCGGGGCTAAGCCTGGCTACAGTTATTAATTTAAAAACACGGTCTTTGCTTTGAGTAGTCACAACAACAGGGGGATTTGCTACCGCCTGCACTGCATTATAAATTACGGCTGTTTTATCAAGGGGTATATTATAATGTCTTACCAAATCCTGCTGCATATAAACCGACTGGCAGATGATATGATCAAAACGATTATAAAAAAATTTGATGAGCCTGTTATATAGAAAAGGCATTTTGGCCTGGCGGCTGTTAATGCTTACAATGCTGGCTTCCCGGGCAATGAATTTTATATGCTTATTAAAATGATTCTTGAAAATGGCCAGGTATAAATTCAAATGATTGGCGGTAGAAAAAATAATATCCGGCTTAAAAAATTTAACTGTTTTTTTAATGGAGGATAATGAAAAAAGAATCCGGTCTTTTTGCAGATCGATAACCTCAATGGCGGGGTTGGTAAGCGGATAGAATTGTTTGGCATTATCAACTACAACCAGGCAAACGGTAAACAACTCCGTATTGATATGATTGCATACCATGGAAACAAATTTTTCTGAGCCGCCGCATGCTAAGGTGGGTGTTATGATGAGGAGCCGTATTTTTTTGTTGCTGTCCATGTATTTAAAATCTACAATTTGCTTTTATGAATTGCAATATAATCATCCAGGCCATCCATATACTTATGATACTTACCCGTGTGTTTTGTTTCATAATCCAGTTCTTTTAAAAGATCAACACATTTTTGCTGCACACCCGGTAAATGGCAATCGTGCGTGGCCAATAAAATATGTGGCTGATAACGTTCCAATGTTTTTTTTGCGCCCAGTAAAACATCATATTCTGCTCCTTCTACATCAATTTTAATAATGTCGGGTATTTTATAGCCCTGTGCTATCAATCCATCTATGGATTGGCAGGGCACTTTTATTTTATTCCCGGTTCCGTTAAATATATAGGATCCCAGGATATAGGTATTACCATCTCTATGCGTTTCATCATTAGAAAATTCAACCTCCTTTTCTTCATTGGAAACAGCAATGGGCAATAAAACGATGTTTTTGTTGATAATGAGTTTGCTGTTAAGCTGCATATGTTCTTCAAAGATCGCTCTTACCAATGGCATAGGTTCAAATGCATATATAGTACCGCTTTGTATTACACTATTGGCTGTTAGTGAATGGTAACCCACATTGGCACCAATATCATAAAAAACAGTACCGGGTTTTAACCAGGATAGAAATTTGTTCAACGTGGCAGGATCCTCATATTCTCCCAGTATATAATCATAGCTGCTGGAGGTAGACCAGCGATAACCTTTTAACCGGCCTGCCATTACCGGCAAGAATTTTTGCCTGAAAATGTACCGGCAGGTCTTTATTCCCCAGCGTTTAATAAAATTTTTGTGCAGCATGTTTTAATAGCTGTGCCAGCTCTGTATTTAATTTATATTTTTTATTAAGGATAACCAGGATAATAAGATACAGTAAAAAACCGGATATGAGTTGAAGCAGTCCACTCATACTAAAACTGGTTACTGCAAAATATACAGCAGCCGCTATTATTGCATTAATGAAAATAATAAATACCGCATAGGTTAGTAGGGCTGTATAATTAATGTAAGGAACAAGGCGGCGGCAGATAAAATACATACCAAAGAAATTGAGCAGGTTAATAATGATGATGGCGTAGGGATAACCATAGGCGCCTGCATATTTTGTACACAGCGCAATTACCCCAATTAAAATAATATTGAAGAATAACTGGTAATAAAATGCCTGCCTGATGGCCTGCACCGAAATGAATAACCTTGTTACCATGGCATTAATGCCGATACTGAAAATAGTGACAGCCAGTAACTTTAAAAACATGGCAGCTTCTATTACAGCCTCCGCTGTAAAATTCCTGCTTTGGTACAAAAGTTCAACGACAGGTTTTGCAAATGCAAACAAATAAAATCCGAGTGGCACTAAAATAAACACCATCAGTTTAGTTGTTCGCAAAAAAGTATCATTCATACCTGCAGTATCCTGTTGCGCAACCTGTTCATTTAGTTTTACACCGCTTACATTGGCAAATTGCGATGTGATGAGTGTATTGGGTATATCAGCAATATTTTTTCCATAATTCATTACGCTGATGATACCACTGCCAAAGCCGCTCAACAGGTACAGCGGAAACATGCTGCTGACCACCGTTGTAATTTGTCCCAGCTCTGCATACCATACATTATTCCATATTTTTTTACTTACGGCAACCTGCCTAAAAACAAAATTCCATCCGGCATATTTTTTCAATACATACAATTGTAAAAGCAGGTTAACTGCATAAGAGATAAGGCCGGCTAAAAAAATAGCAAGTACATCATAATCGGCCCTTAATAAAAAGATGCAGGCAATAACGATACAGCTTTTGATGCTGCTGATGATGAGCGGCAGGCTGAAAAATTTTAAAGAAGTAAGAATATTGTTGAGGTAATTGGTGAGCACATGAAAGATAAAAAAGAAGGAGCCTATCCAGAAATAATTTCTATAAGTAATGATATCTGCCTCCGGAAATTTAGAGATAAAACCAAATACAACTGTACCAAAAAAATACATGGCAATGGTGAACAGGATGCCAATTACAATATAGATCAACAGGAAATAATTTAAGAAACTGGCTGCTTTTGCAGGCCCTTCCTTCTCCCGCAGCCTCATAGATTCTGGTATGAGGACAGCCGTATCAATATTATTTATAAAGCTTGAGAAAAGCAGCATGCTGGCAAAAACAAAAAAATATATGTCTGTTTTTATATTACTGCCAAAATACCGGGCAATGATGATGGTTAGCAGGAAAAGAATGCCTTTGGAAATAATGTTGAACAGAACAGAAAGGGCAGTTCCCTTTGTGTATGATTCTGATTTGAGCAACCTTGAAAATTTCATCAGCATTTAATTTATTCCCTCCGGGAATTTTATTTTGCCACAGAAGCACGGAAAAAATGCAATTAAGGTTTTCCCTTCTGTGTTTCTGTGCCTCTGTGGCAGTCTCATTTTGCCGCAGGCAAAATATTACTACACTTTAGGCCACTGTGGCAAACTACTCAAAAATAACGGTTCAAAACTGAAATCAATACCTCCGCAAAGCATTTACTCCTTTACCTTTGCCGCCTATGCATTACGCTTCAATTGAAAACCTGGCCAAATCGTTTGGTATAAGAACA
>JAYUYX010000060.1:0-2625 GCA_043752205.1 Chitinophagaceae bacterium
TTTGAAACGCAACGGTGGTGTTGATCACCAGATAGCACCGTCTATGCGGGTGCTTATTCATGGAAAAAAAGGAGCAGTAAAAGCGGTCTTCGGCTGGCCGGCCATTCATACCCGTATGGGAAACAGCGATGCAAAGGAAACACAGCCAAAAGTAGATAACCTGTTCTTGGATTGCGGTGCCCGTAATAAGAAAGAAGTGGAAGCCCTGGGTATTCATATAGGTGCTGTAGCAACTTACGAAGAAGGTTATGATGAACTGGCCTACGATTATTTGATCGGCCGTGCATTCGATAACCGCATAGGTGGTTTTATCATTGCAGAAGTTACCCGTTTATTGAAGGCGAATAAGAAAAAACTTCCTTTTGGTTTATACATTGTAAATGCGGTGCAGGAAGAAATTGGTTTGCGTGGTGCAGAAATGATTGCCCGGAGGATAAAGCCTGATATCGCTATCATTACTGATGTTACACATGATACTACCACCCCTATGATCAATAAAATGATACAGGGCGAATGCAGCTGTGGCAAAGGGCCCTCACTTACTTATGGGCCAGCAGTACATAATAAACTGTTGGATATTGTACAGGCCACTGCACAAAAAAATAAGATACCTGTTCAGTACCACACGGTAAGCCGCAGTACGGGTACTGATACAGATTCATTTGCCTACGCCAATGATGGCTGCCCTTCAGTGCTGATATCAATTCCATTGAGGTATATGCACACCACCGTGGAAATGCTGCATAAATCGGATATTGAAGAGACGATCAAGCTGATGTACCAGACCCTGTTAACGCTTTCGCCAAAAACAAACCTGAGTTATTTTAAATAAGCAATAAATTAAATGGAAGACCGGTTTATTAAATATTCAAAACTGTACGTACTTATTTTTTTAATGTTCCTGGCAGTACCTGTTTTGCTTGGGTTGATCATTGCTGTATTTTACGGTATCTCAAAACTGGTGTCATCCAATGTTGCAGATATAAGTTTTGGTTTTGGGGTTGTTACACTTGCGCCAGCTATTCTTTCTGCGGTATATGTAATCTTTTTTAAAAGAACAAGTAAGCATCCTGTTGCAGCGGTAAGAGTAATTTCCAAATTCATATTCATTGTTGGTATCCTGGTAAGTATTGTGGTATTGGTAATTGACATGATCTATTTTTTCAACAGGTATGACACTAATATTACCGGTTACTATGGCCTCAGCCTTACTTATCTTGCCGGCAATACGGCTATGCTGTTCCTAATTGCCATTATACAGGCATTTACAACAAAAAAAGAGGTGGATTGGATGGACAGAAATAGTTAAAAAATATATTATGTTTTTAAAACTAAAATTCCCTCCTGAGAACAGGAGGGAATTTCTTTAACCCTTAAAACAACCAACATGAAACCTGTTGATGTAATACTATTACTTACGATTAATTGATACGGTTGGTTTCAATAATTAGCCCTGTTCTTATTTTACAAACCGATGACTTTTCAAAAAACTATAGGGTAAAAGAGATTTTTTTGAAGATCAAATTTTCCATTTTAATTTTTTTAACATAGCGTTTAGTAAAACACTTACATTTGATTATACTAATCGGTACTGAATGGAAACTACTGTTCGTTATATAGCTATTGATGATAATGCGGTAGATCTGTTGATTTTAAAGGAATATTCAGCCACCTTTCCATTTCTTGTGCATTGTGGCAGCTTTGCCACCGCTGCCGAAGGATTAGCTGCCGCAGAAGCGGTAAAACCCGACTTGATCTTTCTGGATATAGAAATGCCTGAACAAAGCGGTTTGGATATTTTGAGAAAGCTAAAGCAAAAAGTGCCTATTGCCATTTTTATTACTTCGCATCCTGAATTTGCTTTGGAAGGCTTTGAACTTTCTGCACTTGATTATATTTTAAAGCCGTTAACTGCCGAAAGGTTTTTAAATACTGCCAGGCGAATTGAAGAATATTGGGAAATGAAACAAAAAGCAATTTTATATGAAGTGCTTTTTGAAAAAGAATCACTAACAATAAAAGACGGGTATAGCCAGATAAAACTACCGCAACAGGATATTATTTATCTGGAAGCAATGCAGGACTATACAAAAATAGTAACTGAAAAGAAAAATTACCTGACCTTAGCCACACTAACCGGATTTCTTGAAAAAATTACAAACGATAATTTTTTGCGGGTGCACCGCAGTTATGCAGTGGCTGTAAAAAAGATCAAAGAACTTCATGCCGATAAAATTATTTGCGGAAATGCAACAATCCCTGTTGGCAAAACCTATCGATCTTTAGTTGCTAAACTGAAAATATAAAAGTGTATGCTTAAATTGATTGTATTTTTATCAGCTACTTTTATTTCTTTCGCCACATTCTCACAATCCCCTTTACAAAATCTTGAAAAATTAAAGACGCAGGATGAAAAAATCGATACGCTGAAAGCTTATATTCAGGCGGCTGTTAAGTCAAGGGATTTCAATTCTTTACTTACCTATACCGCCACGGGCATATTACTCAGCAACAAAAAGGCATCTGCAGCAGGCTATTTTGCCTATTACAGGGGTTATGCCTTTCAGGAACTAAAACAATACGATAGTGCAATAAGCAATACTTTATCAGCATTAGAATTTTATA
>JAYUYX010000061.1:0-16079 GCA_043752205.1 Chitinophagaceae bacterium
CTCCAACTTTATTGTTAATTAAGTTTTTTATCGGGTCAACTAAAGTATCAATATCTCCTGCACCTGCTGTTATCAATAATTCCATTTTATTATTTTTTATCCATTCAATTAATTCAGCCTTTTGCAAAACCTGTTTATTGTTATTTTTCATTTTGCTCAAGATCATTTCGCTATTTACTCCTTCCATTGGTAATTCTCTCGCCGGGTAAATCGGCAGCAATATCACTTCGTCTGCCAGGTCAAGTGTTTCTGCAAAGCCATCAGCAAAATCTTTTGTGCGACTGTACAGGTGCGGCTGAAATATCACCGTGCATTTTTTAGCAGGGAATAACTCTTTTGCTCCTGATAACAATGCTCTTAATTCCTCGGGATGATGTGCATAATCATCAATCATTACGGCCCCCTCCAATGAACTTTGTTCGTTCTCTTGCAGAGAACCCCCAAATGGTGGGGCTTGCTTTACTACATATTCAAACCTTCTTTTTACACCTTTGAAAGCAACAACCGCTTCTCTTATTTTATCATTATCAATTTCCAGGTAATGTGCCACCGTAATTGCTGCGATCATATTCTCTATATTATGCAGGCCACCCATATTTAAAACCACATCCCGCAATTCCCAATCCTGCATCAACACATCAAACTTGTAGCTGCCGTTGATCATTTGCAGATTTGCAGCATACACACTTGCATTTTCATTGTGCAGGTGAAAGGTGAGGTGCTCAGGTGCATGCAACTCTTTGGTTCTTTTAAGCCCGTATTTACTCAACAATAAACCACCAGGTTTTATCCTTGCAGAGAAATCTATAAATGCCTGTTCCATATTTTCAGCAGTTCCATAAATATCCAGGTGATCAGGATCCATGGAACTGATGATGGCAACATCTGGACTTAATTTCAAAAAACTCCTATCGTACTCATCAGCTTCTACTACCGAAACATTTTTTTCGCTGCGCCAGAAATTGCTGTTATAGTTTACAGCAATTCCCCCTAAGAAAGCATTGCATCCATACCCACTATGTCGGAGGATATGGGCCACCATGGTACTGGTAGTAGTTTTGCCATGTGTGCCGGCAATACATATGTTATAAGAGCTGTTTGTTATTGCTCCCAAAACTTCGCTCCGCTTTGCCAGTGTATAAGTATTATTCAAAAAATAATTATACTCCTGGTGATCTTTTGGAACAGCAGGCGTGTACACTATTAATTCAGCCGCCTTGTCAATGAACTCAATATTATCTTCATAATGCACCGCCATTCCTTCTTCCACCAATTGTTTTGTTAACGTGGTCTCTGTTTTATCATAACCGCTTACTGTAACCCCGTTTGCATTAAAATACCTGGCCAGTGCGCTCATACCAATACCTCCAATACCCAAAAAATATATTCGTTTTATGTTCTTAAGTTCTGTCATTAAATACTTTTCAATATTTCTGCTGCAATAATTTCATCGGCATTTGTAATTGCCAGTTTACTGATATTACTTTTTAATTCCTGTTGTTGCTGTTCGTTTTTTGATAAATTAATAATAGCTGAAACCAATGAATCTAACGCCTCGTTGTCTTTAATCATTATGCCTGCTTTTTTATTAACTAAATTTTGTGCATTCACGGTCTGATGATCTTCTGCAGCAAAAGGAAATGGTACAAAAACAACAGCTTTTTTCATCACACATAATTCAGCAATCGCCATAGCACCACTCCGGCTTATCACCAGGTCGGCAGCGGCATAAGCACACTCCATCTGGTTTATAAAATCATCGGCCCAAATATTAGTTTTATCCCTTACGCTATCTTTTGCTTTTTGAGCATAAGGTTTACCTGTTTGCCAGATCAATTGCAGGTTATTCTTTTCAAACAGATCCAGGTTTTTATCCAGTGCCTCATTAATACTTTTTGCACCCAAACTTCCGCCTACGGACAAAACCGTTCTTTTAGCAGGTTCTAATCCAAAGAATTTTATTCCTTCTTCTCTTGAAACGGGACTGTTTAAAATTGCTGCCCTTACCGGATTACCGGTTAGCACTATCTTTTTTGCGGGGAAAAATTTCTCCATTCCATCACTGGCAACGAAAATCTTAATGGCATTTCTCCCAAGCATGATATTGCTTTTACCGGCAAAGGAATTACTCTCATGAATGAAAGAAGGAATTCCTTTAGCTTGTGCATACTGTAGCACAGGGAAACTTGAATAACCGCCTACACCAATAACGGCAGTGGGTTTAAAAGTTTTAAAAATGCGACGTACCTGCAAAAAGCTTTTGATTAGCTTTAATGGTAATCCAATATTTTTTATCAAAGAACTCCTGTTAAATCCTGCTATATCTAATCCTTCTATTTTAAACCCTGCCTCCGGTATCTTTTCCATTTCCATTTTCCCTATGGCTCCTACAAACAGTATTTCAGTTTGAGGCTGCTGTTTTAAAAGAGCATTTGCAATGGCAATTGCCGGGAAAATATGTCCGCCCGTTCCTCCTCCTGCTATGATGATCCTTTTACTCATTTACAATTACCGGTTGTTCTTTTCCTTCCAATTGCTCCACGTTTCTTGCTACGCTCAAAATGATACCTATGGATAAACAGGTAAACAAAAAGCTGCTGCCTCCCATACTTACCAATGGCAGCGTCACCCCTGTGTTTGGAAAAAGATTTACATTAACGCCCATATTTGCTATGGCCTGTATTACCAGCATAAAACTTAATGCCAGTGCCAGAAATGCTCCAAAAGCAAAAGGACATTTTCGGTACAGGCGTATACAGCGGTAGAGAAACAATAAATAAATGAACACCATAAATGTTCCTCCCAATAATCCATACTCTTCAAGTATGATCGCAAAAATAAAGTCGCTATAAGAATGCGGTAAAAAATTGCGGGCCTCACTGTTACCCGGACCAAGGCCAAACCAACTGCCTTTTGCGATGGCAATTTTTGCCTGGTTTATCTGGAACAGTTTTTCATTGGCATCCTCTTTTTTACTGTACATGAATGTTTGAATACGTCCTATCCATGTTGGTACACGCCCAACAGAAAAAACTGCCGGTATCTCTTTTGCACGCTGTTCTTTTTTATCGTAAGTGCTCATCGCAACAGAGAATAAAGTAATTACAGGTAACATAAGTATACCAATAGTGAGTAAAATATGTTTTGTACTCACCCTTCCTATAAACATGATAAGTATACTTGTGCCACCAATGAGTAATGCTGTGGACAGATTTGATGGTGCGATCAACAAACAAACAATAACAACAGGGATAATGATGGGTAAAAAACCTCTTTTAAAATCTTTTATCACATTCTGCTTACGGCTTAACTGGCGACTCATATACATGAACAGCGCAAGCTTTGCCATATCAGATGTTTGAAAAGTCATGTTAATTACCGGCAGCTTTATCCAGCGTGTGCCAGCGTTTAATGTTTGACCAAAGAAGATGGTATAGATCAATAATAAAATAGAAACAATAAACAACGGGAATGCTATTCTTGAATAAATGGTATAGTTAACCCGATGAGCAAAGTAGATTATTAAAACACCCAGAATAATAAATCCAAATTGTTTAAAAAGATAGCTTTCGGTGCTGCGGCTGTATTTATAAGCCAAAGAACCAGTACTGCTATACACAACAAGTAAACTTACCAGTGTGAGTATAATTACAATACCCCAGATAACACGGTCTCCTTTGGTTCTCTTAACCAAATTACCACCCATGTTACTGATGTTGGGTGTAAAGAATGTTTTTATGTTTACCTGTTCTGCCATTTGGCGATTGTTAGCCTTTAAATTATTCGTTACAAATATTTATTCATTTTTCAGCATCGTTGATGACTTCACAATTCTTTCACCGCCTGTTTAAACTGATTTCCCCTGTCCTCATAATTTTTAAACAGGTCGAAGCTTGCACAGGCCGGGCTTAATAAAACTACATCACCCTTGCTGGCAAAATGAAATGCTGACTGTACAGCATCTTTTGCATTTCCGGTATTAACCATCAGCGGCACCAGGTCACCAAATACTTCATGAATTTTCCTATTCTCAGTGCCCATGCACACAATGGCTTTAACTTTTTCCTTTACTAGTTCTGTTAACAAAGAATAATCGTTGCCCTTGTCTACACCGCCGAGGATCAGTATCACGGGCTTTTCCATGCTCTCTAAAGCAAACCAGGTGCTGTTAACATTCGTTGCTTTACTGTCATTAATAAATTCAACGTTCCTGATAACAGCCACTGATTCCATCCTGTGTTCCAGACTCTCAAAGGTTTGCAAGGCCTCCCGAATTTTTTCTTTCCTGATATCAACTGCAGTTGCAGCCAAACTTGCAGCCATACTATTATATTGATTGTGTTTACCCTTTATGGCAAAATCTTCAATACTCATTTGCATTTCTTCATTTTTCCATTTTAAATGCATTTTTGCATTTAACAAATAGGCTCCTTGTGGCAGTTGTTTACTCATGGTAATGGGGGCTAGTGTTGATTTAATGGGATAATTGTTTATGTTTTTCACAGTTATTGGATCATCGAGATTATAAATAAAAACATCTTCTTCCTGCTGGTTCATCGCTACCCGGAACTTACTGCTTATATAATTTTCAAATTTGTATTCATACCGGTCAAGATGGTCCTCGGTGATATTTGTCATTACTGCTACATCGGGACGAAATGTTTCAATATCATCCTGCTGAAAAGAACTTATTTCGGCTATATACAATTCTTTAGGCTGCAGCGCCACCTGCTTTGCAAATGAAAAACCCACATTACCAACCATGGCACAATCAGCACCACCTGTTTTACATATATGATAGGTTAATGCAGTTGTTGTTGTTTTTCCATTGCTACCGGTAATGGCAATTATTTTGCTATTGCCTTTGTAGCGGTAAGCAAATTCTATTTCACTGATTACTGCAATTCCCTTTTCCCTTACCTGTTTTACCAATTCATTTTTTTCGGTAATGCCCGGGCTTTTCATCACTTCATCGGCATTCAATATCGTTTCAGTTGTATGCTGATTTTCCTCGAACTGAATTTTATTCATTTGCAATTCCATCCTGTAATGTTCCTTTATAGCTCCTCCATCACTTACAAATACGTCATACCCTTTTTGCTGTGCAAGCAAGGCAGTACCTACCCCGCTTTCGCCTGCACCCAGTATGACTAATCTTTTCTTCATTTTAAATACATGGTTTTAACTTCTTCAACGAAGTAAAAATTGGTTCTTCAACAGCATAGAATTTAATAGGTCTCATTATTACTTAATACACCTGAGCTCAAAAAAAATGGTTCTTCAACAGCATAGAATTTAATAGGTCGGGTTTTTCAGTCAGACTGGTTTTATTGCTTTACAAAGGATATTGGTTAGATTGAAAAACTTAGTATTACATGTGCAAATACCAGTTTGGTTTTTCAAAACTTTTTTATCGAAGCTTTAGCGTTACTATTGCCAAAACCACACTTAATATTGTTATAATCCAAAAACGTACAGCTATTTTACTTTCATGGTATCCCAACTTCTGGTAATGGTGATGCAGGGGGCTCATTAAAAAAACACGTCGCCCCTCCCCATACTTTCGCTTGGTATACTTAAAATATCCTACCTGTATCATCACACTTAAATTCTCTACCAAAAACACAAAACAAAATATCGGTATCAATAATTCTTTACGTACTATTATGGCAAGTGCCGCAATAATTCCTCCCAATGCCAGGCTACCAGTATCTCCCATAAAAACCTGTGCCGGGTAAGCATTGTACCATAGAAAGCCAATACATGCTCCAACAAATGCCGCAATAAAAATGGAGAGCTCACCCAGGTTAGGTATGTACATGATGTTGAGGTACTCGGCAAATTTTATATTACCACTCACATAGGCAAAAATGCCAAGGCAGATACCAATGATAGCACTCACGCCGGTAGCCAAACCATCCAGCCCGTCTGTTATATTAGCACCGTTGCTTACGGCTGTTACAATAAGTATTACAATGATGATATACAGTATATATGCATAAGCTTCCCAGCTTTTGGGTAATAGTTTTGCATAATTGAATTCGTGATTTTTTACAAAAGGGATGGTGGTGATCATTGACTTTGCATCTGTAAACACTCTCTTCTGTCCATCTATTACAATTGTATCAAATTTTGCTTTCGGATCTAGGGGAATTTGAGAAGTCACATCAGCAGTTTTTACTATCTCTCTTTTTACCACCACGCTTGGTGTAAAATAAAGTGTAGCGCCTACAATTATTCCCAACATAACCTGTCCGAAAATTTTAAACTTACCTGCCAGCCCATCACTATCACTTTTTTTGTATGTTAACCCCTTTGCCTGTGCTATTCTTTTAGATCTGATTTTTAAATAGTCATCAATAAAACCAATAGCGCCCAACCATACTGTACACAACAGCATTAGACGTATATAAACTTTATCCAGGTTCGCCAATAAGAGAGTAGGTATCAAAATGGCAAGAAGGATGATGATACCACCCATAGTTGGCGTTCCTTTTTTCTCATTCTGACCTTCCAGGCCAAGGTCTCTTACTGATTCTCCTAATTGCTTTTTCTCTAAATATTTAATTAATTTTTTTCCATAAACCGTTGTGATCACCAGACTCAATATCATTGCCAGCAGCACCCTAAAGGTGATGAACTGAAAAAGATTGATGCCCGGGAACCGGAAACCTTCTTTTGCAAGCCAATCAAAAATGTGATACAACATAAATTCAGTTTGCAGTTTACAGTTTGCAGTTTGCAGTTTGGCAATGCCAACTGTTTTCTGCCAACTGCCAACTTATTTTACTTCTCCAACAGTTCAAACATTTCATTCAAGATCTTCTTATCATCAAAATCATGCTTCACTCCTTTTATCTCCTGATATTTTTCATGTCCCTTACCTGCTATCAAAACAATATCATCGTTACCCGCCAGGCTCACAGCTGTTTTAATAGCTTCCTTCCGATCGGTAATGGAAATGACTTTTTTTTTTGTTACCGCATTTACCCCTTCCTGCATATCCTTCAAAATTTCCAAAGGATCTTCACTGCGTGGATTATCAGATGTAAGGATCACTTTATCACTATACTCACAGGCAACCTCTGCCATTACCGAACGTTTGGTTTTATCCCTGTCACCTCCACAGCCAACCACGGTTATTATCTGCTCATTGCCCTGGCGTAAATTTTTTATGGTTGCCAGTACATTTAATAAGGCATCGGGTGTATGAGCATAATCAACAATGCCTTTTATCTTTTCTTTTTTACTAACCATGTAATCAAATCTTCCTTCAGCTCCATCGAGGCTGCTTAATAATTGCAGTACTTTATCTTTATCCTCTCCCATACAAACAGCAGCAGCATATACAGCCAGTAAATTGTAAGCATTGAATTCACCTATCAGCCGGAAATACACTTCTTTATCATTTACCATCATGTGCAATCCTTCCAGGCTGTTATCTAATATCTTTCCTTTAAAATCAGCCATGGTCTTCAAGCTGTAGAAATATTTTTTGGCATTTGTATTCTGCAACATCACAGCCCCACGTTTATCATCGGCATTACTGATAGCAATAGCAGATGATGGAAGCTTATCGAACCATGATTTTTTAACCCTAATGTATTCATCAAATGTTTTATGATAATCCAGATGATCGTGAGTAATGTTGCTGAACAATGCTGCTTTAAACTGCAGGCCTGTTATTCTTCCCTGGTGTATTGCATGACTGCTGCATTCCATAAATACAAATGCACAATCTTCATCAACCATCTGCTGCAGCAATGCATTTACAGTAACTGCATCAGGCGTGGTATGTGTTGCTGCAATTATTTTATCACCGATCTGATTTTGAACTGTGCTGATCAACCCACATTTATAGCCAAGGGCTGTAAACAATTTCCACAAGAGGGTGGCAATTGTTGTTTTTCCATTTGTGCCTGTAACACCTACCAGGTTTAATTTTAACGAAGGCTCACCATAAAAATTATGACTCATAAAACCTGCAGCATCAGCCGCATTATCTACCACCACATAAGTTGTACTGTCGTTGATATTTGTTGGCAGCTCCTCACATACTATTGCAATTGCCCCTTTTTCGATAGCACTATCAACATATTCCTGTCCGTTTGTTTTTGTACCTTTTAATGCTATAAAACAAAAGCCGGCGGTTACATGACGTGAGTCGATCATCAACCCGCCAATTTCAATATTGGTATTACCCTTTACAGAGCGGATAGAAACTTTATATAGTATATCCTGCAGTATCAATTCAGTATTAAAGCAATGTTTTGATTTTTATTAAAAAATTTTCCTGCCATTAATGACTGGTTCATTACCCTCCCTCTACCGGTAGCAGTAACTTTCAGTCCCATATTTTCAAGTAAATACACCGCATCTTTCAAACCCATTCCGACAACGTTAGGGGTTACAGAACCGGATGTTGAAGTTGAAATAAGCGGTGTATTTAGTATTCCAGAATTATTTTTTATTTGTATCGATCTCCAGAAACCAGATGCTCCTGAATCGGTGTAAGGCAGGCTTAAAGAAGTGAAGATTGAACTTAATTCACTTTTCATCCCAAAATAATTATACTGGTTACTGTCTGATATATTGTTTGCCACGTATCCAGTACTTAAATAGCTTCCGTAGATTCTGTCGCTGATCTCTTTAAAAACAGTACCCGATACATCAGCTCCATATATCTTTTTTGACTCCCTGCTGTTTTGTATAACTACAGCTATGGTATATTTTGGTTGATCAGCAGGGAAATAACCGATGAATGAGGCCTGGTAAATTTTGTTCCCTTTATTATAACCTTTGTTATCCAAAGCAGTTACAGCAGTTCCTGTTTTGCCCGCAATGCGATAAGCGCTATCTTTTATTTTTCTTGCAGTACCATGTTCGCCTTCTACTACAGCAAGCAGGCATTCCTTAAGTTGGGCAAGGGTTTCATTACTGCATATTTTATCAACCAGTACAACTGGGTTAATAGATCTTACTTCTACCCCATATTGTTTTATGGAGCTTACCAGGTATGGCTTCATCATTTTACCATTATTGGCAACAGCATTATAAAACATAAGCATGTGCAACGGCGTAACCAGTTCTTCATAACCATGCGCCATAAAGGGAATGGTAGTATTAGCCCAGCTTCGGTTAGTAGGTTTTTTAATGGTGGGCTTACCTGAAGATGCTGTAAGGTCTACTCCGGTAAGTGTGTCCAACCTGAGTCGATGTAGGTGATTGGTAAATTTCGATGGCTGGCTGTGATAATATTGGTCGGCTAATTTTGCGAACGCCACATTACTGCTTCTTTCAAATGCATCTTTAACAGTGATCTCGCCATAACCTAAATGAGAATCCCTGATCGTTAATCCATAAAAATTTTTCTTTCCTCCTTCGCAATCAACAATGGAATTTATAGTAACATATTTATCTTCCAGCAAACTCATCAGTGTTGCCAGTTTAAAAACAGAGCCGGGTTCTGTTGCTTTACCAATACCATAATTTAGGTCTTCGGTATAGGAGCCATCAGGTTGTTTACCAAGGTTGGCAATGGCTTTTATTTTTCCTGTGGCAGTTTCCATTACAATTGCTGTACCATGTAAAGAATTGTTGCCAACCATCATCCGCATTAAAGCCGATTCAGTAACATCCTGTATATAAGTATCTAATGTTGAAATAATATCTTTTCCATTTTCAGGATCTACATCAGCCCCGTCAACAGGCATGTATGCACCTGCCATATATCTCACCAGTTGTTGTCCTGTTTTACCTTTCAGCAAACTATCATAACGCTGTTCAAGCCCTACATTGCTGGCATTATTCCTTGATAGTCCAATGGTACGGTTAGCCAATAAAACATAAGGGTTGATACGTTTATCTTTTGAGGTAATGATAAAACCACTTTTGTTCTTACCCAGTCTCACCAATGGAAAATCTCTCAATGCTTTAAACTGTGTAAATGATATTTTCTTTTTCAGTGTATAATACCTGTCCTTATTCTTGTAAGCCAGTTTCATTTCATTGAGGTAGGCCTGAGGTGTTTTATCATTGAAGAGTTCAGCGAGGCACATGCTCAGCGTATCGATATGATCCTTAAATCTTTTTCCATCCTTTTCTCTTAATCCTTCTGCAGCAAAATCTACATACACATCAAAAACAGGAACAGAAGTACTGAGCATATTTCCGTCCTCACTATAGATTGTGCCACGCTCTGCTTCGATTGGAAGATACTTAAGGTGCATACTGCTGTCCATATTCGTCCAGAAGCTCCCTTCAATGCGTTGTATATAGAATGCTTTGCCAATAACAAATAAGCCAAGGATTACCATGCCCAAAAAACTGAGGTAAACCCGCCATAATATGTCCTTTTTTATTTCCAATATGATCGGCTTAGATATTCTTTACTTTTATTTCTTGATTCCTGTACCCAATAAAACAGGTGCTGCTGTTAATTCTTTTAATCCCAATGGCTCTACTGCTTTCGTCAATTCACTTGCCTTGCTTCTGAAGATCACATCACTTTTCACTGTCTTGTATTCGTATTGCAGTTCTTTAATTTTTTTTTCAGTTATACTGATCTTTAAGATCAGCTTGTCGGTATAATGCCCGTTATATATGTACAATACGGCCAGGAATGTTAAGAATAAAAAGAACGGAATATTCCTGACCACCCATTTATGGCTTACAAGCTTTTTCCAATCCAGCTTTTGAGCTGCAACCGGCTGTTCTTTTATGTCTTTATCTTCTACCATATATCCTGGTATTTTTTAAAACTTTTACTTTTTCTCTATTACCCTTAATTTGGCACTGCGTGATCTTGGATTCTGTTTTAATTCCTTTTCAGTTGCTACAATTGGTTTCTTTGTAATCACCTTAAAAGGATTTTCAAAACGGTGACCATATACATCATCTATCTCTGTGCTCTCAAAAGTGCCATTTCTAAAAAAATTCTTTACAATGCGGTCTTCAAGAGAATGAAAGGTGATGATCGCTGCTCTTCCACCAGGCCTCAACAAATCTGTTGTTTGTCGCAACATCTCTTTCAATGCTCCCAGTTCGTCATTCACTTCAATGCGAAGTGCCTGGAAGACCTGTGCGAAATATTTTTGAGGATTACCCTTAACCACTGACTTCACCGCAGCTTTAAATTCATTGATAGTTCGGAGAGGAGCAAAGCCGCGTTGTGTTACAATTGTTTTTGCCAATGTTTTGGCATTTGTTACTTCGCCATACTGTTCAAACAATTTGTGCAATTGCTGGTCTGAGAATTTTTTAAGTATATCTGCCGCTGTATTTACCTGGCGTTGATCCATACGCATATCCAATGCTGCATCAAACCTTGTTGAAAATCCACGGCCGGCTTCATCAAACTGGTGGCTTGAAACGCCGAGATCGGCAAGAAGGCCATCTATCTGTGTGAATTTATGCAGCCGCAGGAATCTTTGGAGGTGTCTGAAGTTTTGCGGAACAAAGATCACCCGCTCATCTTTTGGCAGATTCTTCCTGGCATCTTCATCCTGGTCAAAAACGATCAGCCTGCCTTTTTCATCCAGTTGCTGCAATATGGCAAGGCTATGACCGCCGCCGCCAAAAGTGCAATCAACATATACACCTCCAGGCTTAATATTCAAACCTTTTATGCATTCATTCAGCATAACCGGTGTGTGATAGCCTACAGCTGTATCCGTTAATTCGTTAATTCGTTTGGGTTGTCTTTGCTCCTTCATACGTATTAACTAATTAACTTTTAAACAGATTAACCTACTGTTTTATTCATCACTTCGTTCGCCAAATCACTGAATGATTGTGGTGTAAAAGTTTCAAAGAACTGTTTATACTTACTTTTATCCCAGATCTCAATTTTGTTAAGTGCCGAAACCAACACGATATCTTTTTCAAGCCCTGCATGTTCGGTAAGGTTTTTTGGCACCAGTAACCTGCCTGCTGAATCAAGTTCTAACTGGGTAGCCCCATTTAGGAAATACCTTCTGAATTCCCTTACCTTAGGATCAAAGTCATTCAATTTGCTGATATCAGAAAAAATAGGCTCCCAACTTTGGATTGGATATAATGTGAGACACTTTTCAAAACCCCTGTTTATGATAAATTGCGAAGCCCCCTCTTCCGGCAATTGCTTTTTAAAGCCTGACGGTAAAAGAAATCGCCCCTTTGCATCTAAAGTAGCCTCATATTCACCGAGGAAACCTATCATTTTCAAGAATTTAAGCAGTAAAAAAACATATACTCCCACAAAATAACACTTTTTCCCACTTTAAAGTCAAAATATAGTAAAAGTTTTTTATCCACAATCCCATAAGGTTTAAAGGGAGTTGCTTTGAGGTAAGAAAGCCTGAAAATGAATGTGAATAGAGTGTGGAAAGCTGTGGATTACTGTGGACATCCTTAAATGACGTTGGATGTCGGAGGTTGGTTTGTTTTCTTAGCAGGGATTTTATTTAGCCAAAGGAATATTTATACAAAAACTACTTCCTTTCCCTAAAACGCTATCGGCTTTAATGGTACCATGATGAGCCTCTACCATGGTTTTAACATAACTCAGGCCCAAACCAAAGCCTTTTACATTATGTACGTTGCCGGTATGTGCCCGGTAAAATTTTTCGAAAATGCGATGTAGTGTTTCTTTGTTCATGCCAATACCATTATCCTCGATCTTTATTCTTAAATGATGGCCCGAATTTTTTGTACTCAATTTGATGTGCAGGTTTTCTTTAGAATATTTCACAGCATTATCCAGCAGGTTATTTATCAGGTTTGTAAAATGTACATCGTCCGCCATAACTACGTCATTTTCTGCATCCATTTCTACATCAAGTACGCCTCCTTTTTCTTCTACCTGCAGATTAATATTATTAAGTGCGGCCACAATCAGGTCGTGAGCAGCAGATCTTTTCAGGTTGAGCTGCACTTCTTTTTTATCCAATAAAGCTGCCTGCAGTATGGTTTCTACCTGCTTGTTCATGCGCTTGTTCTCTTCTTTGATAATAGCAGTAAAATAATCTGTCTTCTCTTTGTTACCGGCTACCTTTTCATTTTTTAAAGCATCAACGGCAAGAGAAATTGTTGCCAGTGGGGTTTTAAACTCATGCGTCATGTTATTGATAAAATCTGATTTTATCTCGCTGAGTTTTTTCTGTTTTAATAAAGTTCGGATAGTAATAAAAAACGCAGTTGTAATAATCAAAGTGAAAAGGATAGCACCTAAAATAAACCCAATTACCTCTTTCCATATCAGGCTTTGCTGATGAGGCACAACCACTGAAAGCAATTCTTCACTTACAAGATTTTCGAAAGTGCTGCCGGTTGCAGGCTCCAGTGCATACACAATATTTAAACTATTCACGGTATCTGCATAATACTTAAAAAAATTATCACTGTAAACCTGATCACCATTAATTGAATTAATTCTTACATTAAATTCAAATGGGTAATCCTGCAGGTTATTTTTATCAAAACCCATACGTATGATATCAGCAATTTCATCTTTAGAAAAACGTTTGATCACAGAGGGTTTGAAATACTGCATTTGCAATTTATCACCTGGAAAAAGCAAGTCGCTTTTACGGGGCATGGGCATTAAAGAATTTTTTTCCTGGGTAAGTAAGGTGCCTGCATAATTTACAGCCCGTATAATATTATCCTTCACCTGTTTGTCTTTTGTAGCTTTTGCACTTTTGATCCATAAGAATTGGAAAAAAATAAGCCCGAAAAGCGAAAGCAGTATCAATATTGTTATAACAGGAAAAATTTTCTTCATCCTTGTAAAGGTAATTCAGTATAGGCCTGTAATATAATTTAAATGTTGCAAACTTTAAATTTAACTAAGGTTTAGATTTTCTAAATAAAAAACCAGTTAGGAATGGTTTTTTTGCAATTAAATATTACTTTAGAAACATGATTGAGCCCGGTGCAGGCATATTATTGATAGCTGATCCTTTTTTAAAGGATCCCAATTTTTTAAGGACCGTGGTATTTTTATGTGAACACCAGTCAGAGGGTAGTTTTGGCTTTGTTTTAAATAAACAGATAGAGCAGACATTGGATGAATTGATAACTGATTTAGAAGGTTATAATTTGCCTGTTTATTACGGCGGGCCAGTACAAATAAATTCAATTCATTTCCTGCATCAGTATCCCCACCTGATACCTGAATCATTAAAAGTAAGTGATGATATTTATTGGGGAGGTAATTTTGAAACAGTTAAAGCGCTAATCAAGAGTAACAGTATTGATCTAACAAAAATTAAATTCTTTATTGGTTATAGCGGCTGGGGCGATGGGCAACTAACCGGGGAGCTTGAAGAAAAAAGCTGGCTTACTGTTTCTGCAAATAAAAAACTTGTCTTTAATACTGATCATGATGAGATATGGAAAGGAAGCCTTCAGGAACTGGGCGGTGAATATGAGTTGATGATCAACTATCCTATAGACCCGCAGTTAAATTAATGCCTTAAGGGTTTCAATAAAAACCTGGCTTAACTTTTCATCAGCCTTACCTGCAACCGCAATGATCTCTGCAATATTCACCGGTTGCAAATTATCAGGATCACATTCATCTGTAATTACACTTACTGATGCACAGGGTAAACCTATATGATTTGCCACTATAACTTCAGGTACCGTACTCATACCTACCATATCTGCACCCATACTCCTCAGGTGTTTGTATTCAGCTCTTGTTTCCAGGTTTGGGCCTGCAACAGCAACATAGATACCCTGCTTTATTGGTATAGACAACTTCCGGCCTGCAGACAATATTTTTTCATTAAGCAAAGCACTGTAAGGACAAGACATATCTACAAACCGATTTCCAAAAGCAGCATCATTCAAGCCACGCAAAGGGTTATCAGGCTGTTCATTGATATGATCTGTAAGCAATACAAGATCACCTTTTTTATAATCCAAATTCAGACCACCTGCAGCGTTGCTCAAAAGCAAATACTTTACACCAAGCTCTTTCATCACCCTTACTGGAAATGTTACCTGCTGCATGCTATATCCTTCGTAATAATGAAACCTGCCCTGCATAGCTAGTACAGGCATATCGTTTATTGTACCGTAAATGAGACTGCCTTTATGAAATTCCACTGTAGCTTCAGGGAAGTGGGGAATTTCACTGTAAGGTATCGATTTGGCTATGTTCACCTGCCCAATTAATGCGCCCAAACCCGTGCCCAGCACAATACCGGCAACTGGCTTTTTAAAGCCTTGCTGCCGCAAAAACAAAGCACATTCTTTTACCATAGAAACAGATAGCTGCATTATAAATCTTATTTTAATGAATGTACGTAAATTGAAACAGAATAGATGATGTGCTAATATGAAAAAGTTATTACTTATTCCCTTATTATATTTATCAATTCTTACCTATGCCCAAAAAGGTTACCAGGCAGGTGATATCGTGAATGACCTGGCCCTTAAGAAATTGTTGAATGACACCGCTTCGCCAGCTTCATTAAATAACCTTAAATCCTCCATTACCATCATCGATTTTTTTGGCACATGGTGCGCTCCTTGTTTAAGGGCTTTACCGGAACTGGAGGCTTACAAAAAAAGGTTTGCAAAAGATATCAGTATTTTGCTGGTATCAATAGAAGCTGAGAGTAAACTGGTAAAATTCATTAGTACTAAACAGCCTTTCGCTTTTCCTATGCTGGTTGATGAAGACAAATTATTTACAGATGCTTTTAAACCTCCATCCTACCCTTACACAGTAGTGCTGGATAAAGATTTAAAAGTTTTATCAATCACAAATGCCGCCGACCTGTCTGAAAGCATGTTGGAAAAATTTATGGAAGAAGGAAAAAAAACTATGGAGGCAAAAACTATCACACCTATTATCCCGGCAACTAAGTCAGAAGCTGATACAGCTGCTGAAGTAAACACAGGTAGCAGCAATACCCTTGTTAAGTTATCGCAGGATTTTATATATGCTGCCAAAACAAACGAAGACGTGGCCGCTTATATAAGCCAATTGAAAGACCTTAATTTTGAGACCCTCTTCACAGGCTTAAAAAATGACGATGAGAAAAAGGCTTTCTGGATAAACCTGTACAATGCTTACACCAATGCTT
>JAYUYX010000062.1:0-16008 GCA_043752205.1 Chitinophagaceae bacterium
TTTTAAACAATGTGTATAATATCGTTGATATTTCTGTGGAGGATTATATTACACGTGGTTTTGAAAACCTGATGATAAATTTTGGATGTACAGGAGGGCAACACCGGAGTGTGTATGCAGCAGATGCATTGGCAAGACATTTGAAAAATAAGTTCGGCGTTAAAATTGAGCTGAATCATATGAACAAAGAAAACTGGTTAAAATGAAAGCAATGATCTTCGCTGCCGGGCTGGGTACAAGGTTCAAACCCTGGACTGATACAAACCCTAAAGCACTTGCATTAGTGAATGGCAAATCCTTATTACAACACAATATTGAATACCTGCAGCAATATAATATTAATGATGTTGTAGTGAACGTTCATCATTTTGCAGACCAGGTTATTGAAGCAGTAGAAAAAAATAAGGGATGGGGCAGCAACGTGCTGATCAGTGATGAAAGAGACGAACTGCTCGAAACCGGCGGTGGATTATTAAAAGCAAAGGATATGTTGCAGGGCGATGAACCTTTTGTAACACTTAATGCTGATTTTCTTACCGATCTTGATATCAATAAACTGACCAAATTTCATAAACATAATAAAGCACTTATCAGTTTTGGAATAACTGACAGAAAAACATCCCGTAACTTTTTATTTGATGAGACAAACCGCCTTTGCGGCTGGTGCAATACAAATACCGGAGAAGAAAGAATATCAATTAAAAAAAATGATCTTAAGCAAATGGCATATAGTTGTGTAGTTGTTTTTCAGCCCCAGGTATTTGAATTGATACCGCAGCGTGGAAAATTTTCATTGGTAGATACTTATCTCAGTCTTGCTGCCAACCACCCAATCTATGGCTACGATCACAGCGGAGATAAATTGGTTGATGTGGGTAAACCTGAAAGCGTTGCCATTGCCGAAAGATTATTTAGTTAACATCAGCAGGTGCATCAAAACTTTTCTTGTTTTCTTCTTTAGGCTTTATACCAAAATTATAGCGAAAGGTAATACCAAGTTTCCGGCTGTCATTAATCCTTTCTCCCTGCGCACTTACCGAGCCCTGCTGTAAACTGAAGGATACGGGGTTGGTACGCAAAAGATCATTTACCGAAATGATGATATTTGCTTTTTTCTTTAAAATGCTTTTGTTTACCGAAACATACAATCCTCCAAATGTTTTCAACTCATACAGGTTTTGTAAACCCTTTGTACGCATGAAGCCCTGCATATTAAAGACCAGTGTAGGTGTTGCTTTAAATTCCTGGAACATAAAAAAGGTCCAGCTTCCCCTTTTGTAATTTAAAGGTAGCCCTTCATAAAAACCAGTGTAGCGGTTGTAATTATATTGAACACCTGCATAAAAGAAAAACCTGCCGCCGGGTGGAATACCACCAATGACCTTTGCGTAAATCTCTTTATTCCTGCCAAGGTTATCATAGGTTCGGAAGGCTATTCTTGTACTGTCATCCTGGTAGGTTACATTGCTGAAGATGTCTTTAGTATTATTGATACCAACTGCCAGCACAGGAATATTATCAAAAGTTGCATTGATCTCGTAGTTGGTAGTAAACTGTGGCTTTAATGCAGGATTGCCTACATCAAAAAGATATTGATCAATGTATTTTGGATATGGATTCAGAATTTCATAATAAGGCCGCTTGATACTCCTGCGGTAAATAGCGTTACCGATCAGCGGGAAACCAAAGATCTTGAAAAGCTTGTGCTTGATGAACAGGTATGGAAACACATCAGTGCGTTTCAATATCAAAGAAGTGTCTTTAGGAATGATCTGCCTGCCGCTGATGTCAGTTACTTCAAGCCTTAGCCCCGGTTTGATCGTAAATCCTAAAAACGTTTTTGATACCTGTGCATAGGCAGCAATGATCTTTTCGCTGTACTTAAAAGTATTGGTTTGAAATGCATCAACAAATTTGAGATTATTGCCGGTATCCTTAAAATAGTTAGAACTGTTCTCACTATTACTGATGGTTGCTTTAAAGCCCGATTCAAAGGTTAATGCTTTCGGGAATTTTAAAATAAGATCTGTTTGGAGAACAATTATGTTCTTATTATTCCTGTTGGCGCCATCACCCGAAACTGTTGGCGTGGCAGGCAGGTAGTTGTAATTTTTATATAGCTGGTCGTTCCTGTTACGGAAATAATTATAATCAACCTGTGCGGTCCATTCACTGCCTGTTGTATCGATCTTGTATTTAGCAGAAAAACTATTGCCTATGTACAGGGTCTTATTTTTATTATTGATAGCTGAAATATTTTTACCAATCAAACCCACTGCCGTTTTATCAATATCAATATCATTAGTAGCCAGGCTCTTCCCGTTTGAATTACTTATACGTATATCATAGCCGGCATTGAATTTTGTAGTGAATTGCACATCTATACCGGCATTGATATAATTATTTACTGTAGGATAAGTTGTGTATGATCTTTGCGTAAGCAGGGTAGAGTCTGTTCTGATGGCCCTGGTGGAATTCAATTCTTCAAAATTATTCCTGTCAGTAAACTGGTAACTGAGGTAGCTGTTTATCTTTCCCGAACCTTTATTTAAATTGAAGCCAAATGTTTTTGTTGAATATACTCCCTGGAAATAAGCAGCATTAATACTGCCGTTGGTTTCCAGCTTAACGCCTTTCTTCAAAACAATATTTATCATTCCGCCACTGCTGGATGCATCATATTTTGCAGAGGGGGTACGTAGAATTTCAATTTTACTTACACTCCCTGCAGGCAAACTCTTTAATAAAGATGCAAGGTCGGCACTGCTAAGCTTCATTTCCCTGCCATTGATCATAACTGTTGCAGGACTGGTACTGGCTAAATACACATTGCCATCCTGGTCAACAATTACTCCCGGTGTTTTTTCCATTATCTCGTACGCATTGGTACTGCTGTTTGCCAATACTTCAGCATCCACGATGGTTTTATCATCTTCCTGTTTTATCAATGGTTTTTTTGATACGACCGTTACATTGCCCAGATTGTTTATTTTATATTGCATTACAACAGATACCTTGCTATCTTCTTCATTTATAGGAATGGTCTGCCATGCATCAGCCATGCCTGTAGCAGTAATTTTAATGATGTAATTTGTTTTGGGTTTTACAATAAAAACTGTTCCTGGCTCAATTACCTTTTTAGTAACCAAACTAGTATCCTGTAACCGGTACAAAGCAGCAGTGGCATGTTGCACCGTTTCCTGTTTATCATCAATAACCAGAATATGCAGTTTAACTGTTTGTGCAAAAGAAGGCAGAGATGCTATCAGGAAAAAAATAACAGGTACTGTTTTTAATTTCAATGGGGCAAGATTAAAATATATTTATTGTTGCATTACTCTTTCTCAAAAAGTTTTTTCTTATCTACCACTTTTACTTTTTTACCAACCTTAAGTGTTTTACTCACTACATCATAAGGGCCGGTAACAACCAATTCACCCTCTTTTAATCCTGATGTGATCTCAATATTATTTATGTCCTGGATATCTGTCTTCACTTTTACCTTACTCACTTTTCCATCTTTATCAATTACAAAAGCAACTACTTCAAGGTCATCAATCAATGTGGCAGTAGTGTTTACACTGGATTCATTTTTTTTCTTGCTGTCAATAGATGAGTTAGTGCTGTCATTCTTATCACGGGTGGTAACCGCATTAATAGGTACACTTAAAACATTAGCATGTGTCTTGGTCTGTATGTCTGCATTAGCACTCATTCCGGGGCGAAAAGGGAAAGTTCCTTTACCCAGCAGATCCCTATAGCTCTCTTCTAAGATCCTGATATAAACTTTATACTGCGTAACATCACTGGTTGCATTAGATAAAGCAGATTGAGCTGCTGCTCCATTATTACTGCTGGCTATCTGCGTTACAATACCTTTAAATTTCCTGTCGCTGTAAGCATCCACTTCTACCAGGGCACTATCGCCCAGTTTTACCTTAGGGATATCATTCTCACCAACATCAACCCTTATCTCTATCTTACTCATATCAGCAATGCGTAAAATTTCTGTACCTACTGTAAAGCTGTTGCCCGATACACTCTCTCCCTTTTTTACATTTAATAGAGAGATCACACCATCTCTTGGCGCAGTGATGGCAGTTCTGCTTAGGTCTTTATTTGCTTTTTGTAAACTGGCCTGTGCGGTTTGTACACTAGCCCTTGCGCCCTGCACATTTGCCTGGCTGCTACGGATGCCCTGAACAGCAGCATTATAATTGGCTTTAGCACTTCTTAAAGAAGATTCTGCTACATCCATTTCACTTCTGCTGATCACCTTTTCATCAAATAATTTTTTAGACCTGTTATAGGTTCTTTCTGCCTGTTCCATTTGTGCATTTAATGCATCAAGCGCAGCCTGTGCATTACTTACCTGCGCCTGCGAACTGCTTACCTGCGCCTGTGTTTGCGCCACACCGCTGGCGGCCTGGCTCCGCTGAATATTATACACATCGGGATCAATACGTACCAGCAACTGGCCTTTTTTTACGGTATCTCCTTCCTGGATATTCAGTTCGGTAATAACGCCGCTAATGTCCGGACTTACTTTTACTTCATCTTCAGGATAAATTTTTCCGCTGGCATTTACAATTTCAGTGATGGTACGCTTCTGTACTTTTTCGGCCGTTACTTTCAGGCCTTCATCTTTACCAAACACACCCGTTTGCGATAATACTATCATTAATACCACCAGCACACCTAAACTTATTAAGATCCATTTGGTCTTTTTACTCATTTTTATTTTATTTATGTGCCCGGCCAGGTGCATGCTTCAGCTGCATAGGCAACGGCTGTTTATTAATTTTTGCTTTTTAATAAAAAGTGAAATTAATCACTCTTGTACAATATATCTTTATCCGGCTTTGCAAACAAGATGCAAATAGCACTTTACAATTTCAAACCCTGTCCTTTATAAAACTCCAGCACTTTCATTTTAAAAATATAATCATACTGGTTCAGTGCGTTTTGCAGTTTTACACTAAACAGGTTATTCTGGTTTGTAATTAATTCAAATGTTGACATCATACCTACGTCAAATCTTTTTTGTGCAAAACCAAAACTACGCTCAGCAGTTTCCACAGCTTTTTTGCCGGCATTGTATTTTTCTAAAGCGATCATCGCAGCATTATACGCCTGGTAAATATCCTGTTTTAAGTCCTGGTCGTCAAGCTCTTTTTGTAGTTGCTGGTTTTTGATATTGATTTTACTTCTTTCGTAATTTGTGCGTGCATTATATCCATTAAAAATGGGCACACTTATATTAAACCCTACCGACTGGCGGAAGTTCTCATTCAATTGTGTAAAAAAAGCATTCGATCTGAATGTGCCGATCTTAGTCTGACTATTTTGCGGGCCAACAACATCATAAAATACGCCACCACCCGCATTCGCCTGAAAACCAGTTGAGCCTAGTACTTTCTGGTATATTGGAATATTAAAATAATTTGCATAACCACTCCCTAAATTTCCAAAAACAGAAATAGTAGGATAGAGATTTCCCTTTGCTGCATCCGATGTTTTTTGCGCAGCTTTTATTTTATAATCGTTATAGCGTTGCTGTGGCATATTGGACATTGCAAGTGCATAAACAGATTCGGGCTGGAGGTCAGCAATTTTTTCAACCGGTATCTTATCTACGGGAGGTGTTTCAATTTCAAATGCTGCTGCCGCATCAATGGCCATATACGCTTTCAGCGACAAAATATTTTGTATCACGCTGCCTTTGGCAGTTATTACGGTACTGCTGTCA
This sequence comes from Chitinophagaceae bacterium, assembly GCA_043752205.1. GTDB lineage: Bacteria > Bacteroidota > Bacteroidia > Chitinophagales > Chitinophagaceae > Ferruginibacter. The sequence goes on from JAYUYX010000062.1 coordinate 5,750, forward strand.
CGGGCCACCTGGGCTTCCAGTTCTGCAGCATTTAATTCCGGTAAAGAACCTGCATCAACCAACTTGCGGGTATTGGCCAGTTGTGCCTGCGATTGGTCAAGTTGTACGCTTGCAATCTTTTCCTGCTCCATACCCAACAATACTTGTAAATATAAATTTGCAACTGTTAAGGCAATATCATTTTTTAATTTATCGGTACTGGCTTTGGCAGCTTGTAATTCCCATTCGTTGGCAGCTATAGTGTTGCGTTTGCTGAACCAGTTAAAAATATCAGCACTGCTTTGTAATTGCAGGTTGGCAGATATATAGCTTTGTGTTACCAGGCTGAAAGAATTAGGATCCTGGTTACGGCCACTGTTATAACTTGGCCCAGCTCTAAAATTTAAACTTGGTATCTGACCTAGTTTACTTTGCTTTAAAACCAGTGCTGCCGTTTTGGTTTGAAGGTCAGTTTGCTTTATAGTAATGTTATTGTTCATAGCATGTGCTATACATTCAGGCAAACTCCATTTTTCCTGTGATCGGGCAGTGATAGTAATTGTTAAAGTAAGCAGGGTTAAAAATATATAACGCATACAACAAAAATAATTAATCTGTTGCTAATACTATCTACTCAATTATACAGACGGTAAAAGATCACATCATTTTAGCAAATGCCTGCTCCAGGTCTTTGGTAATGTAGTCAGCATCCTCAAGCCCCACGTACAACCGTATCATTCGGTGCTCGGGGTTTGCAGCGTTAAAATCAGCAGGGGTAATGCCTGAACATTTGGGAATGATTAGGCTTTCGTGCCCACCCCAACTTACTGCCATAAAAATATGTTGAAGGGTCTCACAAAATTTTTCGATCTGGGCTATCGAATCTGCTTTAATGATAAATGTTAATAAGCCGCAAGCGCCCTGCATTTGTTGTTTGGCTAGTTCAAATTGCGGAAAACTTTCATCCAGCGGAAAAAGCAGGCGTTCTACTTGGGCATGTTGTTTTAAATAGGCAATAACTTTTATCGTAGATGCGGTGATCCTGTCAAGCCGGGCAGGTAATGTTCTCATGCCCCTTATCAATAACCAGGCATTAAAAGGAGAGATGCCACTGCCTACAGTCATGTACTCACTATTAAATATTCTTTCCATCATGGCTTTGCTGCCGCTTAAAACACCACCTAACGTATCACTGTGGCCGCTGATGTATTTAGTTGCAGTCTGCATGCTGATGTCAATTCCCATTTCAATTGGCCTTTGATATAAAGGCGTACAATAGCTGTTATCAATAATGGTAGTAATGTTTTCAGATCTGGCTAATTCTGCAACTGCTTTCAGGTCCTGCAGGGCATAGTCCCAGCTGTTGGGACTCTCTAAATATATAACAGTAGTATTGGGTAAAATTGCCCGTTCAAAATTTTCTATATGCGTACCATTAATATAAGTTGTGGTTACACCGAACCTTGGCAGTATAACATCAAACATTTTTTGTGCCCAGGTGTAAGGTTTGTTCACCGATACGATATGATCGCCTGCTTTTACATTAGCCAGTACTGCTACAAAGATGGCTGCTGCACCGCTATTAAAAACCAGGCAATCTTCGGCGCCATCCAGCGCAGCAAGTTTCTTTCTTAAAATATCCACTGTTGGATTTTTGCCCCTGCTGTATAAATAAGTTGAATACTCATCAGCAAAGGCTTTACGCATTTCATCAACCGTATTAAAAATAAAGTTGCTGGTTTGCATAATGGGAGGAGAAACCGCATTGAAATAATTTTCTCTTTCTTCGGCAAACTCATTCAGTATATAAGAAATATCCATCAGTCTGTTTTTTTGGCAAAACGCTTAGCAATAAAATAAATAGCAATAAATACAGCCAGTACCGACAAGCCCGTCAAAGCTGCATGGTCATTCTTCTTATAATCAAAAGCAATACTAATGGCTACAAAAGTATACGCTGCAATAAAAATAATGGGCAGTAATGGGTACAGCTTCATTTTGTATATACCCGTACCATCAAGGTTTTTGGTTCTTTTACGTAAAACAAAGATGGTGGCAGCAGAAAGTACCATTCCAAAGCAATCCAGAAAAATGGTAAAACTTAATATCTTATCAAAACTTTCGGCCCAAAAAACAATGAGGGCACACATGGCTGCAAAAACACTTAGCGAAGTAAACAATACATCGGTCCTACTATTCCGTTTACGAAATGCAGCCGGCAATATTTTATCTTCACTCATAGCCTGCATTACCCTTGGATTGCTCATTAATAAAACATTTACATACGCCAGTACTGAAAGGAAGAGGAATACAGACAAAATCTTACCTGCTGCATCACCAAACACATGGCTTGCCATAATAGCTGCAATATTTTTTGCGCCTTTTAAATTTTCAAAACCAATTACATGCACGTAGGCATAGTTAATGGTGAGGTAAATGGCAATGATGATAAAGATGCCGATGAAAATTCCCCGGGGTATGTTCTTTGACGGTTCTTTTACTTCGGCCCCAAAATTTATGGTTTGCTGATAACCGCCGTAGGTAAAGGATACAGCCACAAGCCCGATACCGAATGCTTTTAAGTATTCTGTAAAAGTTGGACTCAGCACCTGATCGGTAGCAACAATAGCTGCAGGCTGAGAAGCAAAGAATAATGGAGCGATGAGTAAAAGTATCATGGAGATCTTGATGATAGTGAGCACATTTTGTGCTCTTGCGCTCATTTTTAGCCCCAGTAGGTTAACCCCATAAAAAATAAGTATTGATGCAACTGCAATGATGATCTGTAAGGTCTGGGTATCTGTAGCAGCGGGCAATACCACTTTAGTGATATACTCGGCCCCGATCAATGCAACACCAGCAAGCGATGCAGCATTGGAAATTAAAATGATACAGTTTACCGCAAATGCAATGGAAGGATGGTAAGCGTAAGAAAATATTTTATAATAGGCACCGGCAACAGGAAAACGGCTTCCTATCTCAGCATAGGTAAGGGCACCGCATAAAGCGACAAGGCCGCCGGCTATCCAGGCGCCAAAAAAAATAGCTGTGCTGGGTACTGCTGCAGCAACATTTGCAGGCGTGCGAAAAATGCCCATTCCAATTACCAGGCTCACCATGATCATGGTGAAATCAAAGAGGTTTAATTTTTTTGATATTGCTGTCATGCTTTAAAGATAATTTTTTTGCACAATACCATGTGGAGATATTTTGTTTGGATGATTAATATTGTTCCGCTTACATTTGCACCGAATTTGGTTTTCGATCCTAATAATTATCGGGAAAGAATTAAAAGGGAAGCCGGTCAAAATCCGGCGCTATCCCCGTAGCTGTAAGAAGCCCCTCCAAACCTCTCTGCTACCTGGCGGAAGGTTAAAGAGTAAAATTGTTGAAGACATACCACTGTTTCGGCTTATACGAATGGGAAGGTTTCAACAATGCTTTAAGCCAGAAGACCTGCCAGGTTCATTAACAATCATTTAAAGCTTTCGGGTGAAAGGCAGGAAATGTAACGGCTCAACAGCTTTTATATCTCTTAATCGCCGTGGTTGGTGTCTCCACCAAACACATTTTCCAGGAAGCAGTCACAACAAAAAATCTTTTTAAAAAATGAAAAAGAAAATTTTTATTGCGGCTGCTGTTTTACTCAGCAGTCAATTGTACGCACAAACACCTGTCCCGATCATTTCGGGAGACAGTGCAAAAAATTTAAACGAAGTTGTTGTTACGGCAACAAAATTTCCCATCAAACAATCACTTACCGGTAAAGTAGTTACTGTAATTGATCAGCAACAGTTGCAACGAAACAGTGGTAAATCTTTAACAGAACTATTGAACACACAGGCCGGCATTATTGTTAACGGAAGCAGCAATGTATTGGGTACCAACCAGGATGTATATGTACGTGGAGCCGCTGCCGGCAAGACATTGATATTGCTTGATGGCGTTCCGGTTTACGATGCATCGGGCATTAGTGGCGCTTATGATTTAAACCTTATAAGCGTTGATCAGGTAGAAAGAATTGAAATTTTAAAAGGCAGCCAATCTACTTTATATGGAAGCGATGCTATTGCAGCAGTTATCAATATCATAAGCAAAAAAGGGGGTGCAAAGAAGATAAACGCTACTGCCAATCTTGCCGCAGGCAGTTATAATACTTTTAGAGGTTCCGTTGGTATCAATGGAACTGTTAAGAATACAAATTATAATGTACAGTACAGTAAATTATATAGCAAAGGTTTTTCAGCAGCACAATATCAAACCGGTATAGATAATTTTGACAGGGATGGTATGGATGAAAATGTTTTCAGGGCCAACATAAATCAAAAAATTAATGATAAGTTTTCTTTACGGGCAAACACCCAGTTCAGTAATTATAAAACCGATGCCGATGCAGGCGCTTTTAAAGACGATGCCGATTATACCATCAAAAATAAAAATAGCCTGGTTGGTTTTGGTGCAGACTATACCCTTGGTAAAGCTGTATTACATTTTAATTATAATTACAACAAGGTAAACAGGGTTTACCTGGATGATTCTGCCAGCAGAGGTAGTTTTTCTTATTACAGCAAAGGAGATTATACTGGCAAATCGCATTTTGCAGAACTGTATAGCAATATAGCTGTAACAAAACATATTGATGTATTGGTTGGTGCCGATTATCGCAATCAATTATCCGATCAAAGCTATACTTCAGTAAGTATATATGGCCCTTATTCCTCAACACCATTAAGCGATGATAGTGTTAAAGTAAATCAGTTTGGAGCTTACACATCAATTGTTGTAAAAGATATTGCTGGCTTTAATGTAGAGTTGGGCGGCCGGTACAATAATTTTAATAAGTATGGCGATGTGTTTACTTTTTCTTTTAACCCATCTTATGTAATTAAAAATTCAATAAAGATCTTCGCAAACATCAGCTCAGGTTTTAAAGCACCTTCTTTGTACCAGGTTTATTCCGAATATCACTTCCCTGACAGCCTGGGAGAACTTAATCCCGAAAAATCTTTAAGCTTTGAAGGCGGTATTCAATACTATAAGGACAATATAAATATAAGAGCAGTTTATTTCAGCAGGAACGTTAAAGACAATATTGTTTTTTACAGCAGCGGTGCGCCATTGTATAACAGTTATTATATTAATGCTGATAAACAAAAAGACAAAGGTCTGGAACTGGAAGCCAGCGTGGACTTTGGCAAAGTAACGCTCAATGCCAACTATGTAAACCTTGATGGAAAGATCGAAACTAAAACAGGTACAAAAGACACCACCTTCTTTAATTTATACCGCAGGCCAAGGCAAACTATTAATTTAAATGTAGGGATTGAGCTTTTTAAAAACTGGAATATGAATATTGGTGTGCAAAGCATTAGCAAGCGTTCTGAATTCAGGTATGGTTTTGCACCCATTGAAATGCCTGCATATTATGTATGGAACCTGTATTCGACATACAGCATTACAAAAAATATAAAAACCTTCGTTGATCTAAAAAATATTACTGATGAAAAATATTCGGAAGTAAGAGGTTATAACAGCCGGCGTTTTAATTTTATGGCAGGCGTTAATTTAAATTTTTAACCTGCCTGCCGGCAGGCAGGTTTTATAGCCGGTAAGTCGATAAGACGGAAATAATGAGTTCCTGTTATCAATAAAACGCCTTACCGACTTACCGGCTAATTTATACTTCTGCATAATGTGTAAACACGAAGAAAAACATTGTCCCCGTTGTTGCATTGCGTTTGAATGCAAGGCAGGAACCATTATGCAATGCCAATGCAGCGCCATTCAACTATCAGTTGAAGAGTCGGCTTTTATCCAGGCCAAGTACGAAGATTGCCTTTGCATTAATTGCCTTCAGGAGTTGCAGAAAAAATATGTTCATTTTAAATCCAGGTATTTCTAGGAATAACCGGAATATACTTTGCCGGCACCTGCTATCTTTGCAGAATAAATCAGCATCATGACATTTGGCGATATTGCAGTTAACGAGATCATAACAATAACCTTCACGTTGTTTGCAGTTATTGATATGGTGGGCAATGTTCCGGTTTTTGCATCATTGCAGTCAAAAATGGGAGGGGAGATTCGCTCCCTGCAGGCTACCCTGGCATCCGGTGCGTTAATGATCTTTTTTTTATTGATAGGCCGGTAGTTCTTAAATATACTGGGGCTGGATGCCGAATCCTTTGCTGTGGCTGGTAGTATTGTGATCTTTATCATCGCACTGGAAATGGTATTGGGGCATGATTTTTTTAAAGCCGACAGTGATCCTAAAAGTGGCAGCGTGGTGCCTATTGCTTTTCCGCTGATAGCGGGCTCCGGTACACTTACCACGATAATGAGCTTAAAGGCCAATTATCACGATGTGAATATTTTTATAAGTATACTCATTAATTGTATAGTCATATTTATAGTACTTAAATCTATCAAATGGATAGAAAAAGCATTAGGGCCAAATGGTATGCTGGTTATCAGAAAATTTTTCGGCGTAATATTGCTGGCTATTGCCGTAAAAATATTCAGCAGTAATTTTTTGCATTTGGGATCTTAAACGTTAATCCCTTAATCCGTTAATTGGTGAGATCTCTTTCAAACAAAGAGTTTTTAAATTATTGAATTGCATACGGATAAACGGATTAACCAATTAACAAAGAAGGCCTCGTAGTACAATGCCCGCCCGGCTGAAGCCGTTCGGACGGGGATAGTACAAGGGTTGTATTTTTGTTTTTTTAATTGGCCTCGTAGTACAATGGATAGTATAAGGGCCTCCGAAGCCCCAGATCCAGGTTCGATTCCTGGCGAGGCCACTAATAAAACAAATAGCCTTTTAGCTGCCCGCTGAAGGGCTTATCGTTTATGCTGGTTTTTGATTCAGATGAAAACCTGTTGTATTTTACAGCCTGTATGAAACTCTACATAAAAAATATGGTTTGCAGCCGCTGCAAAATGGTTGTAAAAGCAGAGCTGGAAAAAGCCGGCTTGCAGCCCTTGTCGGTTGAATTAGGAGAAGTGGAACTGGAACATACACCCACGAAACAACAACTGCAGCAATTAAATACATCGCTGAAAGCAATGGGTTTTGAGCTGATGGATAATAAGAAAGTACAAACCATTGAAAAAATAAAAAATGCCATTATTAAGCTGGTGCATTATTCCGATCAGGATACTAAAACCAACCTTTCAACTTTTATTACTTCACAAATTCACCAGGATTATAACTATTTGAGCAATCTTTTTTCTGAAGTTGAAGGAACGACCATTGAAAAATACTTAATTGCCCACAAAATAGAAAAGGTAAAAGAATTGCTTGTGTACGATGAGCTTACTTTATCTGAAATTGCTGACCGCTTAGGCTACAGCAGTGTTGCTTATCTTTCTAACCAGTTCAAAAAGATCACAGGATTAACTCCGTCTTACTTTAAGTCGCTTAAAGAACACAAGCGGCGAAATATAGAAGAACTGTAAATCTTACAAATCAAATACAAAATTCCACAACAGGCAGCCAATAGCCTCATACTAACTTTGTGTCAAAATAAAAGCAATGACACATACTTATAAAGTTACAGGAATGACCTGCAGCAGTTGCGAAGCAAAAATTAAAAGCAGTTTGCTCCTGCTGCCTAATGTTGCAGAAGTGGAGGTTTCAAAAGAAGATCAATCTGCAACCATTACCATGGAAAAGCATATTCCTCTTTTAGTTTTACAAAATGCACTGGATAAAAAATATTCTATTAGTGCCTTGGAACATAGTGAAGTTACCGAACAGGCAAAAAGCTGGCTAGGCGCATATAAGCCCATTCTCTTGATTTTTGGATACATTATCGCTATTACAGTAATTGCGGCTACTAAACAGGCAGGTTTTGACTGGATGCTGGGGATGAACATTTTTATGGCGGGTTTTTTCCTGACCTTCTCCTTCTTTAAAATACTGGACCTGAAAGGTTTTGCAGAAAGTTACAGCATGTATGATATTGTAGCAAAAAAATGGAATGGTTGGGGTTATGTTTATCCTTTTGTGGAATTAGGGTTTGGCCTGGCTTTTCTTACGGGCTTTTTGCCGCTGCTCACCAACAGCATAACGCTTGTTGTAATGATTATAAGTATCATAGGGGTTTTACAGGCTGTTTTCAACAAACGTAAAATACAATGTGCCTGCCTGGGTGCCGTGTTTAATCTGCCCATGAGTACTATAACCATTATTGAAGATGCATTGATGATTGGTATGAGCGGTGTAATGCTTTTAACCATGTTATAGTAACTGAATAAAAAACAACAGGGTAATTTAAGCCCCATACAATAACAAAATTTATGATTTTAAGCTATTCATGTTCAGGGCATATTTTTTGTGAATAAAATAGATACCCTTTATTTATTTTCATCTGGATCCCTGCTGAAAAACCTATTGATCAATTACAAAAAATTGATTTAATTTTGATTTAATGAAAAAAACAGTAGTCTTATTATTGATGCTAATCTATGGTTCTGCAACCATGGGTGCTACTGTGCATCTGCATTACTGCATGAATGAATTTGTTGGTTGGAGTTTATTGCCCGGCGCAGATGATACATGCGGTAAATGTGGTATGGAAGAAAAAGACCAGGAGGGTTGTTGTAAAGATGAGCACAAACAGCTCAAATTAAAAACTGACCACCAGAAAGCCGGGGTATCGGCGTTTTTTATGGTACTTGCTCCGGCTATAACTACGCCTGTTCCCGATTTTAATTTTCAGCCATTCTTGCAAATTACAGCAAGGTATTCTCATTGCCATGCACCGCCAGACCTTGGCGACATAAAGCTGCATGTTCTCCATTGCGTTTTCCTGATATGATTTATTGATTGTAAATGATGTGCCGGCACTTTAGGGTGTATCGGCTATTAGTGCATCCGTATACGGGACTATTTATTATTCATAAAATCGAATACAAAAATGAAATCACTTATTTTATTAATGGCCGTAGCATTGCTGTCAGCTTCTGAATCCCAGGCACAAATAAAAAATGCCAAAACCGAAACTGTAAAAGTTTATGGCAATTGTGGTATGTGCAAAACAACTATTGAAAAAGCGGGTAGCAAAAAAAAGCTGTATAAAACAGCGTGGAACGAAGAAACTAAAATGGCCAGCATTACTTACGATAGTAAGAAAGCAAGTTCTGATCAGGTATTGAAAAGTATAGCACTCTCCGGCTATGATAATGTAAACTACCTGGCTCCTGATGATGCATATAACAAACTGCATGGTTGCTGTAAATACGACCGGGATAAGAAAGCAATAGTAAAAACTAATGCGAAACCTATGGCCGATGAAGCCGCAGCAAAACCAAATCATGGTAACCATACGCAGGGGAATAAAGCAATGGATAAGCAGGAAGCCAGTCAGTTAAAGGCAGTTTATGATAACTATTTTGCACTGAAAGATGCATTGGTAAAAACGGATGGCGTATCAGCTTCTGCAAAAGCATCAGCTATGCTCACTGCATTAGATGGGGTGGAAATGGGAAAGCTGAATAATGAAGAACATATTGTTTGGATGAAAGTTGAAAACAATTTAAAAGCAGATGTAAAGCGCATTAAAGAAAACAAAGACATAGATAATCAGCGGGAATATTTTATTTCTCTTTCAAAAACTATGTATGAATTGGTAAAGGCCGGTAAACCTGGTGAAACTGTTTACTATCAACATTGCCCCATGGCAAACGATGGCAAAGGTGCCAACTGGCTCAGTAAAGAAAGTGCAATTAAAAATCCTTATTACGGTTCTCAAATGCTTACCTGCGGGGAAACAGTGGAAACTATTAAACAATAAAATTTAGCACCATGAAAAAAATACTTATTAGTTCAATTATGCTATTTGCTTCTTTTATAGCAAATGCACAAATTACCAAAGCAGAATTAACAGCTACAGGCCTTACTTGTTCTATGTGTTCAAAAGCTACTTATAAACAATTAACCTCAATACCTGAAGTTGAAAAAGTAGAAACTGATTTGAATAAAACGACTTTCATCCTCCATTTTAAAAATGGGAGTACAATAAACCCCGGCGTTCTCAAAAAGAAAGTTGAGGCTGCCGGCTTTTCTGTTGGTGAATTAGTGATTGTTTTGAATATTAATAATCAGAAAGCAGAAAATAATATTTCATTTATGCAGGATAACATAACCTACACGTTTATGGATACCAAACCCGGCGTTTTAACAGGTGAAGTAAAAGTAAAAATTCTGGATAAGGGGTTCGTTGTTGAAAAGGAGTATAAGAAACTTTTAAAAATGGCAAAGCAGTATCCTG
>JAYUYX010000063.1:0-2587 GCA_043752205.1 Chitinophagaceae bacterium
TTTTTGCGGAAGTAAGATTCCTTTTGGGGGAATGGAGATTTCTTTTGGTGGAATAGAGATTTCTTTTGGTGGAATGGAGATTTCTTTTGTTGGAAGGGAGATTCCTCTTTGGGGAAGCAAGATTCCTTTTGGGGGAAGGTAGGTTCCTTTTTTGGGGTGCGATTATCTAAAGAGGCTATCTGTGATTAAACTCTATAAGGACTGCAGCTCTGCATAGCCGTACCGCAGACCTTACAGGTTTTTAGAGGGAGATGCCTGTGATTAAACTCTATAAGGACTGCAGCCCTGCATAGCCGTACCGCAGACCTTATAGGTTTTTTAGAGGGACCAGTGTGCTAATTTTCGTTTTTGAACTTTAGTTTGCTTACCTGTTTGTATTGTGGACTGGTTGAACCAAATACACTTTTTACATAGGTTTTTGCATTGGCTGCTACTGTAACAAGGCCTGTGGTTGGGTTGTAGAGTATTTCGTTTCGGCTGATACGTGCGTTGCTTACCGGTGTAAATGCGTTAATGGCGGTGGTATTTGCATTTACCATGTCATTATACTGGGTTGTTAATCCTTGTATACTTAATTCGATTTCGTTTGGTTTGTAGTTGGGTTGTGCGGTGAGTAACTGAATGAGTTTGTGCATGTTTTCGATGCGCTGATCGAAACTCATTTGAAATGCTGAGATGCTTTTTTGTGATTCGTTGGCGGTTGTGGTGGGATCATCAACAATTGTTGTGATTTTTGGTGTTGCTCTTTTTCCCTGTAGTTTACGGGCAATTGTTTTTACATCATCAACAACCAGGGCAGATACATCGGATGCTGCTACTGCATTTACAACCCTGGTGATGAGTTTGCTTAGGGGGGTGAATACAATTTCACGCTGGTTGATGGCATTTGTGGATGGAGGGATGCTTGTGTTTACTACTGCAAGTGCGTTTATTGCAGTGGTGTGTTTTGTGTTGAGGGCTGCAAGTGTGATGCTTGCTTTTGTTGGATTGTAACCTGGGCCGTAGGCGGTGCAAAATGAAATGAGATCTTGAAAGTTGGCTACATTTTTTGCGTGGCCTGTTTCGGATGTTGATGGCATAGTTGTAATTTTTAGGGTTTTAAAAAATAATTGAACTGCTAAGATTGGAAGAGTTTTTGGAAAATAAAATACCTCAAAGTGGGTATAGGGCTGAGGCTGGCCCTGATTTGGCAGAGATATGCTGAGCTCGATATGCTTTGCTGCATATCTGCGCCAGTAGGTTTTTTGTTTCAACGTACTTTTTAAATATGAGAAATTAGTAAAAAATGCAACTTAGTAAATCTTTCAATTCAGCGTTTTATCATTATATTTGATACATTCCTCTATCTGTGTAAAACCTGTGTATTTCTTTTATCCTAATAAGGCAACGTAACCACCAAAAGCAGCATCCGGTTTACCGGTTATACTGTATATTGCTTAACTTAATTTTATACCAAAATATATGAGAAAAATACTACTTCTCGCCTTTGTTTTTTTAACATCATTTGCCGCTTTTGCGCAGGATTTCAGTAATAAAGGAAAGGATTTTTGGGTGGGCTATGGGTATCATCAACAAATGAATGCAACCACATGTGGTAATGGTAACCCACCTCCTCCAGCTCCTCCGGGCGGCTGTCAGGATATGGTGCTTTATTTTGCTACTGAACAGGTAACAAATATTACAATTTCTATTCCGGGAGTTGGATACACCCAAAACATAACTACCGGACCTGGCAATAATGTTACAACATCGGTACAGATACCCAAAAACATTGCTCAGGATGCAAGACTATTCACAGAAGGCTTATCTAATAAAGGAATACATGTAACCAGTGATAAACCAATGGTGGCCTATTCTCATATTTATAATCAAAGCGTTTCGGGTGCAAGTATCTTATACCCAACAAATACCCTTGGCAGAGAGTACTATTCGGTAAACTATAAAAACTGGTCAAATTCAACTAATGCAAACTGTTGGTTTTATGTGGTTGCAACTGATACAGGTATTACTACTATTGAAATTACACCTACTGGTACCACTCAAGGTGGATGGATTGCTGGTACTACTTATACAGTTAACCTTGTACAAGGGCAGGTTTATAATGTTAAGGCTGCAACTATTTTGAATAGTGGTTGTGGAGGAGCCACTCAACTACCTTGTACAAGTTGGGACCTTACAGGTTCAAAAATTAAAAGTATAAATAATGGCAGCGGATGCAAGAAGATAGGTGTTTTTTCGGGGAGTGGCAGAATAAGCATATCCTGCGATAATTTCGCATCTTCTTCAGATAATTATATGGTACAGGCCATGCCTAAAAATGCCTGGGGAAAAAAATATCTTACAGTTTCTGCTAATGGTAACCAGGCAAATAATATTTACCGGGTTTGTGTTTCTCATCCTGCTGCCATAGTTAAAATAAACGGTGCTGTAACCGGCCTGCCTTTAATAAATAATTTTTATTACGAAATACCTTTTACAAATCAATCACTATTAATTGAAGCAGATAGTGCCATTATGGTGGCACAATATTTTACTTCACAAAATGAATGTGGCAATGGAAATACGGGAGACCCGGAAGTTATTTACC
>JAYUYX010000064.1:0-15903 GCA_043752205.1 Chitinophagaceae bacterium
ATTGGTAATGCACGATATGCTGGGTATAAATGTAGAATTTAAACCAAGGTTTCTAAGGCAATACCTAAACTTATACGAACAGATAGACGGTGCCGTTAAACAATACATCAGCGATGTAAAAAGCAAGGATTTTCCTAATGAACAGGAACAGTATTAGCAGTTGACAGTTGACAGTTGACAGTAAGATCCCTGCTATTCGGAAAGACTTTCTCAACTTAAGGCACAACTGCCAACTGCAAACCGCCCACTGCCAACTGTTCTCCGTAACTTGCAGCCCTCACTAAATGTCATACACAAATAAAATACAATGAAATTTTTAAAGACCTTAAAGATACAGTCGCATAATAACGGCGTTTCAACCGGCCTAAACTGGTTAAAAAGCAAGGGAGAAAAACTGGAATCGTACAGCCCGGTTGATGGTAAATTAATAGGAACTGTAAGCGGTGCAGATAAAAAAAGTTACGAAGCAGTTATACAAAAAGCACAGGCTGCTTTTACTGAATGGCGCACCTGGCCTGCACCCAAGCGTGGCGAAATTGTAAGACAGGTTGGTGAGGAATTAAGAAAGAATAAACATGACCTTGGCCAACTGGTAAGTTATGAAATGGGCAAAAGCCTGCAGGAAGGATATGGTGAAGTACAGGAAATGATAGATATCTGCGATTTTGCAGTGGGCCTCAGCCGCCAGTTACATGGCCTTACCATGCACAGCGAAAGGCCGGGCCACCGTATGTATGAGCAATACCATCCATTGGGTGTTGTAGGCGTTATATCTGCTTTTAATTTTCCGGTAGCGGTATGGAGCTGGAATGCTGCTTTAGCATGGGTTTGTGGCGATGTATGCGTATGGAAACCCAGTGAAAAAACACCACTCTGCGCTATTGCCTGTCAAAATATTATTCAGTCCGTCTTCAAAAAAAATAATGTGCCCGAAGGTGTTTCCAATATAATTGCCGGTGGCCGTGAGGTGGGTGAATGGATGAGTAATGATACCAGGATACCATTAGTATCTGCAACCGGCAGCACCCGCATGGGAAAGGCCGTTGGTGCAGCCGTCGGCCAACGCCTGGGAAGAAGTTTATTGGAACTTGGAGGAAACAATGCCATTATCATTACAGAAAATGCCGACCTGGACATGGCTTTAATAGGCGCTGCATTTGGTGCCGTAGGTACCGCAGGGCAACGTTGCACTTCCACACGCCGCCTCATCATTCATGAAAAGATCTATAATAAATTTAAAGAAAAACTGGTGCATGCTTACGGCCAGATAAAAATTGGCGATCCCTTGCAGGAAAAAAATCATGTTGGTCCGCTGATTGATAAAGATGCAGTTAAGATGTACCTGGATGCCATTGAAAAATGCAAGGCCGAAGGTGGAAAGTTTGTGGTAGAAGGTGCTGCATTAAAAGGTAAGGGATATGAAAGTGGTTGCTATGTAAAACCGTGTATAGCCGAAGCAAAAAACAGTTTTGCTATTGTGCAGCATGAAACATTTGCCCCCATCTTATACCTGATGAAGTATAAAACATTAGATGAAGCTATTGCCTTGCAGAATGGCGTACCGCAGGGATTATCTTCGGCCATCATGACCAATAATATGCGTCAGGCAGAACAGTTTTTATCGCAGGTGGGTAGTGATTGTGGCATTGCAAATGTTAATATTGGTACATCGGGTGCAGAGATCGGTGGTGCTTTTGGCGGAGAAAAAGAAACTGGTGGCGGGCGTGAAAGCGGTAGTGATGCATGGAAAGTATATATGCGCAGGCAAACCAATACCATTAACTACACCGATAAGTTGCCGCTGGCACAAGGCATTAAATTTAATTTATAAAATTTTGCAAATTAATGTAAATGGTATGGTTGGTTTCAGCCATACCATTTATTTTTACGTAAATAATAATATCGTATGATAAAGATCTCAAAAATGTTTTTAGGGCTTATTCTTGCCGGCCTTTCTTCTTTTGCACAAACCAGTACTATACCCAATAGCTGGCATATGATGGATAAAGCTGCCGATGGGTATTATGGTGTTAGTGCTGATAAAGCTTACCAATTTTTAAAAACTAAAAATCTTAAAAGCAAAACCGTTGTTGTAGCTGTTATAGATACAGGAATTGATACGCTGCACGAAGACCTGAAGCCTATACTCTGGAACAATCCCAATGAAACAGTAAATGGCAAAGATGATGATGGCAACGGTTATATTGATGATATACATGGCTGGAATTTTTTGGGGGGTAAAGATGGCAGAAATGTAACAGTAGACAGTGATGAACGTGGACGTGTTTATTATGGCCTTAAAAGTAAATGGGATAATAAAGAAGTAGATAAATCTAAATTATCAAAAACAGAGTTGTACGAATATGAAATGTTCTTACGGGCAAAAGCAGAGATCAAAGGACCGGGCGATGCCAAAGAAGAAGAATTTGCTGATATTGATGTGGCTGCTTTAAAAACACTGCAGGCTTCTTTAATAAACAGCGATAGCATATTAAAGATCGCTATGGGCAGGGATACATTTACCGGCAAAGAACTGGATGCGTATACAACAAAATCTTTTGCAGAGCGCAGGGCAAAGAACGAGTTTATGGGCATTATGAAAAGTAATAACATGCTCGATCAGTCAAATAAAGAATTCATTGGCGGACTGGGGGAATATATTGAATACATAGAAGGCGAACAACGAAAGGCCCAGGCAAAGATCAACCCGCCAAAAAATTACCGCAAGGATATTGTTGGTGATGATGAGAACAATTTTAACGACCGCAATTATGGTAACAATGATATTATGGCCGATTTCAGCATGCACGGTACGCATTGCGCAGGCATTATAGGTGCTGTACGCAATAATGGCAAGGGCATGGATGGTATTGCAGATAATGTACGTATTATGGTACTACGTGTTGTACCTAATGGCGATGAGCATGATAAGGATATTGCATTAGCCATCCGCTATGCAGTAGATAACGGTGCAAAGATCATCAGTATGAGTTTTGGTAAAGGTTACTCACCACAAAAGCAATGGGTGGATGAAGCTTTTGCTTATGCCGAAGCCAATAATGTGCTGCTTGTACATGCAGCCGGTAATGATTCAAAAGATATAGATTTAAAAGATAATTTTCCTAATCCGGTTTATATAAATGGAGGCAGGGCCGGTACGCATATTACCGTGGGCGCAAGTGCCGATCCTAAATCAGGTTCTTACACAGCTTCGTTCAGCAACTATGGTAAAAAAGAAGTTGATGTTTTTGCACCCGGTGCAAAGATCTATTCAACATTACCCGGTGGTAAAAATTATGGTAACCTTAGCGGTACCAGTATGGCCTGCCCGGTTGTAGCAGGCATTGCAGCTTTAACATTGAGCCACTACCCTACGCTTTCTGCAAAGCAGTTAAAATATGTAATTGAAAAATCGGCACAAAAGCCTTCAGAAAAAGTTAGCAAACCAGGCACCGAGGAAAAGGTAGAGATGAGTGAACTTTCAAAAACAGGCGGTATTGTAAATGCTTACGAAGCTGTAAAGCTGGCATCTACATTGGTTGGCGAAAATAATAAAGAGAATTTACCAAAGCCAAAAATGACAACTCCAAAAAAAGGATAATCACTTTTCAAATAATATTTTAAGCCCGGAGTTAAATGCTTCGGGCTTTTTTCTGCAATAAATTTAAAAGCTGTTATAATGCCTGTCCCGATTATTTCGGGAAGCCTGTGCAAGTGGGGTTAATTTTTAAGGCGGTGGTGGGAAAACGAGTTTTTTTATGGCAATTCTGCGGTACGAGCAATTACGTAAACGATTTTACAATACGCAACGTACACAGCTAACCACAGGCCAAAGGAGAACAAGGCCAAAGATTGGCCTTAGCTTAGTTGTATTTGCGCTACTGATATATAACCGCGTTTTTTTTAGTAACCACTTATAAAAGAATGGATTACAAAAATTGTTGCTTATTTTTAATAGCGCATTATAGCGCAAATACTAATGTTATGGGCAACATTAATTGACACTCCGTTCTATATGAAACATCAATTATTCGCAATCTTACTAATTACATTAACACTTCATGCGGTTGGACAGCGACTGCCTTATGTTGGTGCTGGGCAGACCTTTATTTTTCCAAATGAAACAAATCAATTTCTTAATTCGGCAAATGTTAACTGGGCATTGGACACAGAAGAATCATTTTCATTTACTGGCTCAACAAAAGTTGGAAATCTTAATATTTTTAATTTCCTAATTACAAAGGCACTGGCAGGGAAACTAAAAGCCTACACATTAAGACTTGAAGGTTTTGAGGGATTTGAAAATTCTACATATTCAGAGTATGACAAATTCCCATACAGAGATTTAACGAAAGACCAGATAAACTTTGTTTTGACAGATTCTTTAAAGACAATTAAGTTTCATGAAATTTTTTATCTAAATAATTACTCATTAAGTTGTCAAATAATTTCTGCAGCACCATCGACAAACTATGCAAGTGCGGGCGGAATTAGTTTAGGAATGCAAGACATCTTTTATTGTTGCAAAAGCAGTAAAAGTTCATTGACAATTACTAACAACAAAGACCTAATTCATTTAAAAAGAATTGACAGGAATCTAAATTTCGACTCACTTGAAAGATCAAAACTTGTAAAGCAAACTTATGGATTCAATTTAGTACAATCTATTTGGACTGGTGCTTCTCAAGGGTATATAAAGCTACTTGACACAAAGACAAACAAGCAAATTCCAACACATAATGTGTTGAACTATTCCTATCTTGATTCTGTGCAAGTCCCCGTATATGACAGCACAGGTTCAATCGTAGGACACACTAAACAGCCAGGGCAGGCAGTATTCCCCTACAAGCTGGTTAACTCAATTCAATTTGTGCAGGACTTTTATTATGACACGAAAAGAAATGTTTTTTTAACAACCATAAGTAACTGCTTCTTATTCGTCAAAAATTGGGACGAAGTAAACTCTGCGTTACAAATTGAAAAGAGATTTAAAGTTCTATAAAAGTGTTTCGTGACAATGCTGCCCATAACAAAAGGTTTGCCGCAAGGCTGGCGGACGGAATAACAATCGGCAGTTGTACCACTATCAGCTAATATCGGGCTTGACCGAATTCTATTTGGCTTTTAGTTGTTAACTTCATCAACAGTTTTTCAATCGGCTTCAGTTGCCGGGCGGACAGTTATAAAATACCAGCCCTGCGGCAAGCCTCGATCGTTTTGCGAAACCCATAAAAACATTATGCGTCTTCTAATCACAGTTTTAATAATAATCTTTCGCTTTACAGTCACTTTCGGACAATCTGAAACTTCCCAAACTGAAATAATTATTATTGGTACAATTCATACCGGAAATAAACACTTTAACCACAGGACATTAATCGACGTTTTACAAAAAGTAAAGCCAGACATCATTCTATTGGAACAAAGCAAAAATTTTAAACCTGTATTTGGACTTAGGACAGCAAACTTCTTTAGAATTTGGAAACCAGGCATAGAACAGTTAGCCCTACAGAAATATTCAACATACAATAAAGAAATCAAGATATTACCTTTTGATACGTCTTTCGCCTCAAGAAGGCAGTACAAAAAGGAAATAACGTTAATGAACAAGGCATTTTTTGATAGGCTTGATAATATCAAAATGTCCTTTGCTGACAGTTTGATCTACGCTAATTATGCAAAAAAACAACATTACTATTACGATTATATTTCTAATGCTGACTTGATACGAATAAATAAACCAGATATTATTGAAATGACAAGGGTTTTATACGACCTGGAACACAATAATATTTTATCCTTAGCAAAGAAGTATTTAGCAGATAGCTTACTGGTAAAGCAATTTGAGAACGATTTAATATTTTAGTTTGCCAGAAATAATTATATGGCTAACAAAATAAAAAAATATGCACAACAGTTTCCGGGTAAAAGAATAGTGATATTAACCGGATTAAACCACAAATATTATCTTCAAGACGAATTGCTGAAAATGGAAAAAGGGAAAATAAAAATAATCGAACTAGATGGCAATTAATTGGGTACTCGTACAAAAGGTTTTGTGTATTGGGGCTTGACGGAAGCACAATCACCGGCACTAAAAAGGTTCTACGATAAATCCTGCAATGAGTTTACACCATGATATAATAACTGCCGCAATAATGTGGCAGTTATTATTATAAGATGAATGAATAATATTGCTGGGCCTATTATTTCTTCGTAACCTCGATGATCATATCCTGGTTATTGCCATTATCGGTACTGATATAAACTATACCCGTTGGTGAAATGGCTACATCCCGAAGACGCCCAAACTGGTTATTAAAGAATTCGTGCACCCCGTCAATTGTACTGCCATCATCGCTGAGTTTCATTTGTATCAACCGCCTGCCTTTAAGAAAGGTTACCAGCAGTGAATTTTTCCATTGTGCAATTGCATTGTTATTATAATAGTCCATACCGGATGGAGCTATGGTAGGTGTCCATGCATAGATGGGTTCTTTTACATTATTGGCTGCGCAAAAGGTCTGCTCTGCCGGCATATCACAAAAGCCTTCCACGTAAGGCCAGCCGTAATTGCGGGCTCTTTGTACGATATTGATCTCATCATTGGTGGTTTCTCCATGCTCGGAACTATACCAGCGGTTATTTGCATGCACAAGGCCCTGGGAATTCCTGAACCCGATGGCCCATACGGCATTACCATAAGGATTGTCGGCGGGAATACTACCATCCAGGTTTACCCGTAGCACTTTACCATTCAGGCTAGCAGGTTCCTGCGGCAGCGTAAAACGCAGGTTGGCATCTCCCGTGGTGGCATATAATTTCATATCAGGGCCGATCACCAACCGGCTTCCGTTGTGAATGAAATCTCCACCAATTTTTCCTACTATACCATCTATCAGGGTTACAGGCGAGACCAATGTGCCGCCACTATAAGTATACCGGGCGATCTTTTCCATATAATCTCCCTCGGCATCAAAATAATTATATACCAGGTAAACATAGGGATTGCTGCTAAACTGCGGGTGAAGCGCCATACCCATCAAACCGTTGAAATTAGTGGTACTGGCTACTTCTGCTATAGTGGCAATATGGGTAACAGCGCCGGTTTGGGGATCCATTTTTTTAACGCGGCCCTGCCTTTCTGTGAACCAGATCATATTATCAGGACCCCAGGTGATCTCCCAGGGAAAGTTCAACGTATTATTTAAGACCCGGGTGCTGATCTTACCGGTATTGTCAGGCTTTGCATTTGATTGTACTGTTAAGGCTTGAACGGAGGGGGTATCGATTTCAGTTTTTTTGCAACTAGCCACAGTTATGGCCAGGAACAGGATGAATGTGATCTGTTTCATGATATTAAATTTTGTAATGAATTTGTTTGGTGTTATTGATACCTGCACAAAATTTATACCGCAGAAAAATAGCTTGAACCATATGGAGGGATGTACCATTTATTCCCCGTGAATCAAAAAAGCGCAGAGCAAAAATGTCGTCGCCCTTGGCTCCTATCTCACGAACAAGCTTCCATAGTGATCATCCGGGCGAACAAAACTCATACACAACCCGAACATAATTTATCATCATATTTTTCAGTAATTTCAACTTCCTCTGCCATTGCAGGTAGCCGCATTGCCGGCGTCTGGTTTTTAACCAACGCCGTATCAGGTTCCGGCATAAGCCAACTCCCTAATAAAATCAAAAAATAGCAAATTGAAGTTGGTTCTTGAGACCGAATCGTTGCATATAAAACTGATCATAATTTAATGTAATTTCGAGCTTCTAAATTTTTTACATCATGCCCAAACCATCCCCATCCTCCTACCCTGCGTATTTTAAAAACTATGTTGATCAGGTACCTGATGATGAACTAACATCCGGCTTTACCAACCAGCTACCCGTAATAGAATCTGTACTGGCGTCCATCAGCGAAGAAAAATCGATGTATGCCTATGCCCCCGGCAAATGGACCTTGAAAGAATTATTACAGCATATGATAGATACCGAAAGAATATTCAATTACCGGGCATTATGCATTGCCCGTAAAGAAAGCGTTTCTCTCCCCGGCTTTGATGAGAATACGTATGCTGAACATTCGCATGCCAACAGCAGGACCTGGCAAAGCATGGCAGAAGAATTTTTAGCAGTACGCCGTACTACGGAGCAGTTATATGCCAGTTTTACAGATGAGGCATTAGAAGCATCCGGCATATCTAACAATAACCCTGTTACTGTTAACAGCCTGGGCTTTATAAGCATTGGCCATTTTTACCACCATAAAAAAATAATGGAAGAAAGATATCTGGTGTAGGTTTAGGAAGTTTAGTAGTTTAGAGGGTTTAGTTAAAAGTATACATAATTAAAAAATGCCGTCGATAATGACGGCATTTTTTAATTGTTATTTTGTTTGATCATCTAACTGCTCCCTAAACTTCCTAAACCTACTAAACCTTAATTACTCTTAGCAGTTGCTGTCTGCGTTATCATATTGTTCATTACTTTAACGGTCTCATCAATATAAATATCACCACTTAATCTTTTAAGCCATTGTGTATTTTTCTCTATCTTTTCTTTTGCTGAATTGATGACTACCAGGTCTGCAGTAATATTTTTTACACTCATCTCCTTATTTATTTTGTATAATTCATCCAGCTCTTTAACCTTAGCTTTAAATTGCTTTTGCTCCTCTTTATATTTATTTAAATTCAGGGAATAAGCTTTGTTGCTGTATTGCTCCAACCAGTTAATGCTTTCTTTTATTTTATTAAAGGTTGCGTTCTTAGCGATCTGGCTCTCGCTGTAATTAATCACTACATCATTGCTGATAGTACTAGTCCATGGTTTGTAATCAGCTTTGCCAATTTCATCCCATGGTAAAGCTGCAGTATTATCTTTTTCCCTAAATTTTAAATACTCCATCCTGTCAGGGATTACAATATCGGGTGTTACACCTTTCAATTGTGTAGCCCCTCCATTTACACGGTAAAATTTCTGCAATGTCAATTTTACTGATCCAAGGTCTTCAACATTTCTATTGCTGAACATGGCATTCTCACTTTCCGGATTTAAAGGAATGCTACGCTGTACGGTTCCTTTACCATAGGTAGAAGTACTGCCAATGATAATACCACGCTTGTAATCCTGTATGGCTGCTGCAAATATTTCAGATGCACTGGCGCTAAATTCATCCACCATTACAGTTAAAGGGCCACTGTAGAGTACACTCTTGTCTTTATCCTTCCACTGGTAAGGTTTATCCTCACGGCCTTTAACCACAACTACCGGTCCGTCTTCAATGAACAGGCCTACCATCTTTACCACTTCAGGTAAGGAACCACCACCATTACCACGCAGGTCTATAATAATACCTTGTACATTTTCTGCTTTCAGTTTCTGAATTTCCCTGGCTACATCTTCGGAACATTTTGCACCATTAGGATCAGCAAAATCTACATAAAACTCCGGCAGATATATGTAACCAACTTTATGTTCGCCGCCTATGATAGCACTCTTAGCAAAAGTATCATCCAACTTTATTTCATCCCTTATGATTGGTATAACAACGATCGACCCATCAAGTCTCCTTATCGTTAACCGTACTTCTGATCCTTTTTTGGCACCTCTTATAATTTTAACCGCATCTGTTACTGAATAACCGGTAACATCCACGGGCTCTTCTTTTCCCTGGGCAACTTTAATGATCTCATCTTCCACTTTTAACTCACCACCTTTCCAGGCTGGTCCTCCTGAAATAAGGGAGCCTATTTTTATCTTACCATCATCTTCCTTTAATTGTGCACCAATACCATAAAAACTTCCTTTCATAGATTCATCAAACGTACGCTTCTCAACAGGAGCCATATAATTGGTATGCGGATCCATAGTACCTGTAATGGCATTTACAAACGTGCTGAAATTATCATCATTATTTTCACGGGTAACTCTTGTAGAAAAGAAACGGTCTATTTGTTTTCTTACTGCATCCCTTGCTTCTCTTTCCAGGGTAGAGTCTGCTTTATATTTAAAGTCGGCTTTAGCCTTATTTTTTTCACGATCTTCAAGCAAAGTATTATACTTGTCTAATGCCTGAAATTTTAAACGCTTTCTCCAGATGTCCTTACGTTCTGCTTCTGTTTTTGGGTTGTTTAATTTTTCCCTGTCTAGCATCACATTCTCATCTTTAGTAAAATCAAAAGGTCTTGCCAGAATATCGTTATATAAACCTGCTGTTTCTTTTAAGCGGCTTATGTAAATTTCGCTGATGGTGAAAAAAGAGATAAGGTCTGCACCATGAATTTCATCATCCAGTTTATTCTCAAATTTCTTAAAGCCATCCAGGTCGCCCTGCAAAAAAATGTTTTTATCGCTATCAAGATCTTCAATGAATTTTTTCAAAACGAGTTTTGAAAAATTATCATCTATCTTTTTGGGACTGTAATGCCCCTGCTCCAGCAATAGGCCAACATTACGGATGATCCTGGTGTATTTGGATTTAGGATTGTCGTTATCATCGGTTTTACCCTGGGATTTAAAACCAATAAAAAGGCCTGCGGCCATTAGCACCAGTATTACCGGAATAAATTTTTTACTCATCATAAATTTTGCAATTTTTTGCATACTGTAAAAATAAAGGAAAAACACAGTCTACCTTGTTATAAACGTAAGTTTTAGAATAATGTTTTGTTAAACCAGATTTGTGGAAATCGTTAAGAATGAGCGGTAAAGAAATACATTAACGCATCAATGAAGAGGGCTCAAAAGCTATTCCAAAAAAAAGCCTCCCGGATATTCCGGGAGGCTTTGCAGGGTAATCGAGGGGGCTCGAACCCCCGACCCTCAGAATCACAATCTGATGCTCTAACCAACTGAGCTACGACTACCATTTTTAACTGACGGCCCGCCCGGATGAATTTTCGTGTGAAATGAAATTTCTAATTACCGTTCGGACGGGCAAAAATAAAGAAAAAGCCTTCTTCTTCAAAATACATTTTGAGCAGCCTGCTTTAATCGCTTACTTTGCAGGCCCAATAAACATTACAATGTACGGCATGCAATATATTTTACCACTTCTCTTGTCAGGCATTACCGGTTGGTTAGTAACATACATTTTTATAAAAATATTATTCCGTCCGCATAAGCCCATTTCCTTTGCTGGATTCAGCATACAGGGCATCATACCTGCAAACCAGGAAGCAGTTGCAAAAAAAATCGGAAATTATGTAAGTGAAGAATTGTTTTCCTTTAGTGCCTTGCAGGAAAAAATAATTCATCCTGATAATTTCAATAAACTTAAGCCTGAAATAGAAAAACATATTGAAACATTTTTAAGAGTAAGATTAAAAGATACTTTTCCTATGTTATCGATGCTGATGGGCGATAAGACCATCAACCAGTTAAAAACTGCTTTTTTACTGGAACTTGAAAGCCTTTTCCCTGTCATCATGAAAAATTATGTTGCAGGGCTGGAAAAAGACCTGGACCTGGAAAAAATGGTCACTGAAAAGATCGCTGGTTTCCCTCTTAATAAAGCAGAGGCCTTAATGTACCAGCTTGGGCGCAGGCAGTTGCTAAAACTGCAATTATTGGGTGCCTGTATAGGCTTTGTTATGGGATTGGTACATATTCTTATTAATACACAGCTTTTTCTCTAAGGATCAGCACTTATTTTTCTTTCCCCCTTTTATACTACCACTCATCATCTTATAACTAACGATTGTGGGTTTTTTGAAGGTACTTTGCCAACTATTAATTTTTACCTACAAAAAGAGTTCCCTGATGATAAATCTGATTAAATTTTTACTAATCTGTGTGTTTACTTCCAGTATTACAATAACGAATGCCCAAATGCCCGGTGCTGCAAATCGTGGCCAGGGTGGTGGACAAAATATGAACCTGGGTCATTTTTATGGTAAGGTATTGGAATCTGTAACTAATAAACCACTTGAAGCGGCTTCTGTATTGCTGATTCAAAACAAATTTGATACTGCAACAAAAAAGCGTAAAGATGTGGTAGTTGGTGGTATGCTTACCGATAAGAAAGGAGAATTCAGTATAGAGAATGTGAACGTAATGGGGCAGTACAAATTAACGATCACTGCCATAGGTTTTAAGTCTTACGAAGCAAAAGCAGCTTTTCAATTGAATATGGCGGGGGCCAAAAATGGGGATATGAGCAGTATGCTGAGTGCTGTTGATAAAGACTTAGGCAATATTACGTTGAGCCCTGACGCACAGCAACTGGAGAATGTAACAGTTACCAGCAGCAAGGCTCTTTTAACAATGAGTATAGACCGAAAGGTATTTAATGTTGAAAAAAATCTTACTAGTGTTGGCGGTACCGCCGTGGATGTGATGAAGAATGTACCCTCTGTAAATGTTGACATTGATGGAAATGTGACCTTACGCAATGCATCGCCACAAATATTTATTGATGGCAGGCCTACTACCCTTACATTAGAGCAGATACCTGCTGATGAAATAGCCAGTGTAGAGATCATCACCAATCCTTCAGCAAAGTTTGATGCAAGTGGCGGTGGCGCAGGTATCTTAAATATTGTAATGAAGAAGAACCGCAAAGCCGGCTATAATGGAAATGTAAATGCAAGTATAGATTCAAGAGCTAAACCTTCTTTAGGAGGAGACATTAATATTAAGCAGAACAAGATCAACTTTTTTGCAAGGGCAAGGCTTAATACACGCAGAACAATTAGCACTGCAAACAGTGAAAGAATAAATTACCTGAATGATGATACCACTTCCCTTTTTACGCAGAACAATAAGCCGGTTGGCAATGGTTTTTTTGGTTTTGGAAGAGCTGGTTTTGATTATTTTATTGATAACAGGAACACTATTACGGTTGGCGCAACCTATGTAAAAGGACAATTTAAAAATAAGGATCATATTAATATTGACAGGGATACTTTATATCAGAATATGCTTATCAATTCAGACAATGGATATAGAGATACCAGGACGGAATTCGGTTTCAGGAATTTTGGTACCAATATCAGCTTTAAGCACAATTTTGCAAAGCCTAATAAAGAATGGACAGTAGATGCGAACTACAACCAGAGTAAAAATGATAATGAGGGAGATTATATCAGTCAATATTTTTACAGCAATAACAGCCCCAAAACAGCAGCCTTGGTTGAACGTTCCAATGGCTATGGTTCAAACAGATTCTTTACTGCGCAGACTGA
Source organism: Chitinophagaceae bacterium (assembly GCA_043752205.1). Taxonomy (GTDB): domain Bacteria; phylum Bacteroidota; class Bacteroidia; order Chitinophagales; family Chitinophagaceae; genus Ferruginibacter. The sequence continues at coordinate 13,200 of JAYUYX010000064.1, forward strand.
TTTTGTGAACCCTATATCTGAAAATCTTAAAATTGAAATGGGTATCCGTGGAGCTGTAAGAAACTTTAAAAGCACATCATTCAACTATGTACAAAACGGAAGTGGTCAATACATACTGATTCCGGGCTTCAGCAATAATTATGAATTTACAGACCAGGTATACGCAGCTTATACCACCTTCAGTCAAAAGATCAAAAGCTTTACTTACCAGCTTGGCCTGCGTTTAGAAAGCTCAACGTATACCGGCACCATGATGAGTACGGGTAAGAAGTTTAATAACAAATATCCATTCAGCCTGTTCCCCAGCCTATTCATGACTTATAAGCTTAGTGATAAATCTGATCTGCAGTTGAATTATTCCCGTAAGATCAACAGGCCTAATTTTTTCCAGCTGATACCTAATTATGATATTTCTGATCCATTGAATTTATCAATAGGTAACCCTAACCTGGTACCGGAATTTACTAACCTTGCGGAGATATCTTACCAGACACAGCTTACTCCAAAAACAAGTTTACTGGCAACAGTTTATTTTAAGAACACGAATGACCTTATTACTAATTATCAATACCGTGATAAAAATCCGGATCCCACTGCCAAACCAGATTCAGTTTTAATTACCACCTATGCAAATGCTAATACCAGCTATAATGTAGGTTTGGAATTAACCGGCAAAACAAAGCCTGCAAAATGGTGGGATCTTACAATGAATATAAATGTATACAATTCAACCTTAAAAGCAGGAGCTATAACCGGCGGAGTAGATAATGACCAGTTAAGTATGTTTGGCAAGATCAATAACTCATTTACACTTCCAAAGAATTTTTCAATACAGTTATCAGGCGATTACCAGGCCAAGACCATATTACCTCCTGGCAGGGGCGGTGGTGGTGGTATGATGATGATGTTTGGTGGCTCTCCTATTGGTGCCCAGGGTTACACCAGGCCTAATTATGGTGTAGATATAGCCATTAAAAAAGATTTTATGAAGAACAAAGCTGCATCGTTAACCTTGCAGATGAATGATATTTTCAGAACTAAACTATACTCTACGCACTCCCAGTCGGTTTATTTTGTACAGGATAGTGATCGACGCAGAGACCCGCAGGTTTTGCGTCTTAATTTTAATTACCGTTTTGGTAAAATGGATATATCACTGTTTAAAAAGAAAAGTATGAGAGGAGAAATGGACAGTATGCAGAATGCATCACAGGGCATGGGAAATTAAAAATAGTTTATAAACAATGGAAAAGCCACTTAACCGGTGGCTTTTTTTATTGAGCAAGTTGAAAGGCTTTAATTCATTTTATCAGCAGGTTTTAATTTTTTTAGCATTATTTTGCCAAAGCAAAAACTAATTATGAAGCAAATCAATTTCAAACAGGCCCTACCCCATATTGTAGCTGTTATCATTTTTTTAATATTATCAATTATTTTAAATAAACCTGCGCTGGAAGGCAAAGCAGTGCAACAGACCGATGTGATACAATGGAAGGCCATGGCACAGCAGTCATTTGAATTTAAAGAGAAGTATGGCCATTTTCCTAAGTGGACGAATAGTATGATGGGTGGCATGCCTACTTACCAGATAGCACTTGATGGTAAAGAGCCAATGAATATCCGTTTACAGGTTGTGCAGGATATTTTAACGCTCGGTTTTTCAAAACCTATATTTTATTTATTTATTGCAGCCTTGTGTTTTTACCTGCTTTGTATTGTAATAGGCATTAATCCCTGGATAGGAATACTCGGCGGTATAGCTTATGCCTATGCATCTTACAATCCTGTTTTAATTGCTGGCGGGCACGATACCAAACTTTTATCAATGGCCTACGCTCCTGCTGTACTGGCAGGTGTTCAATTATTATTTAAACAAAAATACTGGCTTGGTAGTGCTGTATTACTTACATCAGGCATTCTGCTACTGGGGCAGCTTCACCAGCAGATTGTTTATTATACTTTATTGATTGTTATTTTCATGACGGTGCCCTTTATCATAAAATGCATCAAAGAAAAAAACATCAAGCATTTAGTTATTTCCGGAATAATTTCCATTGGGATTGGTGCCGTAATACTGGCCACTATGGCCATGATCTATTGGCCTACTTACGAATTCAGTAAAGAAACAATGAGGGGTGGCCGCAGTGAATTAACGCAAAAAGAAAAAAAGAATGAAACCAAGGGTGGTCTTGATAAAGATTATGCCTTTATGTGGAGTTATGGCAAGGCCGAAACCATGACACTCCTTGTGCCTAATGCATTTGGCGGAAGTTCTGCTGAGGGCCTTGGCGAAGAATCAAAAGCCACGCAGGTTTTGCAGGAAAATGCACAAACCCTGCCACAGGGATTTGCAGACCAGATATTTCAGTCATCGCCTATGTACTGGGGCGAATTGTTAAGTACACAGGGTACTGTATACCTTGGCGCAATTATATGTTTACTCTTTTTATTCGGTGCCTTTTTATCAAAAAATGAACACCGGTGGTGGCTGGTTGCCATAACCTTATTTAGTATTGTACTGGCATGGGGCAAAAATTTTGAAGCCGTAAATTATTTTCTTTTTGATCACATGCCCTTTTATAAAAAATTCAGGGCACCATCCATGGCACTGGTAATACCACAGCTTTCTGTTCCATTATTAGGGGCTATCTTTTTACATGAGTTTATATTTAAAATTGACAAAGAAAAATTATGGCAGGTATTT
>JAYUYX010000065.1:0-6683 GCA_043752205.1 Chitinophagaceae bacterium
AGGCTTTGGAATTAAAGCTTTGCGACTTAATTTAAACTTACCAGTCTTTTGGTCAACATCAAGCAGTTTAACTTTTACTTTATCACCTTCTTTAAAAATGCCGTCCATACTTTCCAAACGTTTCCAGCTTATTTCACTGATGTGTAATAAACCTTCTTTCTTAGGTAAGAATTCAACGAACGCACCAAATTCTTTAATGCTCTTCACTGTTCCTTCGTAAGTGTCTCCTACAACCGGTACAGCTACCAATCCGTTGATCCAGGCCAAGGCTCTTTCCAGGCTTGCTTTCTCTTTAGAGAAAATACTTACTTCGCCCCTGTTATCTACTTCTTCAATATTTATGGTAGCACCTGTTTCACGCTGAATTTCCTGAATCACTTTACCACCTGGCCCTATCACAGCACCAATATATTCTTTATCAATAATGATCTTAACCATTCTTGGAGCATGCGGCTTAACTTCTTCCCTTGCAGCTGGTGTGCAGGCATACATGGCTTCCAGTATATGCATACGCCCTTTTTTAGCCTGGGCCAAAGCCTGGCGCATAACATCCATACTTAAACCGTCAACTTTAATGTCCATCTGTACACCGCAAATACCATCACGGGTTCCGGTAACTTTAAAATCCATATCACCTAAATGATCTTCATCACCCAGGATATCGGTCAATATTGCAAAGTCATCGCCTTTTTTAATTAGTCCCATGGCAACACCACTAACATGTTTTTTCAAAGGCACACCTGCATCCATCAGCGCCAAAGAACCGGCACAAACAGTAGCCATGGATGATGAACCATTACTTTCCAGGATATCACTTACTACTCTTACGGTATAAGGATAATCTTTACCCGGCATCATTTTCTTCAATGAACGCATAGCAAGGTTACCATGTCCTACTTCCCTTCGGCCAACGCCTCTCATCATTTTAACCTCACCTGTTGAAAAAGGTGGAAAATTATAATGTAAAAAGAAGTTGGTATAATCTGATTTGTTTGCACTTTCAACCAATAATTCATCTAACGGAGTTCCTAAAGTGACCGTTGTAAGTGATTGAGTTTCACCTCTTGTAAACAATGCCGAACCGTGTGGAGTTGGTAAGGTATCGATCTCCATTTCCAGTTGACGAACATCTTCGGTACCTCGGCCATCCAGGCGCTTCCTGTCGTTAAGGATCATATCCCTAACCACGTAATATTGCAGATCGCCTGTGTAATGTCCTATCAGCGCCTTGTCCTCATCAGGTAACTCTGTACCCAGGAAAGCAACTACTTCATCGTGTAATGCTTTAAAGGCATCGCTTCTAACGTGCTTGCCGGTGAAGGCAGCCGATATGGCGTGCATTTTATCTCTTGCAAAAGCTGTTATCTTATCATTCAGTTCCTCGTTGCGGTAAGGCTTTGTGTAATCCCTCTTGGTTGTAATGCCTACCAGTTCTCTTAATTCCTGTTGAGCTTTTACCTGTAAGCGGATAGCTTCATGCCCCATTTCAATAGCTTTGATCAGGTCCTCTTCCTGGCACTCATTACTTTCACCTTCCACCATCATGATGTTCTTATCAGTAGCAGCAATGATGAATTCAAAGTCAGATGTTGCCATCTGGCTACGGGTTGGGTTAACGATCATTTCACCGTTTACCCTTCCGATACGCACTTCTGAGATGATCTCCTGAATAGGAATATCTGAAACTGCCAAAGCAGCCGATGCAGCTAAGCAAGCTAATGAATCCGGCATTACTTCATCATCAGATGAAATAAGCGAAACCAATACCTGTACTTCGCATAAATAATCTTCCGGAAATAAAGGCCTTAAGGCCCTGTCTATTAATCTTGAGGTAAGAATTTCGTAATCATTTAAACGGGCTTCTCTTTTAAAGAATGAACCCGGAATACGGCCTGCAGAACCAAATTTTTCCTGGTAATCTACTGACAGGGGAAAAAATCCTTGTCCGGGCTTGGGTTCTTTATTAGCTACAACTGTTGCAAGTAAAATGCAATTGCCCTGGCGAACGGTTACTGAACCATCGGCCTGGCGTGCCATTTTACCTGTTTCGATGGTTACCATACGGCCACCACCTATATCAAATGTGATTGATTTTGGGTTTAATAACGACATAAATTTGATTTATGATTTGAGATTGACGGTTGCAGGTATTGAAACCGTAAACTCTGATGAATAAATACTGTAAAATGAATAATTCCCAACTTGAAAATATAGTTGGGAATTAAATTATTTACATAGTTGGAATAGTTTATTTACGTAAACCTAATTTCTCAATTAAAGCCCTGTAACCGGTAAGGTCGTGCTTGCTGAGGTAGGTTAGTAAACGCTTGCGCTGTCCTACCATCATCATTAAACCTCTTTGTGAAGAGAAATCTTTTTTGTTGATCTTCAGGTGATTTGAGATGTGGTTGATACGCTCTGTAAGTAAAGCGATCTGGCCTTCAATTGAACCTGTGTTGGTAGCTTTTGCTCCAAAATTTGTGAAAATGTCTGCTTTTTTTTCGATTGTTAAATACGGCATCTTTGTTTTTTTAATAACGTCTTTGTTATGTTTCTTTTTTAAATTGGTGGCAAAAGTAAGTAGAAATATTCATTTTTAAGCGGCAGTTTAAGGTTTTTTTTTGAATATTGCTTATATGAAACCCTTATTTGCCATAATAGGTTGCGGAAGGATAGCTAAGCGCCATGCTGAGCAGATTATAAAACATGGGACACTGGTGGCTGTCTGTGATATTTTACCAGCAAAGGCGGATGAATTTGCGGCAACCTACGGGGCAAAAGCCTATTACAGTATAGAAGAGCTTTTGAATGCGGAAACCGGGTTGCAACTAGTGAGCATCTGCACTCCAAACGGCCTTCATGCCGCTCACTCAATCAAGGCTTTGGAAGCCGGCAACCATGTGTTATGTGAAAAACCATTAGCCATAGATGTTGCTTCCGGTAAAATGATGATGAAGACTGCTGAAAAAGCTCGTAGAAAGCTATTTGTGGTTAAGCAAAACCGGTACAATCCTCCTGTTGTCTTTTTGAAAGGCCTGATTGATGATAGCAAGTTAGGTAAGATCTATAGTTTCCAGGTAAACTGCTTCTGGAACAGGCCCCCTGCCTATTATACCGACTGGAAAGGAACCAAGGAACTGGACGGAGGCACCCTTTTTACGCAATTCAGTCACTTTATAGATCTGCTGTACTGGCTTTTGGGCGATGTGTCTACAGTTAAAACGGTGGGTAAAAACTTTGCACACCCTGCTATTGAATTTGAAGATACAGGCGCTGTGCTTTTTGAAATGCAAAGCGGAGCCATCGGCACATTGAATTATACGGTAAATAGTTTTGAGAAGAATATGGAGGGCTCCTTTACAGTTTTTGGGGAGCATGGTACTGTAAAAATTGGTGGTCAATATTTAAATGAACTTGAATATTGCCAGGTTAGCGGCACAACACAGCCTGATCTGCCTGCAGGAAATCCTGCTAATGGTTATGGCTTTTACAGCGGCAGCATGAGTAATCATGATAAGGTGTACGAGAATTTAATCATCGCCTTACAGGATGACGCACATGAATTTGCCAGTGCCGCAGAGGGGCTGAAGACGGTGGAGATTATACAAAAAATATACAACACCCCTCAAACCCCCTCCGCCCCCTGAAGGGGGGAACTGAGAAACTGATAATTTAAAAATCTCTTTTAAACAAATAAGCTTGGTTCACTTTTATAATGCCTGATTTATCAAATAATACTTCTTCAATTTTAAACTCTAAGGCTCCCCCTTCAGGGAGCGGGGGGGGTATTTGTTTTACAGTTACCACAGACCTCAGCTACGACCAACGGATGATACGCATCTGTACATCACTTGCAGAGGCAGGATACAAAGTAACATTGATCGGTAGAAAATTAAAGTCTTCCATTCCTTTATCAACCCAGCCTTTCAGGCAAAAACGGCTCAGTTGTTTTTTTGAGAAGGGAAAATTGTTTTATGCTGAATACAATATCCGCCTGTTTATTTACCTGCTCTTTAAAAAAATGGATTGTATCTGTGCAATTGACCTGGATACCATACTACCCTGCTATTATATTTCTAAAATGAAGAACGTAAAAAGAGTTTATGACGCACATGAACTGTTTTGCGAAATGAAAGAGGTTGTAAGCAGGCCGGCCATTTACAGGATGTGGAAACGTATTGAAAGATATACTGTACCCTATTTTCCGTTGGGCTATACGGTTAATCAGCCCATAGCTGATGAATTTAAAAAGATGTACGGCGTAAATTATGAAGTGATCAGGAATATTGCGGTGCTGAAAGAAATACAACCAATAGAAAAGAAAGAGAAATTCATTTTATACCAGGGCGCAGTTAATGAGGGCCGAAGCTTTGAAACCCTGATACCAGCATTTAAAGACATCAATTGCAAACTAATCATTTGCGGCGATGGTAATTTTATGGAGCAGGCAAAACACTTGGTTGCTTTACATCAACTGGAAGATAAAGTGATCTTCAAAGGGAAAATAAAACCTGATGAGCTATTCCTCATTACACAGCAGGCTTATATTGGCATAACATTGTTTGAGAACAAAGGCTTAAGTAATTATTATTCCTTAGGCAACCGCTTTTTTGATTACCTGCATGCCGGTATCCCACAGCTTTGTGTTAATTACCCTTTGTATGCAGCGATCAACAGCCAGCTGCCAATTGCTGTATTGATAGATGATATAAGTTCAGATAATCTGGTCGCTCAACTGAACAATTTATTGGTAAATGAGGTTTTGTATAATGAATTGCAGGAAAACTGTTTAAAACAGCGACAAATTTTAAACTGGCAACAGGAACAAATAAGATTAATTCAGTTTTACAAAAACTTACTTGGATAAGCATTTACATATAGTAACGCACGATACACCCTGGCCTGCTGATTATGGCGGTGTAATTGATATATTTTATAAAATAAAAACACTGCATCACCTGGGTGTAAAAATTCACCTGCATTGCTTTACAAAAAATATACAGCTACAGGATGAATTAAATAAATATTGCGAAACCGTAAATTACTACCGGCGAAAAAAAAACAGCAATAGCTTCTCCTTCAGGTTACCGCTTATTGTAAACAGCCGGGTTAGCGAAGCATTAATAACCAACCTGCAAAAAGATGATCACCCGGTTTTACTAGAAGGTATTCATTGCACTTATTATTTATACAGCGGCGCATTGAATAACAGGAAAATTATGGTCAGGCTATTCAATACAGAGTTTGAATATTATAAACAACTGGCTAAGATCGAAACCAACTTATTAAAAAAATTTTATTTCCAGCACGAGAGCAGGCTTTTAAAAAAATATGAAAAAATAATTGCCGGTAAAGCAAAATTCCTTGCTTTAAGTAAACAGGATGTAACCATATACCAGCAGCAGTTTAAAGCACCCAACATACATTATCTCCCTGTATTTTCACCATATACATTGGCTGTAGGTAAAGAAGGTAAGGGTTGTTTTTGCTTATACCACGGCAATCTTTCCATCAATGAAAATGATGAAGCGGCTGTATGGCTTTTGCAAAATGTTTTCAGCAAACTCAATTTGCCATTTGTAATTGCAGGAAAAGATCCATCTGAAAGATTACAAAAGCTTGCACATGATCACCAGCATACCTGCCTGGTTGCAAATCCAACTGACAAAGAAATGCAGGACATGATATATAAAGCCCATATTCATGTATTACCCTCCTTCAATAACACCGGCATTAAATTAAAATTGTTGAATGCTTTTTTTAATGGAAGACACTGTTTGGTAAATAAGGCAGGAGTTGAAGGCTCGGGATTAGAGTCATACTGCCATATTGCAGGTGATGCAAAGTCCTTTCAGGAAAAAATTGAAGAATTATACAAGCAGCCTTTTACTGAACAGGAAATTGAACAGCGACAGGGCCTGCTGCAAACGGTTTATAATAATGAAGCCAATGCAAAGGAACTTATGACATTTCTATAGTAGCATTATCCCAAACCTTACCCATTTCTGTTTTTATAGTTCGGGCCGGGAATTTTTTGATCACCAGATAATCATGCGTAGCCATAATAATTGTAGTGTTGTAATCCCTGCAGATATGAAACAGCAGTTGCATGATCTCATCGCTCGTCTCCGGGTCAAGATTACCCGTAGGCTCATCGGCCAGAATTAATTTTGGAGAATTTAATAAAGCTCTCGCTATATCCATACGCTGCTGCTCACCGCCACTTAACTCAAAAGGCATTTTGAAGCCTTTTGTTTTCAATCCCACTTTTTCCAACACATCAGCAATTTTTTCATCCATTAGTTTCTCATCTTTCCAGCCGGTAGCTTTTAAAACAAATTTCATATTCTCATTCACATTCCGGTCAGTCAATAATTGAAAATCCTGGAACACCACACCCAGGTTACGTCGCAGAAAAGGGACCGTCTTCCAGGTTAATTCTTTCAAATTGTGGCCTCCAACCCAACCCTCTCCTTCTGTCAACTGCAGGTCGCCGTACATGGTTTTAAGCAGGCTGCTTTTGCCGGTTCCGGTTTTACCAACCAGGTACACAAACTCACCCTTATCCACAGAAATGTTTACATCACTTAAAATAAGACTTTCGCCCTGGTAGATATTTACATTCTTTAATTCAACTATTGATTGAGACATATTTTATTGGCGTTGTGTTTATTATGTTTCTT
>JAYUYX010000066.1:0-15750 GCA_043752205.1 Chitinophagaceae bacterium
TATAAATAGAGATCAGGAAATCCAGATTCTCTATCTCAGATATTTTTTTATTTTGAGATCCTGCAATACTCCACACTCTTGCATAGGCATCCACCACCATCTTATCAGTCAGTTCTTTTGTGTTTTTCCCTTCAACTAACCAGGAACATAATAAAGTACTCGCCATGCTTATTTCGTTCCAGAATACCATATCTGCATCTGCATTTATTATTTTTTTAATGGCCCCTTCAATTTCAGATTTTATTTTGCCTACCGGTGTGAACTTATATTTTTTAATAATTGTTTTTGTACCTGGCCTGTTTTTAACAAGCTGCAAAATCTTTTCAATTCTAAACCAATTGACTAAAGAATATATCCCATTGCTGTTCTGTGGGATGGCATTGGCTTTTTTATAATAATCTGCCGACAGCATCAAGGCTTTTATTTTATCTGTATTGGTTGATGACATCATTGCCTTGCGCTTATATGCACTGCCTAATAAACTTAAACGCTCTGCCGTAGAGCTCATGTTCAATAACTGTTTTAAATCGGCGATCACTTTATCCAGTGCGGGCATCTGCTTATTTTTTTCAATACCCGATTGCCAGTTCTTCACACAGCGTTTAGTTCTTATGCTGCAATATTTTTCAATTGCCCTTACTGAGAAACCTGCGTGCTCCATAACCAATAGGCTTTCAAAACGGGCAATGGCATTATCATAATCATTGCACTCGGCATAGGCCATGGCCTCTTTTTCTGTGATGACTGCATTACGTATGCCTGCAACATCTACTGCTGCTGATATAGCGGCAAGATCTTTTACCAGGTATTTTGCAGAGCTGCCTTTGGAATCTGCTTTATTGATCAAGTTGCTCAAATCATTTTCTGCCTGTTGTGCAATTAAATAACCTTCTTGAAAAGGCTTTGAGGTTTTAAATTCTGTTAATTTAAAATATGGATCGCCATAACACTGGTAAGCTCCCCACGTATTTGTGTGTGGGTATTTATTGAACGTTCTTAACCTGGCTTCTGTAATGGCATCTCCAAAATTATTGCCCCCAAGTAATTCATGATAAAAAATCCCTGTAAAATATAAAGCAGCAGCATCATCTACAGCCCAGCCGGCTGCAATCACAACTTTTACCCCATTCACTATCAATTGTGTGCCTATATTGGCCGCAAGTTTATATCGCTTGTTAAAGAGAGCCTCGCTTTTATCATCAACCTTACCTAAGAAACAACAATTTACAAAAACCAATTCGGGCACTTTACTCATCTGGCAAATTTCTTTGGTGCTTAGAAAAACTCCATTGCCAATCAACATGCCCGATGACTTTGGTTTCTTTTCATTAAAAATCCCATGGCCTGCCAGGTGAATGATCTTATACTCATCTTTAAAAAGCGCATTGATGATCTGCGTAGAGGATTTTTTAAAACAATTATTGGGCATCTGGTATCCATACTCTTCCAGTATGCTGGCTACGAGGTTACCTTCTTTAAAAGCGCCAGGCAACTGTTGTGCAAAAGGGAAACCATTCAGGTCAGGATCGCCAACCACCAACGCTTTTTTACCGGCAACAGGATTCACTTTTATCCTGTAATCTTCCAGTTTAAGTTGTCGTATCATACCCGATGTACAACAGATGGGCCTTGCATTGGTACTGCTATCCTGCAATAATTCCCACGGGTAAGAAGCTGCAGCATGATCGAGCACCCACATGCTGTTACTTTGTTTTTTTACCTCATCCTTAAAATCATTAGGTATCAATAACTCAAACAGGGTTTTTGCCATGCCGGCATTCCAATTGTTATTAGTGCTCATTTCTTCAACCAGGTCGTTTATTATTTCAGGACTGGTTTGCAGGTCACGCTCTTCTTCTCTTGCGCTCCCGGTGCTGCAGGAGAATCGTAAAGCAGTTTCAGCATCTTCCCTGGCGCCAGACTTCTGTTCATGCATTTCCACAGTAATACGTGTCCACCAATCATTTTCACTTTCCATAGGTATACGGATACGTGAGCCTAATAATTTTTTGTATTGCCTTTTAGGCAGCCTGATATTGATAGTGCTATCCTCCTCATTTTCTATCCGGCTTAAAATGTACAGGCTCTGCAGGCACCTGTCTTCATATAATTCTACAAATTCAACATGCTCAATCGTCTTTATTCCTTCGGCAGTAAACTCTTCCATTTTCTTATTTGCATTTTGTACGCCTTGCAGAAGTGATCGTATTGAACTTTCAATAGAAAGTCCCCCATACCCACAACCAATCAACAATAATGATATACCCGTATCTGCTGGCACAGCATCAGCATCCATCGTTTTGCATATCTTACTTAAATTAAGCAGGTATTTTATTACGGCTTGCTCTGTTGTTTGTACAAGCTGGTAAGAGCTAAGCCTACCCGGCGCTCCAAGTCCTGCCACCACAGTACCTTTAAATTCCGCCGTAATATTTATGAACAACTCATTACTGCCTATCTCACCGGGATACATATTGAGCTTGTGCATCTGTGTTAATGCATTGCCACTGTAATTATCAATAACTTTTTCTGCACTTGTTATGCCGTCGTTAATAAAATGACCAACCATAATTGGGTACCTGCTGTAAAAAAGATCGCCATTGCTTACACTTACTTTTATAGGTATGCTGCCGGCTTTTTCTGCAATGGGTTTCTCTTTTATACCAAGCAGATTTTTTTCAAGGCTCAGTTCATCTGTTTCATATATCTCTTCTTCAACGGTATCAAATTCAATTTTTACACCTCTTAATACCGGACGTGTTTTGCTTAGTAACTCTGTTTCACCATGCTTTAATATGCCCGATATGCCGGAAAATATATCAGCATTGTTTGCCAGCCCGCCATGCGATACATTTACAAAATACAACCTGCCGCTATTAATTAATTTAGCTGGAATACCTGAATCCCAGGTAACTGACTGGTCACCTTCCGCAGTACTTTTAAAAACAATTTTTTCATCAGGCAGGTCATTGTTTATTTCAAACCCACAAACAGTGGCATCATCTTTACCGGCTATATAAATCGCATTTTCAAGTTCTATTGAATCCATTTTTGCCAATACCTTATCACGATATACGCCCCAGAGATCCAGGTCTTTTTTGTCAGGGATATTCCAGTCAAATAAAGATGCAGCCCTCATCCGCTGCCAGGTAGCTTCATCAGCAAAATCAACACTATCTTTTGCCAGCGGTAATAGTCCCAGCAGGCCTGGGTATTTCCGGAACATATCCAGCAATTCTTTTTTGGTATGCTTAAGATCTATTTTACTGATCTGGCTGATGATAGGGTCTTTACCTGCCAGTACATAAGGGATGCGATAAGATCCACCCAATGGAGCCCCGAGGAAAAGCAGTCTAAAATCTTTAGAAGCATTCAATTTTTCCCAGGTAGCGGGATGATTAATGATAAAATCACGGGTAACCACACCTCCCATAGAATGGCCCACGATCTTTATAGGAACTTTTAAAAGCAAATATTTTTCTACCCTGTCTTTAAGTAAAGCTGCAGCATCTGTCAGTGGCATACGCCAATCGAACGGAAGTGTTACCACATCATAGTCGGTACTTAAATAATCAACTAATTTTTTGTAGGATGTTTTGATGAGTGATGTAGCAGTTATATCTTTTTTGCTGATATCAAGCCTTGTTAATTCGCCAACAAGAAAGCGGGCGTAATTTATCCAGATCTTTTTATTGCTATGCTCCAGGTTGGAGCCCATGATACCCGGCAATAAAATTACAATTGGCTTTTTGCCCGAAACTTTATCACAATAAATACCGCCGCCATCAAGGCCCAGCAATACATTCCTGTTTAATGCCTGCTGTAATGATTGCTCATAACTTACAAAATTGGGAATAGAAACTGTTGTTGCTTTCAGCGCAAACAAAATGGCATCCTGCGTTTTTTTATTTTTAAAATAATGCACATGATCTACTTCGGCACCTTCATCAAAGAAATATTGGATAGGTATATTTCTTTTGGTGCCGCAGTACATCGATTTGGTATCTACCACCAGATCGTTGTCTCTTAAATAAAATAATTTACTGGCAATAATGAGCAATGCTTTTAAATTGAATTTTACGCCGCAGTTACCCGAGATGACCGCTAAGGAGCTGTTAATGCTGTTATCAGGATTATTAAGCACTTTCAGGAATGGAGAAGCCGGATTCATAGCTTCGAGGCCGGGCAACTGGTCAGGTTCATTTTTAGTATCCACGGCAGCTGTGATCAGTTCCTTAAATTCGGCAGTAACCAAACTTGCTGCTGGGCCAAACATTGCTCCTAACAAATTAAAACTGATGTTCAGAAAATGATCGAGCCGTTTTGATAAAATGGTTGTGCCATAAGCCGGGCAGGCAACACGTATAAATTTATTGAGTGTAATTTTTTTTGTAGCTGCAATTTTTTGCAGCGTTGCTATATCAGCAATATCTGTTGTACGTTTTGTTTTTTCCAGGTAGCCTATTTCTGTGCTATTAAACCCTGCGTTGCCACTACAAAACCGGGCTAATACGTCCCCCACCAATCCGCCTCTTGAATGTGATATCACATGTAGTGTACACTCCTGTGGTAATGCTTTAAAAAGATCAATAACATTCTGTATGGGGCTTTTGGTAAGCGTTTCATGCTGCAGGCCAATTATATTACTACCATAAACAGCCTGCATATTTGCCCATAGTTCCGAATTCAGAATCTCGCCAAAAGAGCCCCAGGTAGAAGAATTGGTGCCATGAAGAAACAGCAGGTACGGCTTGTCTGATTTTTTAACTGTTGTTTTACTAAGATCAAACCTGGCGCTAACAGCATACAAGCCGCTCATGTTCTGCAAACCTTTTTTTTCCAGCCTTATAGCAACATCAATTACTTTTTGAGTAACTGCCTTTTTTGTAAAAACATTTAAAACTTTAACTGCAATATCACCTAGTAAACCACGGTTTGCTCCATCCGTTCTTAAATACATGGGTATTTCAAAACTTTCACCCACTGAACGTTTTTGATTAGCTGTTTCCGGAAAAATATCATGGATGATCTCTGGCCCACCAACCCAGGTAGTATCATCTTCAAAAACAAATTCAAGGATATCTGTTTTATCAATATTCAATTCATGTATTTGGGCGAGTGCCCTTGATGTACTGAAGTGATAAGAGGTTTTTAATTCCAGCTTACTTTCTTTAGCAGATTGAATTTCTTCGGTTGAAAATTTGTCTTTCTTAAAACCCCGTACAATGATCTTTTTCATAAATTAAAAAATTTAGATGCCTTCACAAAATGAATACATAGTGTAATGTGCTGCCGCGGCAACCGGATCTAATTTGGGATTTCTTTAATGCTGAACAGCTGATTTTTACAGCTCAACAGGAACCTGGAGCTTTGGAGAGGTTATCTGTTTAATAACACTAATGTAATTTATTAAATTGATAATTAAAAGTAGGCTGAAGGGTTTTGTCAAAAAAAATAACCCCAAACTATTTTAGTTTGGGGTTACATAAAAATCTTCATTGGAATCATCGCCTGCCTATGTTAGGCATCACGCCCTTAGGCATTTTATTCATCATCTTCATCATGCCTTTCATTTGTTCAAACTGCTTTAAAAAAGCATTTAACTCTGCAATATCTTTACCTGCACCTTTAGCAATCCTTAGTTTGCGGTTTGCATTAATGAGATCAGGATTACGGCGCTCTTGTAAGGTCATGGAATTTATCATAGCCTCTATCCCCTTAAACGAATCATCATTTACATCAACATCTTTTATCTGCTTGCCTACACCCGGTATCATGCCCATCAGATCTTTAATATTACCCATTTTTTTTATCTGTTGTAACTGGGTTTTAAAGTCTTCAAAATCAAATTGATTTTTGCGGATTTTTTTTTCTAATCGGGCAGCTTCCTTTTCATCATACTGCTCCTGCGCTTTTTCAACAAGGCTCACAATATCACCCATACCCAAAATACGCTGGGCCATCCTGTCTGGATAAAACACATCCAACGTATCCATCTTTTCACCACTGCTTGCAAATTTAATGGGCTTGTTAACCGTATATTTAATAGATAAAGCCGCACCACCTCTTGTATCACCATCCAACTTGGTTAGTACCACACCACTAAAATCCAACCGCTCATTAAATGCTGCAGCTGTGTTTACTGCATCCTGCCCCGTCATGCTATCTACTACAAATAAAATTTCCTGCGGATTGATGGCTGCTTTTATATTCGCTACTTCGGTCATCATTACTTCATCCACAGCCAAACGGCCGGCTGTATCAATGATGATAACATTTTTATTCTTAGCCCTGGCTTCCTTAATGGCATTCTGCACAATAGAAACCGCATCTTTATTTTCTCTTTCGCTATAAACAGGTACATCAATCTGTCCACCTAAAACTTCAAGCTGGTCGATAGCCGCAGGACGGTAAATATCTGCTGCTACCAGCAAAGGCGATTTACCTTTTTTTGTTTTAAGATAATTGGCAAGTTTACCACTGAAAGTTGTTTTACCACTACCTTGTAAACCTGCTACTAAAATAATTGCCGGGCTACCGCTTATATTAAATTCACTTTCGGAGCCTCCCATTAATTCAGTCAGTTCATCCTGCACAATTTTAACCATGGCCTGGCCCGGACTTACTGCAGTTAACACTTTTTCTCCCAGTGCTTTTTCTTTTATTTTATCAGTAAACTCTTTGGCAATTTTATAATTCACATCAGCATCAACCAATGCACGACGGATGTCTTTTACTGTATTGGCAATATTTAGTTCACTGATCCTTGCCTGTCCCTTTATATTCTTAAAGGCCGATTCTAATTTTTCACTTAATGAATTGAACATGCTCTCCTGTTTTTATTACTCGAATTTTAAGACACGAATTACACGAATTGAGATTCAATTGTTTTAAAATTCGTGTAATTCGTGTAATTCGATTAATTAGTGTTTAATTAAATATTAAATGCTGTGTCTATTATCTGTTCCTGCTCCTTTGCATGTACTTTACTGTAACCAGTAGCTGTTGCTGCACTTATCTGGCGGCTGATAATATAAAAATTGATATTTTTTAAACTCATCCTTAAGAAAGTTGCGGCTCCCATATTCAATGGCTCTTCCTGTACCAAGTACCAGATGGCTTTGCTGTATTTTTTATACAATTCATCCAGTTGCTTTTGTGGTAAGGGGTGTATCTGTTCTAGCCGTATAATAGCAACATCTGTCCTGTTCTCCTTTTGCTGGCGATCTGCCAGTTCAAAATAAATTTTACCGCTGCAACACAACACTTTTTTTACAGCAGCATTATCAGTGATGGTTATATCATCCAGTACCTCCTTAAAACCACCACTTGTAAATTCATCTTTTGTACTATAGCTACCTGCATGACGAAGATTTGCCTTTGGCGAAAAAACCACCAATGGCTTTCGGAAAGGCCATGCCATCTGCCTGCGTAATAAATGAAAGAAATTTGCAGCTGTTGTTACATTCGATACAATAAAATTCAACTCACCACACATCTGTAAAAAGCGCTCCATACGGGCACTGCTATGCTCAGGACCCTGTCCTTCGTAACCATGAGGCAATAATAATACAACACCATTCATCCTTTGCCATTTTGTTTCAGCGGCAGCAATAAACTGGTCAATGATCGTTTGTGCTCCATTGCAAAAATCTCCAAACTGTGCTTCCCATATTACCAATGCATTGGGGTTTGCCATAGCATAACCATATTCAAAACCAAGTACCGCATATTCACTTAATAAAGAATTGTAAATGCGAAACGGGGATTGGGTTTGTGTAAAATGATTCAGCCTGTTATACTCTTCGTTAGTAATTTCGTGATACAGGGTTGAATGCCTGTGGCTGAAAGTGCCACGCTTTACATCCTGTCCGCTCATGCGTACATCTTTACCTTCTACCAGTAAACTTCCATAGGCCATTAACTCGGCAGTGGCCCAGTCAATTTTATTTTCATCGCTGAATAATTTCAATTTATCATTGATCAGTTTTTCAACCTTACGCAATGGTTTAAAATCTACCGGCCATTTCATCAACCCTTCAAATAATAATTTAAACACATCACTGTCAATTGCTGTAACAGGCGATGCATCAAAATCTTGAGTAGTAGCTTTACGCAAACTTTTCCAGGCTAGTTCGGGTGGTTGGTAACTATACGGCAATGGATGCTGTTTTACCTCATCCAGGCGCTCCTGTAGATCGGCCAAAAATTTTTGCTCCATTTCTTTGGCAAGTGTCTGTGCATCCGGCTCTCCATTCTGTATCAAAAACTGTGTATATACTTCCCGGGGATTAAGATGCTTATCAATCAATGCATATAATTGGGGCTGCGTAAATTTGGGCTCATCGCCCTCGTTATGGCCATGCTTGCGGTAGCAGACCATGTCAATAAAAATATCGCTATTAAATTCCTGGCGGTAAAGCGTGGCAATCTCACAGGCTTTTACAACAGCTTCTGCATCATCGCCGTTAACATGAAATACAGGTGCCTCTACCATGGCTGCAATGGATGTACAATAATCTGAACTTCGGGCATCATCAAAGTCGGTTGTAAAACCAATCTGGTTATTAATTACAAAATGAATGGTACCTCCGGTAAAAAATCCTTCAAGTTCACTCATTTGCAAAACTTCGTAAACAATACCCTGACCGGCAATAGATGCATCGCCATGAATTAGTATAGGAAGAATTTTATCATAATCGCTGTTGTATAAAATATCAGCCTTGCTTCTTGCAAAACCAATTACCAGTGGATCCACAGCTTCCAGGTGAGATGGATTGGGACTGAGTTTTAAATGAACTTTTTTGCCATCAGCCGTTTCTACATCACTGCCAAAACCCAAATGATATTTTACATCGCCACTGCCCATGGTGGTATCGGGAATACTTGAACCTTCAAACTCACTGAATATTTGTTCATACGTTTTACCCATGATATTTGCCAGCACATTCAACCTTCCACGATGCGCCATGCCAATCACTACTTCCTCAACATTGTTATTACCTGCTGTGTTAATAATTGCATCCAGTGCAGCTATTGCCGTTTCACCTCCTTCAAGCGAAAAACGTTTTTGCCCAATATATTTTGTGTGTAAGAACTTCTCAAACATCACCCCCTCATTCAGCTTTTGTAAAATTCTTTTTTTCTGTGGAAGTGGAACCGGCTTTAATAATGTTTGTTCAATAGCTTCGGTAAGCCAGTCCAGTTTTTTTTGATCGGTAATATACCCTACCTCTACTCCTACATGTGTAGTATAGCATTTTTGTAAATGCGATAAAATGGTTTGGAGTGTTGCATTTGGCAGTCCTGCAAAATTACCTGCTGCAAAATTTGTCTGAAGGTCTGCATCACTTAATCCAAAATCAGGCAAAGCAAGATTAGCGAGCCTGTCTTTCCTCTCCCTGATAGGATTTGTTTTGGCAATAAGATGGCCCTTTTTGCGGTAAGCCCTGATTAACCGGAAGACCGCAAATTCTTTATCAATCTGGTTGTAGGAAACCGCAGTGCCATTATCAGCAGCACCATTACTATTCCCGGCTGCATTACTTACAGCAAAATCAAAACCCTCAAAAAACTTACGCATATCAATATCTACAGTATTGGGGTCTTTAACAAAATCATTGTACAATCCTTCGATATAGCCAGGATGCGAATTGGTGATGTATTGAAAATCCTTCATAAAAAGTAGAAATTGTTTTGTGTATTCCAGATCAGCACTGCTCTTTGGTTTTATAGAAGTAGCACTATTTTACCACAACAATAAATTGAACTGAAATTGGTTGCAAATATCGGTTAATTACCCATTATTTGTTGCTGCTGCAGAAAGCATTTTTTTGGTAAATACGGCAATGATGCCGCTTAATAGAACGTAGGCGGAAAAACAATAAAAACCTGGCTGCAAAAATGCCTTGGTACTCTCCATAGCATTGGCTCCCAGGAAAGCTACAAATATGCTGATGGCAAATACATCGGCCATTGCCCATTTACTGATGGCACTTACAAAGCGTTGGTATTTAAGATTGGGTTGCTTCTTTATTAAAAGGTAAAAAATAAGTCCGGATTTAATGAGCGGAACAATTATACCGAATACGAAAATTAGTAAAAAAGGCCAATAACTTCTGTCATCCCAAAGCTTTTGAAGCATCCCCAATACACTTCTTTTTTCACTGAAGAGGGTGAAATCTACAACATAATGCACCGATATATCTATATGTAGGATATTGAGGTACCACCCCAATCCAAGCAAAATGAGCGAAATAATATGCAAAACAAGTATCAGGTACCGGTTCATAAGCCTAAATTTTACCCGAAATAAAGAAGAAATAGTCATTTTTAGAAATTATCTGTTTTTATTAACCATTTTAAAAGCAATCCCCCTATCTTTGCAGCCCAAAAAATAGATTTTCCATGGCAAATCATGCAGCGACCAAAAAAGATGTAAGACAGAGTGCAAAGCGTAACGAACGTAACCGTTATTATGGCAAAACAACCCGTAATGCGATCCGGGACCTGAAGGCTAGCGAAAAAACTGCTGCAACAGAAGCTTTTCCAAAAGTTGCTTCTATGATAGATAAATTAGCAAAGCGTGGTACCATCCATAAGAACAAGGCTGCCAATTTAAAAAGTAAGCTGGCTAAGAGAGTTAACACACAGGCAAAGTAATTTTTTTTATATTATTAAAAGCCCTCCAAGTATATATTTGGCGGGCTTTTTTGTTGAAAAATTAACCGGTTAATCATTGCAAAAATTAATAAATTTGTGGTTTGATTTTTAGTTCTCACAAGTATGCTGAAATTTCCTTTTCTATTAATAATGTTCTGCATGTTAAGTTTTTGCGCCTTTGCGCAAGGCACTGAAACATTTTTAAATATTCCTGCAAACTCGGGAACTTATACAGTAAATAACTGGACGGGTGATAATGCTTTACCATGGTCTGCCACTGATTCCCGAACAGATCAGGTTATGACCGGAAGGGCTATTACCATACGGAATGGTTCTGTTTTTTGCAATGCCATCCCAAACGGAATTACCAACCTTAGTTTTAACCATAAACAGTTTTTTACTGGCAGTAGCCCGGTACTTCAGGTTTATATAAATAGCACATTAATTGGCACAGTTAATCCAACGACAACACAGGCGACTGCAACATTTACAAACATAAATGTAACCGGCAGTTTTAACCTAGAAATAAGGCAGGTAACCGCTTCTCTTCGTATTGGCATTGATGATGTAAGCTGGACTTCTTATGGAGGAACTCCTTGCGCTGAACCAACCAACCAACCAACCGTATTAAATTTAACCCCAACTATTAATTCCATTTCTGGAAATTTTACTGCCGCTACACCTGTAGTTGATGGGTATTTAATTGTAAGAAGTTTATCATCATCCTTATCCATAAACCCTGCTGATGGAACAACTTATACTACAGGTCAAACATTGGGAAATGGAACGATTGTAACATCGGGTGCATCCACATCTTTTACAGATAATGGTTTAAATGCCAATACGCTTTATTACTATTTTGTTTTTGCTTATAATAATCTTTCGTGCTCAGGGGGGCCTGATTATTTAATCACGAATCCACTTACCAATTCCGTTACTACATTATCACTACCCAATTGTATTGCTCCAACTGCAGCACCTACCAGTTTAATATTAACGCCTGCCCCCACTAGCATATCCGGAAATTTTACCGCAGAACCATCAGCCAACCGATACCTGGTTGTGTACAGCCTCAACAATACCCTAGGATTTACACCATTGAATGGTACAACCTACACAGCAGGCCAGGTTATTGGGCCAGATAAAATTGTAAGCTATGGCAGCACAACCTCTTTTACAATAACAGGACTTAACAGCCTTACAACTTATTATGTTTTTGTTTTTGCTGCAAATGGAAGTTGCACGGGCGAACCTTTTTATAATACAACCAGTCTTGATGGATCTGCAACCACCACCAATAGCGGGATTCCCGCAGGTTATTATAATGCTGTAGCTGGATTAAATTGCGGCCCCCTAAAAACGGCTTTGTGTAATATTATTACATCAGGTCAATTTGCATTAAACTATTCAACAATTGATAATATAGAAATACCTATTGTTGATACCATCCGCAGTGATGATGCTTTACGCTCAATCATCTGGGATGTTTACTCAAACAACAATACCGGACCTGAGCCATTTGAATTTAATTCTTCGCAAACCCCAACAGGTGGATTTTGCGGCGGCAGTTCACCGAGTACAGTAGGCGTTTGCTGGAACAAAGAACATACTTTTCCCAGGAGTTGGTTTAAATTAGGCGGCACATCATATCAACAACCCACAGAAGCGGATTTATATTTAGTGCGGCCAACAGATGCAAAAATAAATAGTGAGCGGGGAAATATTCCATACTCAACTGTTGGTACTCCTACCAGTTTTCAATTTCCAACTGTTGGCGCTTACCCCGGTTACCCAATACCACCAAACCCCGTACTTGATAAAATCGGGCCATCAAATTATCCCGGTGTTACAGCTGCATCTGCTTTTGAACCGCATGATGCTGTAAAAGGAGATTTAGCCCGGGGTTATTTTTATATTTTAACCAGATATCAAAATGAACTTGCCAATTGGACAACGCTGAATAGCGCAACCAGCATTAGTGTTGTAGCAGATGGTACAACAAATGGTGGGCTTTATCCATCTTTTAGATTATCTTATTTACAAATGATGTATAGCTGGAATAATCTTGACCCGGTGGATGCAAAGGAGATAAATAGAAATGAGCTTGTATATTCTCAACAGAATAACCGTAATCCTTACGTTGATCATCCTGAATATGTAGCATTGGTTTGGCAATGCACTGGTGTATTGCCGGTAACTATTACCGATTTTACAGCACAAAAAAACAACGAATTTGTTTTATTAAAATGGTATGCAACTTTTGAAACCAATTTTAAAAAATATGAAATAGAAAGAAGCATCGATGGAATTAGATTTTATAAAATTGGTGAAGTAGCCGGCAGAAATTTAGCAAATTATTCTTTTACAGATAACAACCTGCCTAATGCAAATACGGTTTACTACCGTTTAAAAATGATTGATATTGATGAAAAATTCACCAATAGTAAAACCATCGCCATAAAGATTGCTTCAAATTTTTCGAATGCCCAGATCTATCCAAACCCTACAAAAAATAAACTCATCGTAAAGTTGCAACAGGCATTAAATGAAAAAAGTAATTTAATCATTACTGACCTATCAGGCAAAATCATATTGCAGCAAGTTGTTGCCGGACAGAAAATTATTGATTTAGATGTAGGTAAATTATCTGCAGGCCGGTATTTCATTAACATCAGCAATCCTTCTGAAGTAATTAACCAGTCTTTTGTTGTCATAAATTAATTTGAAATTATTTTTATTAGAACCGGACTAAGCATTGTAGCCCGGTGTCTTTTTTATAAATGGCGGTACATTCTTTCAAAATTATTGTAGCTTGACAAAAATTTTATCTGCATGAGAAAACTCATTTTCATTTCAATTCTCCTTTCTGTTTTTTATAGTACCAGGGCACAGTTATGCCGTTTCGAAAAAACCAACGGCCTGGAAAGCGCCACTTATTTTGAAGCCATTGACTGGTATAAAAATTTAGATAAAATCTCAACAAAGGTTTTGGTAAAAGAAATGGGCATGACAGATGCAGGCTATCCCCTGCACCTGGTATTGGTCAGCAACGATGGTAAGTTTGATGCTTCACAATGGCATAAGCAAAACAAAGCGGTGATACTTATCAACAATGGCATTCACCCCGGGGAACCGGATGGTATAGATGCAAGCATGATGCTGGTTAGAGATATCGTAAATAATAAAATTAAATTGCCGGATAATGTGGCTCTGGCACTTATCCCCGTGTATAATATAGGAGGGTGTTTGAATCGCAATTCTTATTCAAGAGCCAACCAGAATGGCCCACTGGAATATGGGTTTAGAGGTAATGCTCAAAATCTTGACCTTAATCGAGACTTTACAAAAAATGACAGTAAGGAAGCAAAATCTTTTGCCCGGATATTTCATTTGCTTGACCCCAATATTTTAATTGACAACCATGTTAGTGATGGGGCGGATTACCAGCATGTGATGACGATGTTAACCACCCAGTACGATAAACTAGGTGCCAGTTTGGGCGGATGGTTGAAAGAAAATTTTGAACCGCAGCTGTACAAAGGTATGACTGATAAAAAATGGGATATGGTGCCTTATGTTAATTTTGAAATTGCAGCCCCTGATAAAGGAATGGAAATGTTTTTTGATCCTCCACGTTATTCATCAGGGTATGCTGCCTTGTTTCAAACCATTGCCTTTGTTCCCGAAACACATATGCTGAAACCCTTTAAGGACCGGGTTCTTTCTACTTATGCATTTTCGCAAACTGTAATTGAAAAAGCAGCCATCAATGCAATTGAATTAATTGCACAACGCAAAAAAGCAAGAGTTGAAGTAGCTAACGCAAAGTCTTTCCCCTTTAAATGGACCGTTGATACTGCTAAATTTTCTTTTGTAAACTTTAAAGGATACGAACAGGCCTACAAGCCAAGCGATGCCACTGGGCTAAACCGAATGTATTACGACCGCAGCAAGCCATTTACAAAACAGGTTAAGTTTTTTAATGTATTTAATCCTTCCAGTTTTGTTGAAGCACCTGTTGCCTATATTATCCCACAGGGCTGGCATGAGGTAATTGACCTGTTGATATTGAATAATGTGCAACTACAGCAATTTAAAAAGGATACAATTATAGAGATAGAGGCTTATCATATAGATGATTACAAATCGATGCCAAGGCCTTATGAAAAGCATCATAAGAATTCGGCCATAAAAGTTACTGCTGAAAAACAAAAAATAAGATTTTTAAAAGGTGATTATATCATCTGGCTAAACCAAACTTCCAATCGTTACCTGGTAGAAATGCTGGAACCAACCGGCGACGATAGCTTTTTTGCCTGGAATTTTTTTGATGCTATTTTACAGCAAAAAGAAGGTTACAGCGATTACCGCTGGGATGACCTGGCGGCCGAAGTTTTAAAAAATAACCCCGCTTTAAAGACCAAACTGGAAGAAAAGAAAAAAGGAGATGAGAAGTTTGCAGCCAATGGATCGGCACAACTGGACTTTATTTACAAAAATTCGCCCTATTACGAGCCGGGGCATAACCGGTACCCGGTTTACAGGCTGAAAAATAAATAAGCTCCTAAAGTACTGGTAATAAGGGAATAATCTACTCCTGGAGTAAAGCTAAATAGTAGCAATGCCGATGACGGATTGCGACTCAACGATGATGCCATGAAAAACCAGAGCTGGTATCAAAAAAGGCCCCTATTATCCATTATTCATTACTCAGTTATCCATTAAAATCCCTACCTTTGCTGCCCGTTACAAAAAACGGATTAACAACATTTTTAAAACAAAATCAATCAGGGAAATGAACAACTACGAATTGATGGTGATTTTTACCCCTGTGCTTTCTGAAGAAGAGTTTAAATCTGCTCAGAAAAAATACGCCGACCTCGTTACAGAAAACGGAGGTGAGGTTTTGCACAGTAACCCTTGGGGACTAAAATCACTGGCCTATCCCATTGACAAAAAGACCACTGGTCTTTATTGGGTAATGGAATATAAAGCGCCAACCAGCTTCAATGAAAAGTTGAAAATTCAACTTTTACGTGACGAATCACAGATGCGTCACATGTACACTGCACTCGACAAGTACGCCGT
>JAYUYX010000067.1:0-15715 GCA_043752205.1 Chitinophagaceae bacterium
GTAGGTTGTCAAGGCTTCATCGGGCCATTACCCTCTGCCTTTCTTGATAAGTGATAACTAAAGAACTGGTACAAAGATAGGAGCAGAAATTTTAAACCGCCAAATAAAATTCTAAAATATTTTTCTAAATTTTCTAAAATCGTTTACAGGTAAGGGTTTCAGGGAATAAATTATTTTATGTTTTTTCTCATCCACTCCTCCTGAGAAGCGGCAGACTGTTCAACAGTAACCTGCTCAGCAATTTTTTCTTGTCCTTTGATAATAGATTTAGAGACCATACTATGCTCTATAACTTCATCTTCCTTCATGCCTAACATTTTCATCAGGGGGATTAGCTTTTCGCTTCCGAAATGTTTGAACAGGGGTTCATCCATGGCGCTGTACACAATGATGTTTTTGGCCTCCCAGTTTTTTATCAGTTCAATTTCCTTTTCATGCAGGGGATAGTGCTCAACAAAAACAGGTATTTTATTCAGGAACTTAGATGCATGCACATGATGG
The DNA here is from genome assembly GCA_043752205.1 of Chitinophagaceae bacterium. Taxonomy (GTDB): domain Bacteria; phylum Bacteroidota; class Bacteroidia; order Chitinophagales; family Chitinophagaceae; genus Ferruginibacter. Next base: position 502 of record JAYUYX010000067.1, read on the forward strand.
GTTTCCGTAATGCGGCTTTCATCAAGACCCCGCTGTTTGAAAAATTCCTTAAACTTAACCGCCGTATCTGCAAACCAGCAAATGAATATTAGATCAGTATTGTTTGCAGCGGAATCAGCACAGGCCTGCATTTTAACTGCAGTGCTTACATATGCCCTGTCAACAAAAACATGGCCATCTGTTGTGTCGTCCTTCTTTCCAAATAAATTAAAAAGCATAGATAGAATTGAACAGCAAATTTACAAAAGAAAGCTGCTCTTAACAAAATGAACATTTATTTTGTTTGTACCTTTATAGCAAGTAAGTACATATGTCGAAAGCAAAAAAGAATTCTCCTGAAGAAATAAGTGATACAAATTTTATTGAAGTTTTTGGAGCAAGAGAACACAATCTAAAGAACATTGATATTAAAATTCCCAAAAACAAACTGGTTGTTTTTACCGGGGTGAGTGGCAGTGGGAAATCTTCGCTTGCCTTTGATACCATCTATAACGAAGGCCAGCGCCGCTACATGGAAAGTTTTAGTGCCTATGCCCGACAGTTTGTGGGTGATATGGAGCGCCCTGATGTTGACAAGATCACCGGCCTATCGCCTGTTATTTCTATTGAGCAAAAAACAACCAATAAAAATCCACGCAGTACAGTGGGTACGGTTACTGAAATTTATGATTTCTTACGATTGTTGTATGCAAGGGTAGGAGAGGCTTATAGCTACAATACCGGAAAAAAAATGGTCAAGTTCAGTGAGGAAGAAATTGTAACTAACATCTTTGAAAAATTTGAAGGAAAAAAAATAAGTCTGCTAGCCCCATTGGTAAGAGGCAGAAAAGGGCATTACCGGGAACTCTTCGAAGACATCCGAAAAAAAGGATATTTAAAAGTGAGGGTTGATGGGGAAGTGATGGATCTTAAACCAAGGATGCAGCTAGACCGTTACAAAATTCATGATATTGAAGTTGTGGTTGACAGGCTGGCTGTTAATGATGAAATGAGATTCAGGTTAAGCCAGAGTGTACAAAAAACTTTACAGTTTGGTAAAGACCTGATGTTTGTTGCCCCTCTGGCCCCTGAAGGGGGAGAAAGGCAAGACACTGAACTAAAAAAAGGATCTAAAAATTCATCAGAGTTTAAAGCCCCTCCTTTGGAGGGGTTTGGGGAGGCCATGTACAGTAAACAATTAATGTGTGATGAAACCGGCATCAGTTACGAAGAACCATCGCCAAATGCATTTTCTTTTAACTCACCTTATGGCGCTTGCCCTGTTTGTAAAGGCTTGGGGAATGTTTTTACAATTGATATGGATGAGGTGTTGCCCGATACTTCTATTTCAGTAAGTGAAGGCGCTATTGTTCCATTGGGTGAAGAACGCGATGCCAGTGTATTTCAGCAGGTGGTGCAATTTGCTAAAAAGTATAAAATAAAATTAGATAAGCCGGTTAAGGATCTGCCTAAAGAACAACTCGATCTGCTTTTATATGGCGACCAGGCGATCAATTCTGCATTGGAATTAGACATGAGTGATGAATCCATCCCGGAAGTTTTTACCGGAAGTTATGAGGGAATTATTCCAATGCTTAAGCGTTGGTTCTCCTCTTCTCAAAGTTCAGAAATGCTGCGGGGTTGGGTTGAAAAATATATGGAGCTGGCACCCTGCACTGCATGCAGCGGTGCAAGATTAAAAAAAGAAAGCCTCTGGTTTAAAATTGATAAAAGAAATATTGCCGAACTGAGCAATTTGAATTTAGATAACCTTGCTGCCTGGTTTGATGGCATTGAATTAAGATTGAACGATAAACAAAATGCCATTGCAAAAGACGTTTTAAAAGAGATTAGGGAAAGACTGCAATTTTTATTAGATGTCGGGCTTACTTATCTTTCCCTTAATCGCTCTTCCAAAAGCCTTAGTGGGGGCGAATCACAAAGGATCAGACTGGCTACTCAAATTGGTTCCCAGTTACAAGGCATCACGTATATTTTAGATGAGCCAAGTATTGGTCTGCATCAAAGAGATAATCAACGGCTGATTGCTGCTTTGCAAAATCTAAGAGATATTGGTAACAGTGTTTTAGTTGTTGAGCATGATAAAGACATTATGCTGGCATCTGATTATTTGGTTGATATTGGCCCCAAGGCTGGCAAACACGGTGGGGAGATCGTTGCGATGGGCACACCACAAACTATTTTAGATTCTAATTCGGAAACGGCTCAATATTTATTAGGAACAAAAAGTATTGCAGTACCGAAAGAGCGCAGGAAGGGAAATGGAAAATTTATTGAGTTGAAAGGAGTGAGCGGCAATAACCTGCAGGAAGTAAGTGTAAAATTTCCGCTGGGTAAATTAATATTGGTTACTGGTGTAAGCGGTAGCGGTAAATCTACTTTAGTAAATGAAACGCTATATCCCTTACTCAGCAAGTTTTGTTATAACTCAAAAGCCAATCCATTGCCTTACAAAACAATACAGGGATTAGAGTTAATTGATAAGGTAATAGAAATTGATCAAAGCCCTATTGGCAGAACACCCAGGAGTAATCCGGCAACATATTGCGGCTTCTTTACCGATATCCGTACTTTATTTGCATTGGTACCCGAAGCAAAAATAAGAGGCTATAAAGCCGGGCGTTTTTCCTTTAATGTAAAAAGCGGAAGATGCGATGTTTGCGAAGGTGGTGGCATGAGGGTTATTGAAATGAATTTTTTACCTGATGTGCATGTGCATTGCGAAAAATGTAATGGCCGAAGATATAATAGAGAAACATTAGAGATCAGGTACAAAGGAAAATCTATCAGCGATGTACTGGATATGACGGTTGATGAAGCAGTTGAGTTTTTCCAGGCAGTACCATTCATCTACCGAAAAATAAAAGTGTTGCAGGATGTAGGGTTGGGATATATAACCCTGGGGCAAAGTGCTGTAACGCTTAGCGGTGGAGAAGCTCAGCGTGTAAAACTATCAACCGAGTTAGGAAAAAAAGATACTGGTAAAACATTTTACATCCTTGATGAACCTACTACAGGTCTTCACTTCCAGGATATACAGCATTTGCTGGAAGTAATAAATAAACTGGTTGACAGGGGTAATACTGTATTGGTTATTGAACATAATATGGATGTTATAAAAGTTGCCGATCACATCATTGATATAGGGCCTGAAGGAGGGGATGGGGGAGGCTTGGTTTTATTTGAAGGCGTGCCTGAGGATCTTGTTAAAGTGAAAAAAAGTTTTACAGGCCAATTTTTACAGGCTGAATTAAAATAAAAAAATCCATGTTTAATAAACATGGATTTGTAAATTATAAAGTGTAAAAGATATCAACGAAATTTGAAAGTTGTGGTTTCAGGGGTAATCTTCAGATATTAAAATATCTATAGCTCCTCTTTGGGGTTAAACTTCTGTTGTATCATCATTCACTTATAAAAAATTGAACTACTTACTTAAAAAACTGGATAACGATCAGCAGGCAGGCTGTAAAAACCATTACTGCTTTGTATGATCCGGGGTTAAGTTGAAAATTGGTACTCATAAGTTTTATTTTTTAATAAACAACCGGACAACGTGTTTGCCTTGCTGCTCTTTTTGCAAATGAACTTTCATAGATGGGTCCAAGACGAATACCAACTTTCATTACCAGCGAAATATAAGTATCTCCATCTTTGTTATCTCCTCTTTGTGTTCCGGCAGGGTATCTTGTCATGCCAGGGTAAATAATACCAATTGATTTATCTGATAACTGGTAAGCCAGCGCTGCATCCTGGGCTGAAAGATATTTATTGTAATTATTTGGGTCAATGTAGGTTTTACTTACATCATCAATATAATCTGTAAAAGTTTTCCTGTATAATAATTCGGCGCTCAGGTTAAATCGATCGGAAGCAAAATATTTAAGTCCTGCACCCAAAGGAATATTTATCTGTGTAAGTTTGTATGGTTTGCTGTAAGGATATTCACCCATCCCCTGACCCTCTAACCGGAGCGGTTGAAGGTTATACCATGTTTTGTCTCCATTGGCATTCATAATACTTCCTTTAGGATTAAAATGGAATATACCAATACCTGCAAGTCCATATGGTCTCAGCCTTGGTTCATACTCCGAGTTTCTATTTAACCACATGGTAGGAAAAATTTCAAGCGCTACATACCCTTCCAGTACATTCGTCTTAAAATTGAGATTACGCTGTTTGCGCCATAACTCATTTATACCGGTTGTATTTATGATATCATCGCTACCTTCCAAATAAGTGATATCAACAGCTAACCTTAAACCTACCCAGTTTTTAGGATACATGGTTATAAAAGCACCCTTCATCAATTTTGTAAATTCAAAATTTAGATCTTTTACATCATTAGTACCCTTACCGGAGTTACCACCCAGATCGCCTAAGAAAATACTTGGGCCGAAATTAAATCCAACTTCCCATTTGGTTTTTTCACCAAAAAGAAGCGACTGTGAATATGTATTAGAGAATATTGTGAAGCAGATCAACAGCAGTAAAGCATGCTTTCCCACAAGTTTGTGTAAAAATGGCTTCATTAGAAATCAGATTTAGTCTTTCGATTAATTTGGATATTGGCGTGGCTTAAAAAGATCCTGTTCAGTTAGTCAGTGTAAAATGTATAAACCACTTTTTAAAAACGATAAATGGCATATGTTATTGCCTGAAGGGTAAATTATTTATTCAAGATCATTTCAATATGAGGTATACCATCTTCAAGGTATTCATTACTGCACTGAATAAAGCCCAGTGATGTATAAAACCGGGTAAGGTAAACCTGCGCCCCGATCTTAATTTCAGTACAATTGAATTTGCCGAAAGTATGTTCAATACTTTTTTCCATAAGTTCACGGCCCAAACCTGCAGTACGGTATGCCAGTGCGGTAACCACCCTGCCAATACTGGCTTCAGTATAGGAAAAACCCTGCGGAATTATACGTGTGTAGGCTGCCAACTGGGTATCATCCCAGCCACAAAAATGCCAGGACACCTGATCTTTATCATCTGCATCCTGGTAAACACAGTTTTGCTCCACTACAAAAACTTCGTTCCTTAATTGCATTATAGCATATAGTTCTGCAATGGAAAGGGTATCAAATTTTTTCAGTATCCAGCTTATTTGCATCCTTATTTTTTTAATCCTGCGCTATATTATTGATTGCTTATTCCCTGTATTCCTTATTTTAAATTGCATAACATCTGCAATTGATTTAGCCCTTGTTTTTGCTAATATGGCGATTTTACCTTCAAAAAATTCATCCACAGCACTATTGAACAACTGCAGCCAGCTGGTAAAATGTTCATCTTTTAAAGGGAATTTATTATTTAGATCATAATGCACTTCCATAGCATTACGCTTATAGACCGGGTTATCCAATAAAATGCTTTCCCAAAAATCAACTATAACCGGAATATGTTCTTCCCAATTCATATTTGCCACATCAGTAAAAATAAAACCAATGGTTGTGTCAGCTTTTACCTTTTCGTAAAAATGAGTAACGAACTTTTCAATATCATTACGCTGTGTAATATCCGGTTTCAAATATGTTATTTTAAAAGGTTGTTGGTATAAATAAAAAAAGCCTGCCCGTTTGTACCGTGAGCAGACTTTTTTATTTTTAAATTTTTTTATTGAACATTAGCTGTTAAAAATACCTGTATCTTATTAAAAGCATCAGTATTGGTAGCCACATCCCAACCGCCATGCCCCAGGCCGGGATAGAGTACATATTGATTTACAACACCGGCTGTAGTCAATTTGTTTTTTAGGGCAAGGGATTGTGTTGTGGCATTTACCAGCGGGTCTAATCCACCCTGTAAAATTATAGTAGGGCAGGCTGATGCAGTTGCATATGTTAAAGGACTTGATGACAGGTATAAACCGGGGTTAGTTGTGGGTGTGCCACTTAGCAATGCCTGTAAAGATAACTGGCTGCCGGGATTATCATTGTACATGGCCACCATATCGGTTGGACCAAAAAAATCAACCACTGCCTTTATTTTTACGGGGTTAACATTTTTATAAGCGTGCAATAACGCCAGGTGCCCACCGGCACTGGCACCCATCAGCACAAATTTATCACTAACCAGATAGTTTGCCCGCTTGCCATGGATGTATCCAATGGCAGCCATTACATCCATTTCCTGTGTAGGAAATGGATTGATATTCGGGAATGCCCCAAGGCGGTAATTGATATTAAAGATTGCATAGTCCGGTATCCTCTTTTTTAATGTGTCAATAATATCAGCGGTAAAATCACTCTTATCGCCGCTTATCCATGCGCCGCCATGTATCAATATAATAACTTTGGTTGCAGCTGTAGTCCTGCCGGCAGGTAAATAAATGTCCATTTTTTGCGCCGGATCAGCACCATAAGCTTCGTTAGTAATTACTTTAGCAGCAACGGTTGTTGTGCCGCCTCCTCCATTGTCATCGCTTTTATTACATGATGCAAAAAACAACATGGCTAAAGCGGGTAAAAGAATTTTAAATTTCATAAAGAGATTTTTGGTATTAAAAATACGGATTATAATTATTAAACGTAAAGGATTTTAAATATTGTGTAAGGAGAGCTGCCGGAAAAATACTACTAGGCTATCTTCTGCATAAGGGTAAGTTTCTTATAAATACTTTCTTCTATTTCTATCAATTCAAAATGACTGCCACGTTCTACAATTTCGCCATCCTGCAGGATGAGTATCTCATCTGCTTCTTTGATAGTACTTAGCCGATGTGCAATTACCAATGTTGTTCTTCCTTCCATCAAATTATTCAACGCATCCTGTACAGACCTTTCTGATTCTGTATCAAGTGCTGATGTAGCTTCATCCAGTATTAGAATGGGAGGGTTTTTAAAAACAGCACGGGCAATACTTAAGCGCTGGCGCTGGCCGCCGGATAAACGGACACCCCTGTCACCTATATTGGTATGATAGCCATCTTCTGTATCCATAATAAAATCATGAGCATTGGCAATTTTGGCGGCCCTCATCACTTCTTCCACACTTGCATCAGGTTTTCCCAAAGCGATATTATTAAAAATGGAATCATTGAACAGAATAATATCCTGTGTTACAAAACTCATCTGAGCTCTTAACGATTCCATAGTATATTCCTTTATATTTTTTCCATCAATGGTTATATTACCACCTGTAACATCATAGAACCGGGGGAGCAGATCAGCAATAGTTGATTTACCAACTCCCGAGGGACCAACCAATGCAATTGTTTTACCTTTTTCTATACTGAAACTGATATTGGTTAAAACCGGCCTGTCAGAATAACCAAAACAAACATTATTAAATTCAACCCGGTCAGTAAATGCTTTTAAGGTTATGGCATTGGGTTGATCATCAACCTCAATTTTGGTATCCAGTATTTCCATAATCCTTTGTCCCGATGCTTCGCCACGCTGAATGTTAGCTAATGCAACAACCATGGCTTTTGCAGGCCTTATCACCTGCGAAAAAATAGCAATGAAAGCAATGAACTCGCTGGCCTGTAAACCGGAGGCATTCACTCCCTGATTTCTCAAGATCATGCTGCCACCATAAATTAAGATACATGCCACTACAATAACCCCCGATACTTCTGAAAAGATAGGAGCAAGTTCTCTTCGCTTAAATCCCTGAAGGCTGGCTTTACGATAAAAGTCATTTTCACGGCGGAATCTTTTTACAATAAAGTCCGTGGCGTTAAATGAACGGATTATACGCATGCCCATTAAAGTTTCATCAATTATTGTAAGCAGCCTGCCAATGGAAGATTGCATATCACTTGCTTCTTTACGAAGTCGTTTTGTAACTAATGCTATTCCTATAGCAGATATAGGAATGATCAATAGCGTAAATAAAGTGAGCTTAACAGATATGGCAAACAATGCAATAAAATATCCGAGCATGATATAAGGTTCTTTAAACAATACCTCCAGCGAATTGGCAGCTACAGCTTCAATTTCAAAAACATCAGAGTTCATACGTGAAAGGAGGTCGCCTTTTTTTTCTTTGGTAAAATACCCCATGTGCAGGTAATTTATTTTTTCAAAAATTGCTTCTCTTATTCTTTTTACCAAAAGCGTTCTTGCACTTACCATGCTTCGCTGTGCCAGGTACCTGAAAATGTTGGTAAGCACAACTGAAAGCACAATTAATGCTGCAATAAAATATAATGCATATACCGGGTTTAATGTTTTTAAATGATAAACCTGGTAGTAGAAGAGATCTTTAAAATAACTGGCTGAGAAAGTAAATTCAGGTGCAGCAGCATACCGTTGTAAACTTTCCGCTGTTTGACTATCAAATAAAAAATTCAACAACGGAATGATGAGGGCAAATTGAAATATACTGAAGAATACAGCTATAAGTGTAAATATAAAAAAAGGCACTACAAATATCCGGTAAGGCTTTGCAAATTTTAATAATCTGCGGTAAGTTCTCATGTATAGTTTTTATCAGTTAATATAATGAGCGGTAAATTTTCCAGTATTCTTTTGCGGCAATGTCCCAGCAATATTCTTTTCCCTTTTTTATGATCTCATCCTGCATTCTTAAAGCTACATATTGTTTCATACCCTTTGTAAAGGTTTCGTTCATGTGCGATGCAGAAAAATTTTCAAAATAAAAAGCTACATCACCACCAATTTCCGGAAGTGCTGTTTTGTCTGATAAAAATATTGGCTTACCTACCGACATGGCTTCCGTAACAGGCAATCCAAATCCTTCGGCTGTTGATGGGAAAGCGAAGGCACAGCAATTATTAAAATACCAGGATTTTTCACTTTCCGAAACTGGTCCAACCAGTTTTATCTTTTTCGATATGCCCATTTTTTCCGCAGTATCCAGTATGGATTGATAATACCCCACATCATCAATACGGCCGGCAATAACCAGTTCCATATTCGGCTTGTCTTTAACCAACGGCAGTAAACTATGAAAATTCTTTTTGGGTACGATGGTGCCTAATGAAAATATGAAAGGTGTTACGGGCCTGTAAGACTGTTTCAGTAATTGAGGTTCAGTTAAAGTGTTGGTGCCATTATGAATAACATGCACTGGCTTATTCGTTACATCACAGTAAAAACAAAGATCTTTTTTGCAATAATCACTTATGCATACAATTGTATCCGCCCGGTTTACCAGCACCTGTAACCTGCGCAGGTATTTTTGCTTTTTCGCCTCAGATTTTGAAGGATCATACATGAAGTTGAGATCATGTACAGATAAAACTACTTTTACTTTTTTATTCCTGAAAGGCAGGTAATAACTATCCTGGTATGTTGCATGCCATACTTTATAATTTTTTAAAGCCGGCATCCTGAATTTATGCAACTCAGTTTGAATGAGATGATTGCCCTGATCGCTAAAGAGATCTTCATTACCCCGTGGAATGTAAAAATTAAGTTCTTCATTTGCAGGGTTGGCAAATTTGCTTAGATGATTACCCAGGTTCAAACAATAATGATATAAACCTGTGTATTCGTACTTCATTCTTTCACAATCAAAAATTACCCCGTTAATCATAGCTATTAAAGATAAACTGAATGAAGTACAAAAATTGTGCAACTAACTGCAGAATGGTATGTAATATTTTTAACTTATAAAGACGGTGAATTTAAATTTAAAAATGAAAATGAAAAGCTAAAGTTTATAATGTGGTATAATAATAGCTGAAATCAGTTATTATGCACATCTTAAATAAGGGTAAGAGTATTTAACGTATGCTCCTTTTTTTATAAAAAACTATTTTGAATATGGTAAAAGAAAGAAAGCAGAAAAATATTTTATTGGATTTTGAAAGGATGGAAGGTCTCTATACGGGCTTTTATTATTTTAATCTCCATTTTGGAAAATCAGTTTTAAAACTTGCTCCTGAGTATATGGAATTCAGTTTTTATCTTGTTCAATCCCAATTTGGGATGTTTGGCAGTGATGTGCGGTATGAAAGCAGAAAATCGTATGCTAAACCAAAGGTTAGTTTTTTAAATTTTTTCAAAAATAATAAGCCTAGAGATTATGATATTATTCATATTTCAGATCAGCATTCAAGAATCAGGCCTGTAAATAGCCATTCCAAAATATTACTTACCATACACGACCTGAATTATTTAGTTGAAACCACAGATCCAAAACAAGCTGAGGAAGAAAGGACCAAACATCAAAAAATGGTTGATATGGCTGATCATATAGTGTGTGTGTCAAACTTTTCAAAACAATGTGTGTTGGAGAACCTGGATACCAAAGGGAAGCCCATTGATGTGATATACCAGGGAATTGAGCTTGCAGAATTTGAAACTGTTGAAAGGCCGGTTTATTTGCCTAAAGGCCCTTTTCTGTTTGCAATGAGTAATGTTTTGCCAAAGAAAAATTTTCATGTACTTCCTTGTTTACTTAAAGGCAATAATTTAGAATTGGTTATTTCGGGTATTATTGAGCATGGCCCGCAAAAAGAATATATGAAGGTGATTATGGAATATGCACGCCTGCACGGTGTTGCAGATCGTGTTATTATTACCGGGCCTGTATCAAATGAAGACAGGCAATGGTATTTAAAAAATTGTTTGGCATTTATGTTTCCTTCAATTGCAGAGGGCTTTGGTGCCCCACCTTTGGAGGCTATGTATTTTGGAAAGCCTGTATTTGCTTCTACACATACATCTGTTCCTGAAGTTTGTGGTGATGCAGCATACTATTTTAATAGTTTTGAACCCGACGAAATGACAAAAGTGTTTAATGAAGGTATGCATCATTACGAAACTTTTAAACCGATTCAGAAAATAAAAGACAGGTACAATTTTTTTAGTTGGGATAAAAATGTGCTGGAGTATATTAAGCTCTATGAGAAATTATAGATGCATTTCTTCAGGTATAAAAAAATATAATGAAATGGCATTGAGATCATGAAAAAAATAGCATTTATTGTTCAGCAGTATGGCCTGGAGATGTACGGTGGCGCTGAGTTACATTGTATGCGATTAGCGGAAAAGATGACGGCCTTATATGATGTAGAGGTATTAACAACCTGTTCGCTTGATTTTTTAAGTTGGGCTGATCATTATCCAGAAGGCGTAACTGAGATCAATAAGGTAAAAGTTAGAAGATTTAAGGTTTCCCAGGAAAGAAGCTGGAAAGATATGGGGAAGCTGGAAAAAAAAGTAAAAGTTGAAAAGACTGGGTCGCCTGAAAAAAACGGAGTTAAATCAATTTTTAAATTTTTTTTCTCAAGGCTTAAAAATAGTAAGCCTACACAAAATGATTATATAAACTGGATAATTGCCCAGGGGCCAACAACGCCGGCTTTAATTAATTATATCAAAACTCATGAAAATGATTATGATTGCCTGATATTCTTTTCATATCTCTATTATCCTACGCTATTCGGTATTGATATCAACCCAAAAAAAACAATTTTTATTCCACTTGCGCATGATGAGTGGGCTATTTATATGCCGGTTTTCAAACCCATGTTCAAAATTCCTGCATGTATTATGTATAACACTATGGCTGAAAAACGATTGGTAAATAAGATATTTCAGAATGAATCTGTTTATTCAGAGATTGCCGGCACATGGGTCAATCTTCCTGCAGTTTTGCACGAACGGAACATGAAGGCTGAATTGAAAATTTGTTATGATTATATTTTATACGTAGGCAGAATTGATGAATTTAAAATTACTGATCAGGATTTTAAATGGTTTTTGAAATATGTTGAAGAAACTAAAAGGGAAATAAAACTGATTTTAACTGGTAATTTGTATAGGAAGATCCCGGCAAGTGATCATATCATGTATTTGGGATTTGTTGATGAGCAAATGAAGTTTAATTTAATACAGCAATCAGTATTTTTATTTCAACCTTCAAGGTTTGAAAGCCTATCTATAGTTGTATTGGAGGCATTCGCTATGGAAAGACCCGTGTTGGTACATAAAGAATGTGAAGTAATGAAAGACCACATTGACCAGAGCCACGGAGGATTTTATTTTAATGATTATGCAACATTTAAAGATGCTTTTGATCAACTGGCTGATAATGCATCTTTAAATAGAGATATGGGTAAATTGGGTAAAATTTATGTAGATAAATATTATAGCTGTGAAAACATAATTGCTAAATTTCAACATGTAATTGAACAGATAATACCTGATAAAAATAAAGAGTATGACAGATTTTAATACACCCGAAAGACAATGGAACAGCTCCTTAATTAATGATTTTGGTAAAAGAAGATCGGAATTATGTAAGGCAAAAGATTATAAAACTGAGTGGTATTTGCGGTGGTGTACTGAAATGGGAGAAACTCCCAATTTTCATAGAAAGCAATGGGAGTTTGTTTATATACTGCAATCATTGTGGGAAAGAGGCTGTATAGTTAAAAACAACAAGGGGTTAGTATTTGCAGTAGGTACTGAGCCATTACCCTCGGTATTTGCAAAATTCGGGTGTTCAATTACTGCTACTGATATTTTTCAGGAAAAGGGAATTGAAATGGGATGGACACACGGAAACCAGCTTTGTTTCGGGCTTGAGTCGTTAAATACACGCCAGCTTTGTGATGAAGATGTTTTCAAAAAGTCAGTGCAATACAGGCCGGTAGATATGAATGATATACCCGATGATCTTGTAGGTTATGATTTCAACTGGAGTAGTTGTTCGTTTGAACACCTGGGCTCATTGGAAAAAGGGTTTCAGTTTTTAAAAAATCAGTTAAAAACTTTAAAACCGGGTGGCTGGGCTGTTCATACTACTGAATTTAATGTGTCATCAAATGATCAAACCATGGAACAAATCAGAACTGTAATATACCGGCAGCGGGATATCGAATATATTGTAAATGAATTGCGAAATGACGGTCACTTTGTAGAAGAATTGGATTTTTCCATGGGTGGATTGCCAGAGGATTATATGGTAGATGTACAACCGCACGAACAAAGGATACATCTTAAACTACAGATAGATGAATATGTGGCAACATCTATTGGCTTGATAATACAGAAGAAATCTTAATAGTTGTATTTCTCTTTCCACAGCATTTTTAAAAATTTTCGTAACTCTTCTTCCCGTGGATTTTTGCCGGGTTCAAAAAATGTTGTTCCGCTTATTTCTTTCGGTAAATATTCCTGCGGCGAAAAATTATTTTCATAGTTATGTGAATACTCGTAACCTTTTCCATAACCTTCATTCTTCATCAGTTTGGTGGGTGCATTACGCACATGCAGGGGCACCGGCAGGTCTCCATGTGTTTTCACTGCATTGAGGGCAGCGCCGATAGCAGTGGTAGCAGCATTGCTTTTAGCGCTGCTTGCTAAATAAATGGCGCATTGGGAAAGTATCAGTTGCGATTCGGGGTAACCAATTTTATTAACCGCTTCAAAAGCAGCATTGGCAAGGAGCAGGGCGTTTGGATTTGCATTGCCGATATCTTCACTTGCCAGTATCAGCAACCGCCGGGCAATAAATTTTACATCTTCTCCGCCTTCTATCATTCTTGCTAAATAATATACAGCGGCATTGGGATCGCTGCCACGTATGGATTTTATAAAAGCTGAGATGATATCATAATGCTGTTCGCCTTTTTTATCATAGAGTGCAATGCGCTGCTGGGCAATTTTCATAACAGCCTCATCTGTAATTAAAGCTTTGCTGCCCATTGTATCTGTAACCAGTTCTAAAAGGTTTAATAATTTTCTTGCATCGCCGCCGGAAATATTGATCATCGCTTCCGTTTCTTTAAGCGTGATCTTTTTTGTTTTTAAAATTTCGTCATGAGTGATAGCGTGCTGCAATAAAGCGATAAGGTCTTTTTCATCCAGCGATTTTAAAATATAAACCTGTGTACGGCTGAGCAAGGCACTATTTACTTCAAAGGATGGATTTTCTGTGGTAGCGCCTATCAGCGTGATGATGCCTTTCTCAACCGCACCAAGCAATGCGTCCTGCTGGCCTTTATTAAAACGGTGTATTTCATCAATAAATAAAATGACGTTGTTTTGCTTTTTAGCCAGTTCAATAACTTCTCTTACTTCCTTTACGCCAGAAGAAATGGCACTGAGTGTATAAAACGGAACCTTTAATGTTTGTGCAATGATATTGGCAATGGTGGTTTTACCAACTCCAGGTGGGCCCCATAATATTATGCTGGGTATTTTGCCGTTCTCGATTGCTGTGCGGAGTATGCTTCCTTTGCCGGTAAGGTGTTGTTGGCCCACAAGTTCATCTAGTGTTGTGGGGCGGAGGCGTTCGGCGAGGGGAGGAAGAGAAGTCAAAATTAAAAATTAAAAAGTCAAAATTAGTCTTCTTCAAAATAGTCAGAGTCTATTTTTTTTATTTCATAAATACTTTGAACAGAAACTCCAAGATTGTAATCAATCATGTATTGTGCCAACGTTTCTCCATCTATCAAAACAATTTTTGTGTCCATTTGTAGGGCATATTGAACGGCTTCTTTTGTGAAATTAGATGTAGTAATGAATACCCCTTTTTTTGCTCTTTGCCCAGCTAGTGCTCCAACAAATTTTTGTACTTCTGGTCTACCTACCACACCTTCCCAACGTTTTGCCTGAATATAAATAACATCCAATCCCAATTTGTCCTCTTTTATTATTCCATCTATCCCTTCATCGCCGCTTTTACCAATAGCCTTACCTGCATCTTGAATCGAACCTCCATAACCCATTTTAACTAAAAGTTCTACTACAACTCTCTCAAAGAAATAAGGATCTATAGTTTTTAATTTTTTTAAAAGGTCCTGTTCTAAAGATTGCCGAATTTTTACATATCCAAGTTCTATTAATTCTTCTGGATTTTGCAATTTTGTATCTTCTCCAATTTCTTGTTCAATTTCTGCAGTCTCCTTCTTTTTTGGAACTTGAAATTCTAGAAATTCGGGAAATTGTTTCAGGAATTTTACATTAATTTCTAAGGGTTTCGAGTTAATGATTTCTTGTCCTCTTTCAGAAATTGTTATGCAGCTTCGCTTGAAGGAGTTAATTAGACCTGCCTTTTTCATATATGTTTTTGCCCAGCCAACCCTATTCTTGAAAATGTTATCTGTTCCACTGGGTAATAATTCTGAGCGTTCTTCTTTGGTAATATTGAATTGTTCAGCTAGAATATCTTCAATTAAACGCATGCTGTATTCTTTGCCATCGCTGATTACAGTTAATAAAGGCAACATTAAAGTTTGAAAATCAGGTATCATGATTATTTATTAGAAAGTTATTTTTTA
>JAYUYX010000068.1:0-2534 GCA_043752205.1 Chitinophagaceae bacterium
TCTTTCAACTCAGGCGCCAAATGGTGCTGGAGATAATGACTTATGGTACCTTCATCTTTTGCCTGCTCAAATACTTTTGAGTCTTTTACAAAAAGATTGACCACACCCGTGGTGTCTAATTTTTCAATTGCTTTTTTGTAATTGTTAAGCACCGCTTTTACGGCTACTTTATCGCCGCTTTGTGCAAAGGCTGCGGTAACAGTTGCCAGCAGCAGGCACATCATAATTAACTTTCTCATGTTTGTTTATTTTAATTATTGGTTTAAATACATCATTTTCATCTGGTACACATTGGCCGTAACAATTCTTTCGCCATCTTCTGTTCCTTTACTTACTACTGTATAGGTATCATTGTTCTGCCCTTTTACAACAAAACTGATGCTGTATTGCTCTGCCTTATCTTTTATAAATATGGCCGGTTTGCCATTTACCTCTGTAATGGCCTCATTAGGTATCACTACCTGGCGTACCACATTATTTCCTGTCATGCGAACATTTACATTTTCTCCAATCTTGAATTGTGCTTTTGGATTAATCAATTCAAATAAGACCTTTTGAGATTGATTTCCTGTATTCACTGACTGCGCTGTGCTAACCAATTTTAATCGATAAGTTGTTGAATCGGTATTAGATAAAGTGGTGAAAGAAATAGCCGATTTCATTTTCATAACATCATCTGTAAACACTTGTGCTTCTACAAATACCTGGTCCAGATTGGTGATTTCAAATAATGTTTCGCCGCCGCTTACCACGGCACCGATGGCATAATTGAAGGTGCCTACCACACCACTTACCGGCGAAGTAAGTGTAATGGCTTTTGTGCTGCCGGTATTTCTTCCGGTATTAGCATCAAAAAGTGCTTTATTTTTTCTTGCACTTTCATAACGGGCCTTTGCTTCTGTTACATCTTTTTTTGCAGCAATATCTTCGATAGCTTTTAATCTTTCGTATTGTGCTTTGGCTGCTTCGTATTCTGCATTCACCGTATTGCTTTGCGAAAGAATATCAATTTGTGTACCTGCATCTACCTGTTGTTCGATTACTGCTACTACCTGTCCTCTGCCAACCTTTTGCCCCGGCGTTACTCTAAGCGAAACGATTTTGCCAGCTTGCGGTGATTGTATAACTGCCCTTCCCTGTGGTGCAGCAGTTATGGTGCCTAATAAAACGGATGATTCATTAAAATCCCCGGTACCAATTGTTTGGGTTAGAATACTAAATAAAAACTGTGTTTCCTTTTCTACTATAAAAGTGGTGGATGAGCCGCCGGTTTTTGCTGCACCGTCTCCATGATCTTCACCTCCATGTGCAGCAACAGAATTAAAAGTAGCTGTTGGCAGCAGGCAACATAAAATAATGACGGCAGTGGTAATTTTTCTGCTCCTGGTTTTATTGACAAAATACATTACAATAAACCCGATCAATAAACCCATCAGGCCAAAAAACCAATTGCTGCTGTACCAGTGTGTATGGGTTTCCTGCGGTGCTTCGGCCACTTCCAGCTCTTTTCCTGCTTCAATATTATTTAGTTGAAGTAAATCAGCACCGGCATTACCATTGATATTTGCAATAAGATTATATGCTTTCTTTTCAGGAAAAATTATTTTCAATTCGTATACCCCTTTGTCGATTTTAGAAATAGTAACTTTTATAGTTGGATTTCCGGCTACTGTTACCTGGAGATTTGCACTGTCTAATGGTTTGTTGGTATTAAATTCACTGGCAAATAATTTCAAAACTGTTTCTTTGCCTGGAATGATCGGGTTGTATTTTACCAGCAATTCATATTTATCAGAAAATGCTTCTGATGAAAAATAGCTGAGGGCAGAATTGGTTGTCTTTTTAGCATCGCCATGATCTTCGCCTCCATGCGCAAAGGCCAATGCCGGCAACCACAATAAAATAATTAATATTCTTTTCATAACTGTCCCATTAAATATTGATAATTAATAACACTCCTATTGTAATTTCTTACAGCTTCCAGGTATTTCAGATAAACACTATAGGCATCATTGCTATTTCTTAGTAAACTGATATAATCTATTTCGCCACTTACAAAAAAACGTTGCGAAGTAATGATAACTTCCCGGGCTTTAGGTAACCCGGTTTGTTGATAATATTGCACCGATTGCCAGGTGGCTTGTATTTCGCCACCGGTATTAATTGCCTGTAATGATATTTCCTGTTGTAAGCCTTCCTGTTTGCTTTGCAATACGAGTTGCTCCGTTTTCGCAGCGTTTATTTTACTTTGGTACTGGCCAAACCATAATGGAATTGTAACTCCGAAACGAAAGCGGTTAGACCATTTGGTATCACGTTCCCCCTGGTTAAAATATCCAAAAGCTAATCCCGGCAGTGCCTTACTTTTTTGCAGTGCAATATTTTGTTTTGCATTTATTTGTTGCTGCTGTAATAACTGAACCGAAGGATTAGTAAATAAATTCGTTGAATCTGTTATCGTGGCTGAATAAAGATTATTTGGAGCCACTGTTAGTGGTTGTATGATAAAATCTTCTTTTACTCCGCTATACCAG
>JAYUYX010000069.1:0-2529 GCA_043752205.1 Chitinophagaceae bacterium
CACAAAAAGAAATTGCTTTAAAGGATTCTACTTCTGTGCAGATCATAGATTCAGCATACAATTTTGGTAAAGTAACCGATGGCGAAAAAGTGGAATACAGTTACCGCTTTAAAAATACAGGTAGCAAGCCTTTAGTAATTGTAGATGCTACTGCAAGTTGCGGTTGTACCGTTCCCCAAAAACCTGAAAGACCAATAATGCCGGGGGAGATTGGCTTTATCAAAGTGATATTTGATAGTAAAGGCAGGGTTGGAAATGCACATAAATCTATCACGGTGGTTTCAAATGCAAAACCGGAATTTCCACCGTTGACATTAACAGGCGACGTAGAAAAAATTAAATAAACTAGCAATAACTTTTAAATTAAATAAAAAACAACATGCAACTACTAAGTATTTTTTTGATGATGGACCCCAGTGGAAAAGGTGGAAGTTCAGGCACATTAATTATGATGGGATTAATGATCCTTGTATTCTGGTTATTCATGATCAGGCCACAGGCAAAAAAAGCAAAAAAGCAGAAGGAGTTTATCAACAACCTGCAGAAAGGTGATAAAATTGTAACCATTGCCGGCATACACGGTACTGTAAATAAAGTAAATGATGATGCTACCTTGATGCTGGAAACCAGCCCGGGCAGTTATATCAAAATTGAACGCAGTGCAATCAGCATGGAGTGGACGGCCAATATCAACAAGCCGATTGCTGAAGTAAAAAAATAAATATTGAAATACTAAATTCTAAATCCGAAATTAGAGACATCAAATCTCAGTTTCGGATTTTTTATTTACAATGAATGTCAGCCTGAGCTTGTCGAAGGCGGTATTACTATTTTACACCTCAGCTTCGACAGGCTCAGCCTGACAGCTTTTCTAACTTTAAGTTATAAGAATCATGCTCAAAATTGGTCTCACAGGCGGCATTGGGAGCGGCAAAACCACCGTAGCCAAAGTATTTGAAGTACTGGGCATACCTGTGTATTATGCAGATGATATGGCAAAGCGGTTAATGAACCAGGATGGCGAATTAAAAGAGCAGATCAAAAAGCATTTTGGGGATAGTATTTATGCCGCCGGAGAGCTAAACAGGAAACTACTTGCTGATATTGTTTTTGCAACACCCGAAAAATTACAATTGCTCAACAGCCTTGTACATCCTGCTACGCTAAAAGATGCTGCTGACTGGATGCAAAAACAGACTTCTCCTTATTGTATTAAAGAAGCAGCACTGATCTTTGAAAGCGGTGCTCATCAGCATTTAGATCATGTAATAGGCGTTACTGCCCCTGCCCCATTACGCATGCAGCGAACAATGCATAGGGATGGAATCACAAGGGAAGAGGTTGCAGCCCGGATGGATAAACAACTTGACGAGATCATTAAAATGAAACTCTGCGATTTTGTAATTAAAAATGATGAACAGGAAATGCTGTTGCCGCAGGTGCTTGCATTACATGAGCAATTATTAAAATTATGATCATCTTATATGAAAACTAATGGTTCACGCATAAGAAATATCATATTAGCCACGCTTGGATTGCTGTGGTTCTTACTGCATCTTTTTTCGATCATCTTCGATGCTATAAAGCATAGCCAAACTTAAAATTTCATGCAATATGGAAAAAGTAAACCTTATTGAAAAATTCTCCCTATTTACAGATCATTATAATCCAAGAATTATTGGTGAATTAAATAACCAACACGTAAAAGCGGTAAAGTTAAAAGGCGAATTTGTATGGCATAAGCATGACCACGAAGATGAATTGTTCCTGGTGATAAAAGGCATGTTGACTATGGAATTGCGTGATAAGACGATAGAAATAAATGAAGGCGAATTTTTAATTGTGCCGAGAGGAGTTGAACATAAACCCGTTGCCAATGAAGAAGTGCATATCATCTTATTTGAACCTGCCACTACTTTAAATACGGGGGATGTAGAAAACGAAATGACAAGGGCAACCCTTGATAAGATATAACGCTCTCCTGCTTCCGCCCCGCTTAAATTCTTCGTATCTTACTTGTATGAAAATCTTTTCAGCAGCACAAATAAAACAATGGGATGGGTTTACTATTTCCAATGAACCAATAAATTCCATTGATTTGATGGAAAGAGCTTCCACAGCCTGTTACAAATGGCTGATCGGGAAAAATTTAGGGCTCTATCATTTCCGGATCTTTTGCGGTAATGGCAATAATGGCGGCGATGGATTGGCCATTGCAAGACTGCTTAAACAAAATAACTGCAGCGTTACAGTTTATATACTGGAATTGGGAAATACAGGTACCGATAATTTTCAGATCAACCTGCAAAGGCTTCAACTGCTTGGTACCGATATTCATTCTATCAAATCTGTGGATGATTTTCCTGAATTACAAACTACTGATATTATAATAGATGCATTGCTCGGCAGCGGATTAAATAAACTATTGAAAGGAATTGCTGCATCATTGGTAAACCATATTAATAATGCAGATGCTATAAAAATTTCCATTGATCTTCCAACGGGTTTATTTGCAGACAAAAGTTCAAA
>JAYUYX010000070.1:0-57558 GCA_043752205.1 Chitinophagaceae bacterium
AAAGTATATTACAAAGATAGATACAATTATAAACCAAAAGGTTGCCCGGTGCGCTGAATGACACCTCCTCCAATAACATCGTCACCCTCATAAAAAACAGCACTCTGCCCCGGAGCCACTCCTTTTACATCTTCATAAAAACGCACATTTATACCATTTTCGTATGTATATAGGTTACTCAGGGCGCCTTTATCTTTATACCTGATCTTGGTTGTGGCCTCCATTCCATCTGTAATGCCATCATATTTTAACCAGTTAAGCTGGTTTACTTTCATTTCACTGCGGTTTAGGTCAAGCTCTTCACCAAGTACCACGGTATTGGTTTCGGGTAAGATCTCCGTTACAAAAGCTGGCTTGCCCAGGGCAATATTCAATCCTTTTCTTTGTCCTATGGTATAAAAAGGGTAGCCCTTATGCTGACCGAGTATCTTTCCATTTTTATCAATAAAATTTCCGCCATTAACACGTTCTTCAAGTCCTTCAACCTTTCGTTTTAAAAAACCACGGTAGTCGTTATCGGGCACAAAACATATTTCGTAGCTCTCGTTCTTTTTTGCCAACTCTGGGTAACCAAAATCATGTGCCATCTGGCGGATATCTTTTTTGTGATAAGTACCCAATGGTAAAATGGTACGACTCAGCAGGTCCTGCTGCAATCCCCACAGGGCATAGCTTTGATCCTTGGTATCATCAATACCCTTGCGTATAAAATACCTGCCGTTTGTATGCTGATGTACCTGGGCATAATGACCGGTAGAAATAAAATCACAATTCAATGCATCGGCTCTTTTCATTAATGCCCGCCACTTGATATGCGTATTGCACATCACACAGGGATTGGGAGTACGGCCGGCAATATACTCATCCACAAAATTTTCTATCACAAAATCGCCAAACTCTTCCCTGATGTCTAAAATAAAATGCGGAAAGCCATGCTGTACCGCTGCCTGCCGGGCATCATTAAAACTGTCGAGGTTGCAGCAGCCGGTCTCTTTTTTACCTGTTGTGCCAACACTGGCGGCATAGTCCCATGTTTTCATAGTAATGCCAACTACTTCATAGCCTTCTTTATGAAGCATTAAAGCGGCAACAGTGCTGTCGATACCACCGCTCATGGCCATTAAAACTTTTCCTTTACTCATATTTTTTCTCCACCGCAAAGATACGGCTTAGTTAATAGTTGATAATTGATGGTTGATAGTAAAGCTTTCGATTTAGGAAGTTTTTTACTTCTTAATAACTTTCAACTTTTACCTTTCAACTTTTAACTTATTTTGCATTCATGCAGCAATATCTTGATTTAGTTAAACATATTATTGAAACAGGTACAGATAAAAGCGACCGCACCGGCACCGGCACAAGAAGTGTTTTTGGATACCAGATGCGGTTCAATTTAGCAGAAGGATTTCCATTGGTTACTACTAAAAAATGTCATCTTAAAAGTATTATTTATGAGTTGCTTTGGTTTTTGCAGGGCGATACCAATATCAATTACTTAAAAGAAAACAAAGTAAAAATATGGGATGAATGGGCAGATGAGAACGGTGATCTTGGTCCTGTATATGGTAAGCAATGGCGCAGTTGGGTCGGAACAGATGGGGTAGAAGTGGACCAGGTAAAAGAACTTATCAATACCATTAAGACAAACCCAGACAGCCGCCGCATGATAATCAGTGCATGGAACGTGGCCGAGTTGCCCAAAATGAAACTGATGCCATGTCATTGTTTGTTCCAGTTTTACGTAGCAAATGGAAAATTGAGTTGCCAGCTTTATCAGCGTAGTGCGGATGTGTTTTTGGGTGTGCCTTTCAATATTGCATCTTATGCGTTATTAACGATGATGATTGCACAGGTTTGTGATATGGAGCCCGGAGAGTTTGTGCATTCCTTTGGCGATGTGCATTTATACAATAACCATTTTGAGCAGGCTAACCTGCAATTGACAAGAACGCCTTTTTCTTTACCACAAATGAAGATCAATGCTGCTGTTAAAGATATCTTTGATTTTAAGTTTGAGGATTTTGAATTGATGAATTATGAATCGCATCCCGCTATAAAAGCACCCGTTGCAATTTAGGAATAAGGAATAAAAAATAAGGAATTTGAAATAAGGAAGTTGAAGAGTATATTATTTTTTAATTACCCTTAATTTTTAACCCTATGGACAAAAAATATGACCTTGAAGACAGGCTGGTGAAATTCGCTTGTATGTGCCTGGGCATTTGTGAATCATTGCCTAATACCAAAGCCGGGCAGAATTTAGAATTTCAATTATCCAAAAGCTGCACTGCACCTGCTTTAAACTATGGCGAAGCCCAGGCTGCAGAATCCCCTGCTGATTTCATTCATAAAATGAAATTGGTTTTGAAAGAAATAAGGGAAACAAGAGTGAACTTGAGAATAATATGTGAAAAGCCTTTATCTACAAGTGAAAAAGTTACTGCTGCATTGAAGGAATGTAATGAGTTGATGGCAATTTTTTTGAAGAGCATTGAAACAGCAAAAAGTAACAATAAACCCAAATGATCTCTGTAATTACCAAATATTACACGATTGTATGAGCTGTGTAACTTCCTTATTTCTTATTTTACATTCCTCATTTCTTATTTATGAAAATATCATTAGTCGTAGCTGCTGCAGAAAATAATTCAATTGGTAAAGAAAACCAATTGCTATGGCATTTACCAAACGACCTTAAATTTTTTAAGAATACTACCTGGGGGATGCCGGTGATCATGGGCCGCAAAACCTATGAGTCAGTTAATAAGCCATTACCCGGAAGGTTCAATATTGTTATTACCAGGCAAAACAATTGGAATGCTGAAAAGGTAATTGTGGCTGCCGGCCTGCAGGATGCTTTGCGTAAAGCAGCAGAAACAAATTGTAAGGAAGCATTTATTATCGGCGGCGGCGAAATTTATAAGCAAAGCATGGATATAGCAGATAAGATTTATTTAACAAGGGTGCATGCTGCAATTGAAGGCGATACTTTTTTCCCTGATATTGATGAAAATAAATGGCAATTAGATTCTGCAAAGGATTTTAAAGCCGATGAAAAGCATGCCTTTGCATATTCGTTTCAAACCTGGGTAAGGATCCCCAATTTATAAATCATAACTTATAATTCATAATTGTATACCCGTTTTCAACTTGCAAAAAAGTATATACAGTACTACCTCACTGCTTCCAGCGGAAAAGGCCACGGCATTCATTCTCCCTTTGTATTTGACTTTATAAAAAATGTTTTAAGAGATAAAGGAAATTACGATTGCTACCCCATTATTGAAAAAGCACGTCAACAGTTGCTTAAGCAAGCAGGTGTAATTGAAGTGGAAGATTTTGGGGCAGGCTCTGCTGTAATTAAAACTAAATCACGAGTTGTTGCTGATATTGCTGCTTCATCATTAAAATCTGTAAAATATGCACAGCTCCTATACCGGTTGGTACAATATTACAAGCCTGAAAAAATTGTAGAGCTGGGTACTTCTTTCGGCATTACTACTGCTTACCTGGCTGCTGGAAATAATAATAGAGTGGTTTATACAATTGAGGGTTCCAGATCTATTGCCGCCATAGCACACAACACATTTAACAGGATTGGCCTTAAAAATATTCAGCTAACAACAGGTGATTTTACAAAAATGCTCCCCGGCCTCTTATCCAACATAGATCATGTTGATCTTGCTTTTATAGATGGCAATCACCGCAAGGAACCTACCTTAGACTATTTTCAACAACTTTTAAACCATTCAACCGGTTCGACCATATTAATTTTTGATGATATACACTGGAGTGCCGGAATGGAAGCTGCCTGGGCTGCTATAAAGCAACATTCATCAGTAACTTTAACCATCGATCTTTTTTTTATCGGCATCGTTTTTTTCAACCCCGATTTTAAAATTCCACAGCACTACTCCATTCGGTTTTAATTTTCCCTATCTTAGTCGCAATAATTCAAATTATGATAATCGGCGTTTTAAAAGAACCATCTCCCGAAACCAGAGTCTCCCTGTTACCTGAACATATTACTATCCTTAAAAAATGGAATGTAGAAGTTTGTGTAGAATCCAATGCAGGCGTTACCGCATTTGCCAACGATGAAAAATATATTGAGGCTGGTGCATCCATAAAAACAAGAGCCGAAGTTTTGCAAGGCAGTAAAATTCTTCTGAGTATAAATGCTCCTCATACATCTGACATCGAACATCAAACATCTAATATTTTTCTCGGTGTTTATCAACCTTTGTTCAATGGCAACCTGATGAACGAGCTTGCACAAAAAGGTGTAACCGTTTTCAGCATGGATATGCTGCCACGTACAACCCGTGCACAAAGCATGGATATTTTAAGCAGCCAGGCCAATATTGCAGGTTACAAAGCGGTGTTGATGGCGGCAAATGTGTTTCCTAAATATTTCCCCATGTTCATGACAGCAGCGGGTAGCATACCCCCTGCCAAGTTGTTGATACTTGGTGCCGGTGTTGCAGGCCTCCAGGCTATTGCCACGGGACGCAGGCTGGGCGCCATTGTTGAAGTATTTGATACCCGGCCTGCAGTAAAAGAAGAAGTGATGAGCCTGGGGGCAAAATTTATTGAAGTAGAAGGTGCAGCAGATGCCAGCAAAGCTGGCGGCTATGCAGTGGAGCAGACAGAAGATTTTATGCAGCGACAAAAAGCAAAAATCGCAGAGAGTGTTGCTAAAGCCGATATTGTTATTACTACAGCCCAGATACCCGGTAAAAAAGCACCAATATTAATTACTGCCGAAATGATGGCAGGCATGAAGAACGGCTCAGTTATTATTGACCTTGCAGCAGCAACAGGTGGCAATACCGATCTTACAAAGAATGATGAAACGGTAGTTCATAATGGTGTAAGTATTGTAGGTAATTCTGCCCTGGCTGCAACCATGCCCAGCGATGCAAGTAAATTGTACGGAAAAAATATTTTAAACTTTTTACAGTTGATGATCGATAAGGAAGGAAATTTGAACCTGAATTTTGCAGATGACCTGGTTAAGGGAACCTGTATAACACACGAAGGAAAGATAATTAACGAAAGAGTAAATACATTTTAGGTTATTAAGAAATATTCAGTATGGAAAAGGTTTACAATGGATCTTAGTAAACCAACTAAGAAAATAATAAATAGTGGAACTTATGAAAAAAGTACTTTGGGTTATATCAGTCTTATTTCTAGCATATTTAGGACGTGTAGCTTCAATGATGTATGCGGCTCACAAGGCAGGTGTTAAATACTCGGAAGCTTTTAGTGATAAGGTAGATTTTAAAATTCTTGATTTTATCTCAACCAACCAGCAGATCATCTACATCGTCATCCTCATGATATTCGTTGGTATTGAAGTGATAGGCCGTGTGCCAAGCGTATTGCACACACCGCTTATGAGTGGCGCCAATGCAATACATGGTGTAGTGGTAATAGGTGCCATCATCATTATGGGTAAAGCAGAAGTTGATAATTACCTGGCATTGGTTCTTGGATTTTTAGCTGTAGTGCTGGGTACATTAAATGTGGTTGGTGGTTTTGTGGTAACAGACAGGATGTTGGAGATGTTCAAGAAAAAGAAATAAATAAGTCAAAATTCAAAAGTAAAAATTAAAAAATGTGCAGGCTCTTTTTTTGATTTTTTACTTTTTACTTTTTAATTAATACCATGGGACCAAATATTCTAACACTCTGCTACCTCATCGCTTCGGTAACATTCATTATCGGGCTTAAGATGTTATCTAATCCGGCTACTGCACGTAAAGGAAATTTACTGGCAGCATTCGGGATGGGCATTGCTATTTTAGGCACTATCTTTTTATATTCAAGTCCCGAAACAGGTGACCGCCTCGGAAACTATGCATGGATATTTGGAGGATTGCTTGTTGGTGGCATCATTGGTACACTCGCTGCAAAAAAAGTAAAGATGACGGCCATGCCGGAGATGGTGAGCATGTTCAATGGTATGGGTGGGGCCTGTGCTGCATTAATATCGGTTGTAGAATTTAACCATCTTTCACACGAAATTGCCACAGGTATTGTAAGTGCAGCCGAAGTGCAGCCAACTGTTTTAATAATTGTTTTGGGTTTAATAATCGGCTCCGTTTCTTTTGCGGGCAGCATGATCGCCTGGGGCAAACTAAATGGCAGTGTAAAAGATTTTAGTTTTACCGGCCAGAATATTCTTAATCTTCTCATACTTGCAGTTGCGCTGGCAGCAGGTGCTTATCTTGTTTATGATCCAACACAAAGTTTTTTACTCTATGGCATTTTAGGTTTGTCTTTAGTTTATGGTGTATTGTTTGTTATGCCTATTGGCGGTGCTGATATGCCAGTAGTAATATCCCTGCTCAATTCATTTACCGGCGTGGCTGCGGCCTGCGGCGGATTTTTATACGATAATAAAGTAATGCTCACCGGCGGTATCTTAGTTGGTGCAGCTGGTACATTGCTTACCATACTCATGTGTAAGGCCATGAACCGCTCTTTACAAAATGTATTGATAGGTTCTTTCGGCGGCAACAAAACTGCAGCAGCAACAGGTGGTAAAGAGCAGGGCCATGTTAAGGAAGTTAGTCTTGCCGATGCGGCTATGCTGATGAGTTATGCCAACAAAGTAATGGTGGTACCGGGCTATGGATTGGCTGTTGCGCAGGCGCAGCATGTTTGTCATGAGCTTGAAAAAATATTGAGCGAAAAAGGCGTGGAAGTAAAATATGCCATACACCCCGTAGCCGGCCGCATGCCCGGCCATATGAACGTACTCCTGGCCGAAGCTGATGTGAGTTATGAAAAATTACTGGAGATGGAACAGGCCAACGATGAATTCAAGAATTGTGATGTGGTCCTCATCCTTGGCGCCAACGACGTGGTGAACCCAGCTGCAAAGAATGATGCAACCTCGCCCATTTACGGCATGCCCATACTGGAAGTAGAGCTTGCCAAAAATGTAATTGTAAACAAGCGCAGCATGAAACCCGGTTATGCCGGTATAGAAAATGATCTTTTTTTTCAACCCAAAACAAGTATGCTGTTTGGCGATGCT
This sequence comes from Chitinophagaceae bacterium, assembly GCA_043752205.1. Taxonomy (GTDB): domain Bacteria; phylum Bacteroidota; class Bacteroidia; order Chitinophagales; family Chitinophagaceae; genus Ferruginibacter. The sequence goes on from JAYUYX010000070.1 coordinate 7,052, forward strand.
AAAAAGGTGTTGCAGGATTTATGCGGAGAAGTGAAAAATGTTTAGAAGACGGGCCCCTCCTATCCTCCCCCGAGGGGAGGGACATGTAGGAGATAGTAGCGAAGTTGAAACTTAATGTATCATTCATGAACAGGACCATACTTTTATTGATATTCTCATTATGTTTTATTAGTTGCTCAGAATTTAATTCTACTTCTGAAGACACTAATGAACTCAAGGCTTCTTTAAGATTTATCATGAGAACGGCCAGTTAAGCCAGGTAGGATATATGAAAGACAGCTTTCTTAATGATACTTGCAAAACATTTTATGATAATGGTCAACTTAAGGCTATTGAAATTTATAGCGATACAAAAAAAGAAGGAGAATGGAGGTACTTTTCTAATGCTGGTTCACAGACTAAAACTGAATTTTATAAAAATGATAATCTAGTATCATCGAAAGAATAACAAAAGGATTTGGTTCTTGTTCGGAGAAGCAAAAAAGAAGAATTTAAAACATTGAGTTTTTATACAATGGAGAGCAGTTAAAGAACCATAAGAAACTACATTATCTCACCTCTCCTTTATCTAAGCGTAAAATAATTCCCGTATTTAGTTTAATCATTTGTTAATTGACCACATAGCTGATATATAGCAAAGCTGCCGCTGTATATTTATGATACATGCCAAACAGACTAACTCTTAAACTGATCATTTCAGGTATATTTCTGCTGCTAACTAGCCAAACCTTTGCACAAAATTTTGTACTGCCTGATGGAGAGTATATGGATACTATCTCTACTCAAAATGAAAAATGTCCTAAAATATATGGTTACTTCTATAGTGTGGGTGGCAAGTATCCTGAAAACTCAGCATCACTTTTAAAGAAAGTACAGATATTTCTGCAAGAAAAAAATGAGAACTATTTAAATAGCGGATACATTACTTTTCGCTTTATGGTTGATTGCGAAGGAAAACTATTACCCAAAACACAGGTACTACAGACTGATGGAAAATATTCTGCAAGTCATTTTAATAAAAATCTGGTAAATGAATTATTTGCCTTTTTAAAAATTTTGAATAAATGGAAAATTGCAAAATCAAAAGAAGGAGACACATATTCTTACAAAGCATTTGTAACCTTTAAAATTAAAAATGGCAAAGTCATTAATATTATTCCTTAATTTTTTATTGATCGTGCATTTTGGCTTTTGCCAGGCACCGCTTAATACAACGGTAAAATATGACTGTTTAGATAAAAAGATTCGGGATAGCCTGAGTGAGAAATATCTTGATAATGGTGCGGAAAAATACAGTTACAACAGCCCTCAATGGCAACTGTATTGCGACAGTTTGATTACCCTTTGTCCCAATATAGCCAAGGCGTATCAGCTTAAAGCCATTCCCTACATAAAGTATGGAGATTATGCCAAAGCATTTCCACTGGAAGATAAAGCTGTTGAACTGGAACCTAAAAATTATACTGCATACCGGGGTTTCTTAAAATGTATTTTTACTAAAGATTATGAAGGCGCAATAATTGATTTTAAAAATGCACAACTGCTTACTCCAAACAATTACGAAATGGATCATACCTATCCCTTTTATGAAGGTTTATGCAATCTGGAACTGGGTAATTATTCCCTGGCAGAAGAGAATTTTAAGAAAGATTTTTTTATTCAAACTGGTGGTAATATAGAAAAGCAAAGCCGGATACATTTTAATTCATTCCTGTACATGGGCATACTGTATTATGAAATGAATGAAAATGATAAGGCAAAAGAAAATTTGCAAAAATGTATTGCAATATATCAGGCGCATCCCGATGCAAATTATTATTTAGGCATGCTGTACAAAAGGGCCAACAACACGGAGCTTAAAAATAAATACCTGGAGATAGCAAGACAATCAAAAATCAAAGGCTACAATATAAATGAGGACAATGTCTATTATGCTTATTACCCTCACCAAATAACAGCTTATGAGATAAATATGGAATTGCAATAGCTGCAGGGTAACATTTTTTTATATCATCCCAGCGGGATTTTGTTTTTGAATTTCTGAACTTTCTATAGTAATACCAGCCTTTCTGGTTTAAAAATAGAAATGCTTTCATATATTTAGTCATTAAATAATACCAAACATGAAAACGCTTCTCTGCATAATTCTATTGGCCATTATAACTTTCAGTTGCCAAAAAGAAATTAGTTCTGAAAATATTGTAGCAACATTACCAACGCTGACAACTGCACCGGTAACATCAATAACATCTACCACAGCAACAAGCGGTGGAAACATAACAGACAATGGTGGAGCCGCAATAACAGCCCGTGGCGTTTGTTGGAGCACATCTGCAAACCCTACTGTTGCTTTATCAACAAAAACAACCGATGGCACCGGAAGCGGAATTTTTGCAAGCAACACTACAGGCCTTACTGCTACAACTGTTTATTATGTTCGTGCTTATGCAACCAACAGCGCAGGAACAGCTTATGGTAACGAGATAAATTTTACAACAACCAATACGTCAACAGCATTGCCAACAGTAACAACAGCGTCCCTATCATCAATAACCATGACAACTGCAACAGGTGGTGGAAATGTTGTTACTGATGGTGGTGCAACAGTAACAGCCCGTGGCGTTTGCTGGAGCACAACAGCAAATCCCACAATTGCTTTATCAACCAAAACAATCAATGGTACAGGTACCGGTATCTTTACAAGTGCCATAACAGGTTTAACTACTGCTACTACCTACCATGTACGGGCCTATGCAACAAACAGTGTGGGCACATCTTATGGTGGCGATTCAGTTTTTACAACATCAGCTGTGCCAACCATACCCACAATAACAACCACAGCTATATCAGCCATAACAAATACAACTGCCGCAAGCGGAGGATCAATAAGTACCGATGGCGGCGCAGCCGTAACAGCCCGTGGTGTTTGCTGGAGTACAACTGCAAACCCAACCATTGCTTTATCAACCAAAACAACAGATGGTACAGGTATTGGTACATTTACAAGTGCTATAACTGGTTTAACTGCAGGTACAACATATTATGTTCGTGCTTATGCAACCAATAGCGTGGGTACGGCGTATGGGGCAGATTTGAGTTTTACAACAACATCGGCAACGCCGGATGTGTATGTAGCGGGATTTGAATCGAATGGAACAGCTGCTGTTGCTAAAGTCTGGAAAAATGGAGTGGCCACTGCTTTAACAAATGGAGCTACTAATGCTACTGGCTCCGGTATTTTTGTGTCCGGTACTGATGTATATATAGCAGGAGGGGAGGATAATGCATCTACAATTCAGGTAGCAAAGGTCTGGAAAAACGGAGCGCCAACTTCTTTAACAAATGGCACAAATAATGCCAGTTCAATCTCAGTTTTTGTTTCTGGCCCTGATGTATATGTTGCAGGAATTGAATACAACGGAACAGTTGTAGTTGCAAAAGTTTGGAAAAATGGTATTGCTACTTCCTTATCAAGTGGTTCTAATAATGGCTATGCTCAATCGGTATTTATATCAGGTTCCGATGTTTATGTTGCCGGATATGAAAACAACGGTACAGTTGAGGTGGCAAAAGTTTGGAAAAATGGTATTGCTACTTCCTTATCAAGTGGTTCTAATGATGGGTATGCTTCATCGGTATTTGTATCAGGTTCCGATGTTTATGTTGCCGGTGCAGAATACAGTGGAGCAATCCTTGTGGCAAAGATCTGGAAAAATGGTGTTGCTACTTCATTAACCACTGGAGTAAATGATGCGCAAGCTAATTCAGTATATGTGTCAGGTACTGATGTTTATGTTGCAGGGTATGAGAACAACGGAACAGTGGATGTAGCAAAAGTGTGGAAAAATGGTGGTGCAACTTCATTAACTAATGGTTCTAATATAGGGTATGGCTATTCAGTATTTGTTTTTGGTTCCAATGTTTATGTTGCAGGAAGTGAAGATAATGGACCCACACGTGTGGCTAAAATCTGGAAAAATGGTGTTGCTACTGCTTTAAACAGTGGTACTAATGCAGAAGCTTATTCAATCTTTGTAAAATAATCCCCCAACAATTTTTTCAAAAAAGGTTCGTTTTGAGACGAACCTTTTTTTATTTCATTATTTCACTTCTCCCTGCTTCTCTATAATAAACTGCATAATCGCTTCCAACTCCACCCCAGCCATCTGCATCGCTTCCACAATTTCATCCCTGCTTACAGCGGCAGCAAAACTTTTATCTTTAAACCGCTTTTTAATGCCCTTCAATTCCATTCCTGTATATCCTTCGGGCCGCATTAAACTATAGGCATGTGTTAAGCCGCTCAATTCATCAAAAGCATATAGCATTTTATCCATTTTGGTTTCAGGTATCACGCCAAAATGATTGGGGCCATGGCTGGCAATGGCTCTGATAATCTCCGGATCAATATTGCGGATTTCCAGTTCCTCAATAATTTTTTTGCAATGCAGCTCGGGCCATTGGTCCCAATCGGCATCATGTAAAAGGCCGGCCATTTCCCAGCGCCATTGATCCGCTTCATTCAGCTCTTCTTTTTCGGCTGCCCAGCATTTCATTAAATGTGCCACCTGCCTCATGTGTAGTTGAAGCCTTTCATTCTTTACCCAGTCACTTAATAATTGGTAGGCATCTATCGGGTTTAGTACGTTGCCTGCATTTGCAGGGTTTCCAAAAGAAGACCGGTCTAACTGTAATGACATAGTAAATTGATTTGATGTAAGCGAAAATAAAAATTAATCAGCAGCAAAACATCAAACCACTTCTGTAGCTCAAACAAACTCAAATCCCCAGGTCTTTCATCTTTTTTAACATTTTCAAACCCTACCTATCATTTATACGTAACTGCTTCTTTAACCAAAAATCAACAATGATGAAAAAAATATTCTTACCCTTGGTTGCTGCTGTGGTAATGTTATTGAGCGCATGCAGTAAAGACGATGTAGTTACCCCGGGAACACCACCACCACCCCCACCGCCACCGCCACCAACCCCAATAGTAAAACCCAACCTGGAGTTTTTTGGTCTTTCATCTACCAATCAATTAGTAAAATATAATGCCAATGCATCAACAACAGCTATGGCTACAGTTGCTATCACGGGCATGCAATCTGGAGAAAGCCTGCGGGGCATAGACTTCAGACCGGCCACAGGGCAGTTATACGGCTTAGGTAGCAGCAACAGGCTGTATGTTATCAATACAGAAACAGGAGCTGCGAGGGCCGTTGGCACTGCTCCATTCACCCCGGGTCTTATTGGTACAATAGCAGGGTTTGATTTTAACCCCACAGTTGATCGCATAAGAGTGGTAAGTAACGTGGGTGAAAACATTCGTTTACACCCTGAGACCGGCGCACTTGCTGCCACTGATGGCAATATCAATAATGCTGAAAAAATTACCGGTGTAGCTTATACAAATAGTTTTGCCGGTGCATCTGCAACTACTTTATTTGATATTGATAACTTTAGTTTATTCAAACAGGATCCTCCAAATAATGGCACCATAACCAAAATAGGCAGCTTAGGCCTGGTAGGTACAGGCGCCAGCGATTTTGATATTTCACCAGATAACCGTGTAGCACTTGTTCCTTTAACTATAGGAGGTGTAACAAATCTTTACCAGCTTGATACCTTAAATGGTAAACTTATTGATCTTGGAAGATTATCTACTTCGATCATTGGAGTGGCCATCCCAACGCAGCCGGTTGGTTACGGTGTTGACAACAGCAACAATCTTTTAATTTTTAATTTAGCAGCACCCTCATCACCTATGCTTGCAACAAAAGCCATTACAGGTTTACAGACGGGAGAGAATATTTTAGGTATAGATATGCGCCCTGCAACCGGGCAGTTATATGCACTGGGTAGTACCAGCAGGTTATATATTATCAATATGAGCAGTGGGGCAGCAGCCGTAGTAGGTACAGCGCCTTTTACTACTTTACTGTCGGGCACTTCATTTGGGTTTGATTTTAACCCGGTTGTTGACAGAATACGTGTAGTAAGTAACACGGGCCAAAACCTTCGCTTAGATCCTAACACCGGCATGTTAGCAGCTGTAGATGGTTCATTAAATCCGGGCACACCTTCAGTTGCCGCCGCAGCTTACACCAATAATTTTGCAGGCACTACAACAACAACATTGCTGGTAATTGATGCCACCACAGATAAATTATATACACAAAACCCACCCAACAATGGAACATTGGTTGAAGTAGGTTCTCTAGGTATCAATATAACTACCGATAACGGTTTTGATATTGGCAGCAAATCAAATAAGGCCTATGGGTTATTTACCATTGGCACCAGCACAAAATTATACACAGTAGATCTTACTACAGGTCTTGCAGTTGCACAGCTTGATTTTCCAGGCCTTGCAAGAGGCTTTACAGTAGGTCTTGGTTTTTAAATATTTCAGATCAGTGTTGTTTTTAAAGTCCTGACAGTTTTCTGCCGGGGCTTTTTATTTTGTTCTCCATAACTTTAGCCAGTTAAAAATAATATTTGAACTTACCTATTCCTTTAATACGCTCGCTACAAAATATAAAAGGCTTTAATGAAGAAGCTTTTAAAGAAGTGCATGAATCAGGTGGGCAGATAACATCGATCAGGGTCAATTCTGCGAAATTTAAAATTCAGAATGCTCCACAGGGCCCTGCGGGAAAATTCAAAATAGAAGGAGCTGTTCCCTGGACCTCAAGCGGTTTTTATTTACCGGAACGTCCTTCTTTTACCTTAGATCCACTCTTTCATGCAGGAGTTTATTATGTACAGGAAGCCAGCTCCATGTTTATTGAGGAAGCTTTAAAACAAACAGCTGATCTTTCAAAGCCTTTAAAAATATTAGACCTCTGCGCTGCACCCGGTGGAAAATCTACTTTAATTCAATCGGTCATTTCAAAAGACAGTTTATTGATAAGTAATGAAGTGATAAAACCAAGAGTGAATATTTTGGCTGAAAATATCACCAAGTGGGGAGCAGCCAATACAATTGTTACCAACAACGATCCAAGAGATTTTCAGCGCCTGCAAAATTATTTTGATGTAATTGTTGTAGATGCTCCCTGCAGCGGAAGCGGTTTGTTTCGTAAGGATCCCAATGCCATTAATGAATGGAGCGAAAACAATGTGGCCCTTTGTGCACAGCGCCAGCAAAGAATTCTTGCAGATATTTTCCCTTCGCTAAAACCCGGCGGTGTGTTGATCTATTCTACCTGTTCTTATTCGCAAGAGGAAGATGAAGTAATTGCCGACTGGCTGGTAGGGGAGTTGAAATTTGGAAGTTTAGCGTTGAAAGTAGATAAAGAGTGGGGGATAGTAGAAACGGTTTCAGGAAAACAAAAAGCATTTGGGTATCGATTTTATCCTGATAAAGTAAAAGGCGAAGGTTTTTTTATTGCAGCATTTAAAAAAGCTTTTGGAGAAAAGGAAATGCTTGAAGTCACAAGTCATCCTTCGACTTCGCTCAGGACAAAAGTTAAAAACAAAGGAAGCTTTGCTCCAAAGGATATTGAAATATTAAAACCTTACCTGGCTAATACTGAAGAGTTTTTTTTTATAAAGCAACATGAAGAAGTAATTGCAATACCTGTTCATCTTGAAGAAGACCTTGCACGGATCCAGTCTGCACTGTACATAAAAAAAGCAGGTGTAACACTGGGCACTATAATTCGTAATGAATTGATACCTGCCCATGACCTTGCTATAAGTACTATCATCAATGCATCATTGCCAAAACTGGAAGTAGATAAACAAACAGCATTGCAATACCTGCGTAAAGAAGAAATTAAAATAGAAACTGATTTTAAGGGATGGGTATTGCTTACATATAGTGCATTGCCTATTGGCTGGGTAAAAATTATGGCAAACCGTATAAATAATTATTATCCAAAAGGGTGGAGAATTCTTAACAAATGAATAGCTGCCTCAACCAACAAATTTCCGTTTCTTTGTAACGAAAATTTATCCAATATGAAAAAATTTTTCTTCCTGCTTTTGATCCTTCCCTTCTTTACATCGGCCCAGGATAAGACCTTATTGGTGGAGGGTGTCTCCCCAAACCTTTTCATCACTCATAAGGTTGCGCCAAAAGAGAATTACTACAGCATTGGAAGAATTTACAATATCAGCCCCAGGGATATAGCCCCATTTAATAACCTGCAGCTGGAAAGCGGTTTAAGTCTTGGACAAAACATCCGGATACCTCTGAATAACTCAAATTTTTTTCAAGCTGGTAATGCCGATGCAGATGAAACTTTTGTACCGGTATATTATGCTGTAAAAGGCAAAGAGGGTTTGTACCGGGTAGCCTTAAATCATAATGATGTTCCTTTAGAAACTTTAAAACAATGGAATAATATTAAAGCTGATGCTGTAAAGAACGGAACTAAATTGATCGTAGGATATCTTAAAGTAAAAACAGAACTTTCTACCCTTGCAAAGAAAGGGATAGGAACCTCTATTGAAGCAAAAGGTATTACAGTTAAAACCGATGAGAAGAAAATAGACCAGCCTGAAATTGTTACTATACCTGTTGAAAAAAAAGAGACAGTAAAAATAAATACAAAGGCAGAAAAAAAAGAAGCTGCAAAAGCAGCAAAGCAAACTGTTACTCCTGAAACAAAAAGAACGGGTTCGGTAAAAACCGCTGATGGCATATCGTTCAAAAGCCTCTACGAAGCCCAGGCAAAAAATTTGACCATCAGTGAAGCATTGGGAACTGCAGGTGTTTTTAAAAGTACCAGTGGCTGGTCAGATAAAAAATATTATTGCCTGCACAATAGTGCGGTACAAGGAACCATTATTAAGGTTACCAATCCCGCCAATGGAAAAGCTGTTTTTGCAAAAGTGCTTGATATTATGCCAGATATAAAACAAAATGAAGGATTGGTTATCAGTATAAGTAATGCTGCCGCCCAGGAACTTGGCGTAAAAGAAGGTAATTTCAATTGTTCAATTAATTATTCTAAATAAACTCCTCTGTAAAAAATTGTATCCTCTATAAAAAAGCGATTGGTAATTTACCAATCGCTTTTTATTTCTATCTGGCTTTTTTAAAGCGTATAACTGATAGCGCCATAATATTTTTTAGCATAGGATGCGATCCAGTCTGCCCTGTCCAAACCATTAATTATCCTGCGGGCATTTATCCAATCCTCTTTTGAACCATTAAAATAATCACCTAGTTTTTTGCCGGTGAACCAGCCTTCGGCCATTCCCAGGAACATGATCTTTGTAGCAATGGACAGTTCCATTACCTTTTCAGGCTGTTGTATAAAATCTTCATTTAATTTTTTTCCTGCTTTTTCATAATTTTAATACCAGGTTAACTGCACAAAACCCCGGCCGTAAAAAATACTGTTTGTATTGCTGTAAGGTTTCCTGTTCATCTTTATTCTTTTGCCGTAGGTACGGGTTTTGCCTTTTCCATATTCCTCTATGGGCTGCATCGTGGCAGCTGTTTCATGATGTGTAGTAGAGAGCATGTAAGCCAGCCAGCGGTCATCTTTTTTAGGATGATTCTTTTCCCATTCATCTAAAATAGCTGCCAGGCCTAAAAACTGTCCTTGTTTGAGTTTTCCACCAAATAGATTACTTCTTACCTGGTCAAAGAAAAAATTTCTGTTAAGCATGTTGGTAAATTTTTGAGGATTAACTGATATGTATTAAGGGGATCTTAATTTGATACTATATGCTCAACTACAGCTCTTATTTCCTTTGCCACATTAGTATAAGCAACATCCCTATCAGTAAAACTGCTGATGGGCACAGCACCGGTAGGTAAGGCCTGTAGTTTTGCATAAGGCATTTCGCTCCATTCGCAGGTGCGTAAAATAACAGGGATTACACGGGCGTCATTTTTTTCATGCCGCTCCATTGCCACTTTTAATTCCTTGTCCCATATATATTGTGAGTTGTTGAAATCTACACTTATCAGTAATAAAATAATATCAGCCAACGCCAGCTCTTTTGCAATTGTAGCATCCCATTCTGTACCAGCCATGATCTTACGATCCTGCCAAACGTTTATTTTTTCATTTCTTTTCAGCATGATCAGGTTTTTATCCAGTTCTACTTTCATAGCCTCATCTGCATGCGAATAGGAAAGGAAGATGTTTAATTTTTTAGTCATACTAATTTTTTTTAGGTAACTGTATTTGCATCAATTTTTGCTCTCGCTGCCTGCTATCTATCCATATCTCGATGGTGCTTTTTATTTTTGCATTTTCGTCATATTTCACCTGTATATCCTGTGGGGAGATATTGAAATAACTGGCAATTAATTTTGTTAAGAACCTTTCTTCCCGTTCATTTTTGTAGTTATAAAATTTAATTACTGTGGGAAAACTGTTGTTTATATATTCAGGTGGGGCAACGATATAATTACTTTCCTTTTTTAAGCTGTACAGCATTTTTTCTACAAGGTCAGCCTCTTTCGGATTGTTGTATTGAATGAACAGCCGGGGATTAACCTTCTTGATCTCAGCCTTTACATTTTTAAGGTCTTTCTGTATCCGTTCAATAGTGGTATTAGCCTCTTTGATCTTTTCTTTTTGATCGGGGCTTAAATTTGTTCCACTGCCTGAATTGGATTCGTTGGTAACAATATCCAGTGCCACCTGGGTTTGTGTAATTACCGAATCATAATCTTTTATGATCTCCGTTTTAGCTTCGTTACAGTTTTTTGTGAGTGAATCGATGATGCGGCTCTTGAGTTCCAAATTCTGATCTTTTATAATAATGGCCTTATTTTTTTCTGAGACCGTATTGGCAAGCCATAACACAGCCACAGCCATCAGGCAAAGTATGATCACCCAGAAAGCGGTCCATGATTTTGCTTTTTTATTATTGGCAACCATTTTATCAAGCATATCGTAATTGGAATAATTGTTTTCCATAACAGCGTTATTTGATGTTGAGTTTATTGGGGAACAGTACATTTTTTAAAGCGATTAATCCTATGCAGGCAAACATTAGCAAACTAAGTACTGTAAATAATATCCTTTGTGTTTGATCGATACCTTTTGTAAGGTTATAAACAACTATCGATGCTATGATACCTGTAATAAATACCAATGATGCAATAATGTAGTAGAATGTATTGGATGTTTTTTTCACTTCAAGATGCCTTACTTCAGGAAAGAGGAGAGCTTTTACATGCTGGGCTATTTCTTTAAATATGGTATCGTCATTACTGTCTTTAATGATATGGCTCTCAACCGGCGTAAGGTCATTGGGTAACATTTGTTTTTTGTATTGTGTAATTTCTTGAAAAGCTTCCCAATCAAAATCACGTAGCAATACCGGGATAATGATTCTGTTATCACCAGCAGCACTTTCAAGCTGCTTTAAACACTCTTCATCGTTTATAAAATCAATACTTAAAAGGGGGATGGCAATGTCGGATGTTTTTAATATCTCAATGATCTTCGTTTTATCGGCAGTAAGTTTAAATATTTCTTTCTTATCAATGATACCCAGTAGGCCAATGCTTGAGTAAGCAGCAAAGTGTTTATGGATCTTGGTATAAAGCTCCAGGTCATCAGCATGATTGGAGTATGAAAAAAATATTTTTTTTGGGGTACTCATAAGTTATATATGAGCTAAATATAATGTCAATTTTTTAGAAATCAAATACCCCAAAGTGGTAGCCCCGTAAAAAGGAAGCAATATCCATTTTCTTTTTGCCTTCTAATTGTAATTCCAGGATGGAAATATAACCATCAGCACAGGCAAAATGTAAATAAGTTTTGTGGTCAGTTTCAAAACCAGGTTCAGACACTGGTGCTTTTAATATTTTGTCGGCCCTGTATATCTTCAGTTTTTTGCCCTGCAAAAAAGTAAATGCAGCCGGGTAAGGTGCAAGTCCACGAATGAGGTTATATACTTCATTAATAGGTTTGTTCCAGTTGATCTCACAGGTTTCGGTAAAGATCTTGGGGGCATGCTTTAGTGAGTGGTGAGTGGTGAGTGGTGAGTGGGTACCATTCACGACTGACGAGTCATCATTCACGATTGACGACTGTGACGTTTCATTTAAATTTCCTTCAGCTAAGCCTTTAATTGTTTTTACTAAAAGCGCTGCACCAATTCCTTTCATCCTGTCATGTATATCACCTGCTGTTTCATTTTCCCCAATAGGAAAGCTTTCCTGCAATAAAATATCGCCGGTATCAATTTCATGCTTCAGCTTAAAAGTTGTAACACCCGTTTCTTTTTCGCCATTGATCACTGCCCAGTTTATGGGTGCAGCGCCACGGTATTGGGGTAACAGACTTCCGTGCAGGTTTACAGAACCCATGGGCGGCATATTCCAGACTGCTTCTGGCAGCATACGGAAAGCAACTACAACCTGCAGATCTGCATGCAGATCTTTTAACTCCTGTAAAAAATCAGGGTTCTTTAATTTTTCGGGTTGTAAAACAGCCAGGCCATTTTCAACTGCATAGTTTTTAACTGCACTTTGCTGCAACTGCATGCCCCGGCCTCCGGGCTTATCCGGCGCTGTAATAACAGCAACTATATTACATCCTGCCTTCACCAGCGCACCAAGCGATGCAACGGCAAATTCAGGCGTACCCATGAAAATTATTTTCAATTTTCTAAAATCTTCCATTCGCAATAAAAAATTTGAAGCCCCTTTAATTTAAGGAGCTTCATTATAAATGCGAAGTTATAGTAAACAATTAAATGCAATAGACGTTATCTTAAAATCAGCTTTATGAATCTATCTTTTTCACAGAGCTCATTATTGGTAAGCGTGCACTCATAATTTGCAGGAACTGTTCCTGTTGTTACAAAACCACAGTAATCTGTGGGAACAGGCATATTTTCCCAGTCGGGCAAAGTTCTGGTTACCCGGTCAGCATTTACTTCAAATAACATTTGCTGAGAATCATTAACAGCAATGGGTGTAAACATATTTTGCTGGGCCATATGCCTTCCGGGATAACCTGGAGCAATAAAACTTAAATTAATGTAATGCTGGCCAAATGTAACAGCAGGATCATAGGCAACATCTCCAGTATTTTTTACAACAACAAAAAACCTGAATCGTACCAGCGCAGGATTACCCGAAGCCATGGTATCAACTCTTATTTCTGTAACCTCCAGGTCGGGACAGTTGTTTTTTTTGTTTGCCTTGCTGTTAGTTATAACGGCGGCCTCATTACCGGATTTAATTGATGGCAAAGAAGGGAGAACTTCATTATTTTTTTTGCACTGCGTAAACAATAAAGCTAAGCATAGTGCAATGGCTGATTGAAAAATTAATTTATTCATAAAACTGTTTTTTAAATTATTAGCTATTTTATTTGTGTCTTCCTATTTTTCATAAAAATTAAAATCCCCGGTTGTAGTGCCTGGAATATATGCAGGGGGTGCAGTAGGATCAACAGCCCTTACCTCTGTAAACGTGCCGCTTATTATTCCTGTATTTCTGTCAAAGGTTCCCTGAAGCATGTGGGTGTAGGGCGCATAATTAAAATTTATGGTAATGTCATTTCCGCTGATTGAATAGGTGCCCGGTAGTCTTGGTACAAATTCCCAGCCTTGCTTTACCCATTCCACCTGCCCGTTTGCATAAAAATTTACCGAAGTAACAGAGTCAACCCATGCTGCGGTTTGTGTGTACCAAACCCTGGCTCCCCGCCAGGTGATTGTGGTAATATATTGGGAAAGTGGAGGAAATTTTTTAGTTGCTTTCAAAGCTGTGCTTTCATTATTCATATTGTTCATGCCTGTAGCCGGTTCTGCCGGTTCCACTTTGCTGCAGGAGAAAAGTACTGTTGCCAGTAAAAGAGAAAAAAACAAATGTTTCATAATAAGTAATTTTATGTGTTTAAAAATATTGCAGTGCGAAATTATATACCGGTGATACAGTAGCCAATCCCTTAAAAAAGGATATTCTTATAAGCTATGCACACCTTGTTTCAGCCAGTCTGTTACAAATGCTTTTACTACTGTGTTTACTTCTTTACCTGCCCTGTAAATAGTTTTCCAGGTTTTGCTTTTTTCTTTTTCATATTGAGGATTCACAAAATATTTTGTCTTCCCTTTTAATATTGTTTGGGCCGTAAAGTCAACTGAAGCCTGTTCACTTAAATAAAATCGCAAAGCTCTTGTGATCGCTGAATCTGTTGAGGCAGGATATTTTTCTTTCCATTTTGTTGTTTGCGGAAGTGGATCGGCTGCTTCTTTCAGTTGTTCTTTTAAAGTAGCTACCATTGGGGCATACAGCTTTTTATCATCCCCGGTGAGGCCTTTCATTTCTTTTTCCATATCGGTTAAGGCCGATCTCAGGTTGTTGATATAGGCCTGATCTATCTGCCTGGGCTTTTCCCCGGTGGGTTGTTTTGATGCTCTTTCTTTTTGGTATGCCTGGCTGAATTCCTTAGACTCGCAGTACAGTTTTATATATACACATACTTCTTTGGCCACTCCAGTTTTATCTCCTTTAATAATATCCGGCAGCAAGGCTGCTTTTGGAATCTGCAGGTTAAAGCCATCACAGTCGCCGGAACAATTTTCTTTCCTGGGCTGCGCATTTACGATGTTTGAAATTATTGCCGCCGAAACCCTGTTAGCATCCATGCCTGCTTTTGTAATAATATCATCAGCAATTTTAAAAGCTATGCTGAAGATCGCTATGAGCCCAACGGCCAGTATGATGTTTCTCTTTTGCATATACTCAGTTTATTGAAATAGAAAACTGCTTTATTTTTTCTCTACGTTTTCCAACCGGATTAATAATTTTTCGATCTTTTTTTGTTGGTCATCCATTATTAATTTCTGAGCTTCAATTTGGGCCTGTTGTTCCTGTACAGCTTTTACTAAAGGAGCAAACAGATCGTTGTACCGTACACTGTACATGCCGGCATCATCTTTTGTGATCATGCCATTATTAGCTGCGCCAGCTTTGTTAAGGGCTGTTTCCAGTTCTTGTGCAACAAAACCAAATTCTGTTCTTTTCATTTCATCATTATTACGCACATAAGAAACCGGGTTCAGTTGTTTTATAAAATCAAGGCCCAGTGCAGATCGTTGGATATCTAATTTCCATCTTTTATCTGATGTAACAGACCAGGCTACCTGGATGCCGGCATAAGTAATGTCAGTATTACCCATACGTATTTGGTTACTTCCGTTAGTGACAGGAACGTTTGCGCCACTGCCTATTCCAATATTGTTATTACCTGTTGATACATTGTTTAGTGCAGCATTACCGATGGCGGTATTATAACTACCCGTAGTGCTGTTACTAAGTGTACTATAACCTAATGCCGTGTTTTGATTGCCCGTTGTGTTGCTGAACAAAGCATTAGTGCCAATAGCCGCATTTCTTATTCCAATTGTATTTGAATAGAGTGTCAGGTTTGCATTGGCTACATTTTCAAATCCGGTGGTGTTTGAATACATCGATCTTTCGCCACTGGCTGTATTATTATTGCCTATTGTGTTTGAGAAAAGAGCATTATTACCATTTGCGCTGTTGTTGCTTCCTGATGTGTTATAGCTTAATGCATCAACTCCATTGGCAGAATTATTATTCCCGGTCGTGTTGGAACGTAGCGCCGCATTTCCGTTAGCGCTGTTATTATTTCCTGTTGTGTTTAACAAAAGTGCCAGTGATCCATTAGCTGTGTTATTATTTCCTGTTGTGTTGTCAAAAAGTGCGCTTGCTCCATTGGCCGTGTTGCCATCGCCTGTTGTGTTACGATTAAGTGCATTTTCTCCATTGGCAGTATTGCTGCCGCCGGTTGTGTTTGAAAAAAGTGCATAGTAACCAGTGGCGGTGTTGAAACTTCCTATAGTATTAGCATAAAGCGAGTTAAAACCCGAAGCCGTATTATTTAGTCCGCTTGTGTTGCGATAAAGTGAATTCACCCCATTGGCAGTATTGTTGTTTCCTGAGGTATTTAATTTAAGGGCTTCATTTCCATTGGCCGTATTGTTGGTTCCGGTGATATTAAACTCCAATGCATTATAGCCGTTGGCCGTATTATTTGCACCAATGGTATTCAGGTTAAGTGCACCAAAACCCGAAGCTGTATTTCTTTCACCAGTGGTATTAGAGTACAATGCAAAATTACCATGTGCTGTATTGTAGTTTCCGGTGGTATTGGCATAAAGCGTACGGTTTCCTGTAGCCGTATTGTAGTTTCCTGTAGTGTTTGCATAAAGCGCAAAGTATCCTGTTGCAGCATTATTATGCCCTGTTGTATTTGAATACAGTGAACTTGCTCCTGTTGCTGCATTCTCATACCCGGTTGTGTTTGAGTATAACGAATTAAATCCGTTGGCAACATTAAGATAGCCTGTTGTATTTGAGCTCAACGACTGGTATCCATTTGCCGTATTGTTGTTTCCGGTTGTATTTTGATAAAGTGCGTGGAAACCGTTTGCCAGATTATTAAGGCCGGTTGTGTTGTACCAAAGTGCTTCCATACCATTAGCAGTGTTATTGTTTCCGGTTGTGTTGGAAAACATAGACTGGTAACCATGGGCCGTATTACCACTTCCGGTTGCATTGTTGTTTAGGGCAGTTACACCAGATGCTGTATTGGCATTGCCTGTTGTATTATATCTGAGTGCAGCCACACCAATGGCTGTGTTATTAGCTCCTGTTGAATTCTCTGCAAGGGTTAATGTGCCATAAGCAGAATTATTGGTTCCAGTTGTGTTGGCCCAAAGTGACTGCGAACCATTAGCTGTATTACTGGCTCCTGTTGTGTTTGAGTAAAGGGCTTCACTACCTATAGCTGTATTTGCAGATCCAGCAGTATTGGCAAAAAGTGTGTAAACCCCAATGGCTGTGTTATTAAAGCCGGTAGATGCCGGGTTTAAAGTACTAACACCAAATGATGTATTGGCATTTGTAAGACTGCCGGCAACTAAATTATTCCTTTTAAAAATAACATCGGTATTATCAGAAGTGCCTATAAAATCTGTTGAAGGATTTGTTCCGGCATTACCCGTTAAAGCCCATCCTACACTGCCGGCTGCAGGCGTTGTTGGTATCCAGTTTGTACCGTTCCAGGTTAAAACCTGTCCTGATGTTGGTGCTGTATTACTCACTGCATTTCCCTGTATCTTATCTACAACAGGTGCCGGGTATGTTCCGCTAAGATCACCGCTTGCAGTTCCGCTTGGGGGCAATGAAGTTGGAATAACACCCGGTGCGATTTTGGCAGCAGTTACCGCAGCATCAACAATTTTAATTGTTGAAATTGTATTGTTATTAATTGTTGGGTTAGGATATGTTCCATTCAAATCTCCACCGGCTGTACCGCTTGGTGGCAGCGATGTTGGAATAACACCTGGTGCAATTTTAACAGCGGTTACCGCGGCATCCACAATTTTAATTGTTGAAATTGTATTGTTGTTTATTGTTGGGTTAGGATATGTTCCATTCAAATCTCCACCTGCTGTTCCATTTGGCGGCAAAGAAGTTGGAATAACACCCGGTGCAATTTTAGAAGCAGTTACTGCAGCATCCACAATTTTAATTGTTGAAATGGCATTGTTGTTTATTGTTGGATTTGGATAAGTACCATTTAAATCTCCACCTGCTGTGCCACCGGGCGGAAGTGATGTTGGTAAAGGAAATTGTGCACCGGTGGTTATTCTTCCTTTTGTATCTACTGTAAAGGTTGAATAGTTTGCTGCATTACCATAAGTGCCGGCTGCAACTCCACTGGTAGTTAAAGTTGGGTTAGGAAAAGCACCAGTAAGATCACCACCAGCAGCGCCGCTTGGCGGTAACGTAGTTGGAATAACACCCGGTGCAATTTTAGCAGCAGTTACCGCAGCATCCACAATTTTAAGGGTTGATACAGTATTGTTATTAAGTGTTGGGTTTGGGTAAGTTCCTCCGAGGTCGCCACCCGCTGTACCGCTTGGCGGTAATGAAGTTGGAATAACTCCGGGTGCAAGTTTGATTGCAGTAACAGCAGCATCAGCGATCTTGATAGTAGATATAGCATTGTTATTGATTGTTGGATTAGGATAAACTCCATTTAGGTCACCACCTGCTGTTCCGCCTGGAGAAGCAGTGCCTGCTGTAGCAGCATACAGTGCCGTTGGTACTGTTACCATTTCGGTAGTGCCCATATCATTAAAAGCTGTACCATTCGCGGGGTCCACTTCTACCTGTAAAAATTTAGGTGATGCCGACCAGGTTACGGCATTAATAGTGCCCGTAACATTTGTAGCTCCGGCACTACCCATGGCAATTTTAAAGCTGCCGTATGCACTGGTTAGTATTGACCTGGTTTCGCTGTACTGGATGCTGCCGGTTGCACTTGCATCACGAACAGTTAACCGTACTTTAATGGTTTGGGCGGAGAGTGCCGCACCACTGTTGCTACGGGCCACACCCTGAAAATTAAGTTGCTGTGCTTTAATACTACCTATTGTAAAAAAAAGCAGTGTAAACAAAAGGGAAGAGATCTTATTCATAATGATTAGTTTTTATTTTTTTAGTGTTGTATGATCATTTTATAACTGCCTTTTTGCGATTGGCCATTATCAGCAATAAATAATACCTGAACGATGTAGGTGCCTGCCGGTAATTGTTTTGTATTAAATTTTTCTGAATAAATACCCACCGCATAATCTTTGCTGAAAGTTGATAGTTGCTTACCTGCCATATCAAAAATCTGGAGGTGCATTTTACCGGTTTTGGCAAACTGAAGAGAAGCATTAAAGAAATCATTGGCAGGATTTGGGAAAAGCTTTATTTCAGCACTCACTGATGGGTCTGCTATTTTTACAATGGAGCCTTGTAATATACCTGTGGTGATAATGAGAGGCGCTGCACTAAATTGCTGTATACTTACTTGCTCACCCATGCTCCATTCTAATTGAAGCGAACCATTAGTTGCTGAACTTCCCGTAGTATTTATGGTTGATTCAAACCTGATCTGTGCATTTGAATAAACAGAGAGCATGCAAAGAATTGCTATTGTTATTATTTTATTCATGATGTTGTTTTTGGTATTCGACACAAAAATGCGTCATCATGCTAACGCATACCATCCTGTAAAAACAGGATATTCAGCAAAAAATAAAAAATCATGGAAAAAGGGGAGGCTCCTTAAGCATCCATTGTTTTTATTTGTATAATGATGATAAAGGTTTATTTTACTGCATGACGAAACTTCTTTTAATATCAGTATTGGTTTTATGTCTTCATGATCACATTAGTGCACAAACGCCGGTGATAGACAGTTTGCGTAAAGAACTTGTTAAACAAAAAGCAGATTCCATAAAAGTGCATGACCGTATCCGCATTTCCTGGTACCTTTTCCAGGTTCCGGATTCTGCAGCTGCCTGGAGATACATTAATGAAGGGGATAGTATTGCAGATAAAAGCAAGAACCCTGTTTTAAAAGGCATTGTGTATGAACACATGGGTTACCTGCACAGCAGAATATTTTCCAAAAAAGCGATCACTTTTTACCTGCAGGCCGAAAATATTTTGAAGAACTTTCCCAATTCCATGGCAGCAAAAAAAAGTATGGCATCGCTGGGATTGAATATCGGCATTGAGCATATGAACGCCAGTGATATGGAAGGTGCTTTGGCGAGTTATTTTGAAGGCATCAGGCGTTACGAAGCTTTTGACAGTAATCATAAAAACCTCCCGATCCTGTATGCCAGCATTATCAGTACTTACTATAACCTTGGCAAATATGAAACTGCATTGAGTTATTGCGAAAGGTCTTATGTTAAAAGCATAGCGATGGGCAATGTAGCTTCTATCATGTCATCCTGCATCAATTATGGAAGGGTATTATTAAAATTGAACCAGCCTGAAAAAGCCAATCAGTACTTTTCACAGGGAAAAGCGATGGCCGACAGTCTCAATGATCCTTATTTTCAATCCAAATATTACCAGGTAATTGGTAATTATAAGTATGAAGAAAAAAAATATAGCGAGGCCCTGGCATTATTCTCCAAAGCTCTTCCCATTATAAAACTTACCAATGCAGCTTTTGATATTGCCAGTTGCTATATATGGCTTGGTATCTGCAATGCCTATGTAAAGAATTTTAAAAAAGGGCGGATATATTTAGATTCTGCTTATGCCATTGCACAGCAATCTGACTATACTCATATCAAAAAAGACGTTTACCTTAACCGGTACCTTCTTGAAAAAGAAGCCGGTAATTTTGCCAGTTCCAGCAATTATCTAGACTCCTTTAACGTGATCAATGACAGCCTTAAACTGGTTGCTCAGGCAGACCGTATCGAGTTTGCTGATGCTAAATATCAGGCAGAAAAAAAAGAAGCCCAGATCAATCAATTAGAATCTGATAAAGAGATCCAGCGCCTTAATATTCAGCGTAAAAATGTGTTGAATTATTTACTTATTGCAGCAGCTATTGCGCTTATGCTGCTTGCTATATTATTGTACCGCAATTTTAAGCAAAAACAAAAACTTCAGCAGCAACGCATCATTGAGCTTGAAACACAACAGCAGCTCACTGCCACCGAAGCTGTGTTAAAAGGTGAAGAACAGGAACGGACCCGGCTTGCAAAGGACCTGCATGACGGCCTGGGTGGTATGTTGAGCGGCATTAAATACTCATTAAATACTATGAAAGGAAACTTAATAATGACGCCTGAGAATAACCAGGCATTTGAACGCAGCATGGATATGCTGGACAGTTCTATCAAAGAAATGCGCCGTGTGGCTCATAATATGATGCCCGAGGCTTTAGTGAAATTTGGATTGGATACCGCCCTCAAAGATTTCTGCAATGATGTTAATCAATCCGGCGCATTGCAAGTCTCTTATAAATCTATTGGACTTGAAAATGAAGTTATAGACCAGACAACAGCGATAACTATTTACCGTATTGTACAGGAGCTTTTAAATAATACGATGAAGCACGCAGCTGCAAAAATGGCTATTGTGCAGGTTGCAAGATCAGGAAGCAAACTGGCCATAACAGTGGAAGATGACGGTACCGGTTTTGATACAGCCTTGCTAAAAAGTTCAAGGGGAATTGGGTGGAGTAATATTCAAAACCGGGTTGAATTTTTAAAAGGTACTTTGGATGTGCAATCTGAAAAAGAAAAAGGTACTTCGGTGCATATTGAACTGAATATGTAAAAACGTTATTATGGCCATTAAATTATTTATTGTTGATGATCACTTTATGGTGATAGAAGGTATACACTCTTTATTGCAGCATGAAAAGGATATTGAATGGATGGGCCATGCAGGCAATGCCGGATCTTGCCTTGCATTTTTACAACTGCAAACTCCTGATGTGATCTTAATGGATATAAACCTGCCTGATAAAAGTGGGATTGACCTGTGCAAGGAAGTAAAAGAAATGTATC
Source organism: Chitinophagaceae bacterium (assembly GCA_043752205.1). Classification (GTDB taxonomy): domain Bacteria; phylum Bacteroidota; class Bacteroidia; order Chitinophagales; family Chitinophagaceae; genus Ferruginibacter. Next base: position 28,403 of record JAYUYX010000070.1, read on the forward strand.
CTGCAATAAATATCCTGGGACTAAGCACTTTTAACCAGCAGAGTTTTATTGAAAAAATGATCAGTAACGGGGCATCCGGTTATGTATTAAAAAATGCAACGGGGCAGGAACTGATGGAAGCCATACATACCGTAGTTAAAGGAAAACAGTTCTTAAGTTTTGATGCAGCACTCACTTTGAGAAAGCCGGATATAGCACAGGATTCAATTTTGATCACCCGACGGGAAAAGGAAGTGCTGGAGCTTATTGCAGATGGGATGACCAATAATGAAATAGCCCAAAAACTTTTTATAAGCACAACTACTGTAGATACACACCGCAAAAACCTGTTGACAAAGTTTGAAGCCAAGAACACGGCGTCTCTGGTAAGGATAGCGGTTCAAATGAAAATGATCTGACCTGGCTTATTCAAAATCTGTGTACAATAAATATTTCTTTCTCTTTGCTTTAAATGCTGCCAGGCCCGTTTGCCAGCTTGCTCTTATTTCAGCTTCTGTTTTACCATCCTTAATTTGCTGCATAAAAATGTCGTTACCTGCCAGCTTATTAAGAAAATTATTTTTTAAAAAGAAAGTATCCTTGCCGGGGAAAAGTTTATAAGCGTCAATAAAATATTTTAATTGTATCTTATTATTCAGCAATTTTAAAACTTCTTCATTACTTCCACTTACATTCCATCCATAACATTGCTGGTAAAAGCATTTGCTGTTCTTGGCACCTGCATTTGGGTTGGGTGTAAAAGCATATAAATTTTTAGGTAAAGTTGGGTGCCCAAATATCTGGAATGGTTTATCAGTTCCACGGCCTTCACTCATTACAGTACCCTCAAAGAAACAAGTGGATGGGTAGAGATAAATACTTTGCATCTCTTTTAAATTAGGAGAGGGCATCACCGGCAACTCGTATTTAGTAGTATGATCATAATTTTTGCATTTAATGATCTGTACATGAAAGGGGGTATCAGGCGTTGGGTTAGTTGTTATATTATAGGCATTAATGGCATTTGCTTTTTCTGATAACCAGTTCTCACCAGTGAGCAGCAAAGCATATTCACCAATTGTCATTCCATAAACAATAGGAATGGGTTGCATTCCTACAAAGCTTTTAAACTGCATATCCAGCACCGGGCCATCTACATAAAAACCATTGGGATTAGGACGATCAAGTATCAAAAGCGGCTTATGATTTTCAAGCGCTGCTTCTAAATAATACTGCAGCGATGAAATAAATGTATAGAACCGTACACCAACATCCTGTATATCAAAAACCAGCACATCAACATCTTTCAGGTCTTCAGGCGTAGGTTTTTTATGATTGCCGTATAAACTGATAACCGGCAACCCGGTTTTTTTATCCTTTGCATTGGCCACATGTTCACCAGCATCTGCATCTCCCCTGAAACCATGTTCGGGCCCGAAGATCTTTACCACTTTAATACCCCTGCTCAACAAGGTATCTACCAGGTGCGTATTTTTTACCATGCTGGTCTGGTTGGCAAAAACAGCCACAGACTTACCTTTAAGCATGGGCAGGTACACATTCATGCGTTCGGCACCAGTAATTACCTGATTATTTGAAGACTGCTGTGCAGTAACCAGGCCGCAATTAAACAATACCGCAATACAGGCGTATTTTATTTTTTTCATGCTGCTAATTTCACAAAAACTTTTCATTCGAAGATATTAATATGGTAATTTGCCCCCGTTTTAACAGAACCTGCCTTTTTCTTCAGGTATTTACAGAATAAAGCCGGCAGGAATAATTCAAAAATCAAAAATAAAAAGTAAAAAAGAAACACATGAAACAGGTAAAAGAAGGTGATGTTGTAAAAGTGCATTACACAGGTAAATTAGTTAATGGTGAGCAATTTGATTCTTCTGTAGGCAGGGAGCCTTTGGAGTTTACTGTTGGTGCCGGGCAAATGATAAAAGGATTTGATGCGGCCATGCCCGGTATGAACCTGGGTGAAAAGAAAACAATAAATATTGCACCGGAAGATGGATATGGCCCAAGAAGTGAAGAAGCAATTATTGAATTCCCCAAAGAAAATGTGCCGGGCGATATGAAACTTGAACCAGGTATGCCACTTACATTAAGCAATCAGGCAGGCCAGCCCGTTCCGGTGATTGTTGTAGAAGTAAAAGATGATGTGATCATATTGGATGCCAATCATTTTTTAGCTGGACAGGAATTAATATTTAATATTGAATTGGTGGAGATACTTTAAGTTTTAAGTTATAAGTAAAAAAGCAGCCACTAGTTACGGCTGCTTTTTTATAAGGGATTCCCTAATTTTACTTATAACTTACAACTTACTACATTTAAAATATGATTCAGATAAGCCCCGATAATATTGCCGACCGTTTTATGCGGTATGTGCAGATTGATACACAAAGTGATCCTGCAAGTACTGCTCATCCCACAACAGAAAAACAAAAGGACCTGAGTAAGCTTTTGCTTAAAGAATTGTATGGTATGGGCATAACCAATGCTACAACTGATGAGTTTGGTTATGTGTATGCAACCATCCCATCTAACAGCGATAAAAAAAATATACCAGCCCTTTGTTTTTGTGCCCATGTTGATACTGCGCCCGATTGCAGCGGTACTAATGTGAAACCTATACTCCACCGCTATTACGATGGGAATGATATTGTTTTGCCGGATGACGAAACACAGGTATTGCGAATGAGTGATTCGCCTTATTTAAAGAACCATATCAATAGTGGCGTAATAACAACCAGCGGAACAACTTTGTTAGGTGCTGATGATAAAAGTGGTATAGCTGCCATTATGGAAGCGGCTTTATTCTTAATTCAGAATCCGGCAATAAAACATGGGGACATAAAAATATTATTTACGCCTGATGAAGAAGTAGGGCAGGGTACCGCAAAAGTGGATATGCAAAAACTGGGAGCCAATTTTGGCTATACATTGGATGGGGGTGAAGCTGGCAGCCTGGAAGATGAGACCTTCAGTGCTGATGGGGCGGTGATCACCATACATGGTGTAATTGTTCACCCGGGATATGCAAAAAATAAACTCGTAAATGCATTGAAAGTTGCAGGAGCAGTTTTGGATGCATTACCAAAAAATGAATGGAGCCCGGAAACTACAGAGAAAAGAGAAGGGTTTGTACATCCTACCGCGGTAAACGGCATTGCCGAAAAAGCTACTATACAATTTATAGTGAGAGATTTTACATTGGAGGGATTACAGCAACATCATGACCGGCTTAAAATGATTGCAGCAGAAACGGTTGCAAAATTCCCTGGCGCTACAATGGAATATGCGGCGCAGGAACAATATAGAAACATGAAAGCGGTTTTAGATACCTGTCCGCAGGTAACTGCTTATGCTGAAGAGGCAATTCAACGGGCAGGATTACAAGTTAAGAAAGAAAGTATACGTGGTGGTACCGATGGAAGCCGGTTCAGCTATATAGGAATGCCATGCCCCAATATATTTACAGGCATGCAGAATATACACAGTAAATTAGAATGGATTGGTACAAAGGATATGGCTAAGGCTGCAGAGACCATCGTACATGTTGCGATGATATGGGAGGAAAAGAGCTAAGTTATTGATCAATAAATAAATACAGCATTAGTAAACTTGCCAAAAGCTGTTACAGTTTTATTTTTTTTCAAGCAATTTCCTGTATTTCTTTTTAAGCTTAAAATTATTTTTGGGATCATCGCAATAAGCCAATACAAGCTTGGCAGCATTAAGCTCTACCTGCAGGGCAACAGGGGGCGGGGTTTTGTTTTCCAAACTGTATTTGGCCATAGCTGCTATATAGATGCTCAACAAATTATTATCGCTGCTGATTTCTGCAAACACTCCCTGCATATAAAAATTATGTGCTTTTGTTCCCCCCATCCAGGTTGATAAGAATACCAATGCATTTGCACGGTTTATGTCAACCTCCACAAAAGGAGTTGTTAATAGAAAAGTGGCTGCAGATAAAGCCATGGGTTCGGTTTCTATATAATCACTGGGTTTTTCCAGTTTAATATCCTGGTAAGGATAAATAACCTGGCTTATTGAAACGTGAGCAAAGCAAATGAATATTATAATAAGAAAAAATCTAGTCATTTTAAAAATGGCATTTTAATTATTGCCGTATGTTTTGCTATAAAATTACGGAATTGCTTTTTAATATAAAAAGCTACGGTTTTCAATTGCACCAGCAGTGAATACGTGTAGTTTATAAATAATGTGTATTTATTTCCCCATTGATTTTATATTTCCCTGTCAATTTCTTTAATAATTATAAAATGAACCTGCAATAGTTTATACATATAAGGTTAATATAGATGCTGCGTATCAAGCTTGCTTTGGCGAAAGAATTGCTGTACATTTAATGTATTATGAAAAGCAACCGTTCAACTGCGTATTGCGTCTCATAATATTGATCAGCAATTGATTATTAACCATAAATAAAAAAGACATGAAACAATTAACAAGGCCAGGATTTTTAAAGTTTGCCTTACTGCAGTTTGCATTTATGATCATGACTGTGATCACATGGGCACAGGATAGTACTTCCAGCACTACTGTTACTTCCAAAACAGCATCTTCAACTACAACCTCAGAAACCTGGTATACAGAGCCTTGGGTTTGGATAGTAGGGGGAGCTGTATTATTACTGATCATCATTGCATTAACCAGGGGTAACAAGAGCAGTAGCACTGATGGCCGTACTGACAAAGTAACGTATACCAAGAAAACCACTACGGAAACAGATTAATTAAAACAGAGCGTATAAAAAAAAGCCTTGATAAAATCAAGGCTTTTTTTTATACGCTCAAATAATCAATTATTTATTTGAACTGTTGCTACGCAATAAAGCTACCAATAATAACAGGAAAACTGCACCCCCTACGATCCAAACCCATGGTTGCATAAAGAAGTTACTGTTTTCAGGTTTTGTATTAATGTCTATATCTACTTTTTTGTCCTGTGCAAAACTGTAAAGTGATAAAATAAGCATTGATATGATCAAAGCAAGTTTACTACCTGTTTTTTTTGCCAGTGTTACCAATTGTTTCATAACTGTCTGTTGTTTGGTTTATAAAATATGTTTCTTATTAACATTAAAATATTATGCCAAAATTTAATCCGGCTTAATAATCTGCCTTATTTACTCCAGAAGTTTAAAAAAATATCCCTGGCTTAGGATTTATTCAGTTGGCTTTCCAGGTTGATCAACTGCTCCTCTATTTGAAGTAGCTTTTCGTACAGCACAATTTCTTTGAGGTCTAATCCAATATGGGAAGGTTTAGCTTCCTTTTGCAGGTCGCTCAGCCTCCGGTTGAATTCAGTTTGTGCATCATTTGTATTATTCATGACCATTATATTTTTAGTATTAGATAAAGCGGAAAATTGTGATTGTTTCTCTTTGATTATTCCGCATGTTGCATGGTTCTCTCATCAATGCTAACACCTAAACCTGTTGCAATGGCCATTCCCAGCTGAATATCAGCCCGAAAAAAATGACAAAGCTGCCTGTTGATGATCTCATTTTTTTTCTCTCCCTCAATTCCCTTCATGGCTCCAATAATATTACTCACCAGATTTTTCCTGTCCTGATCATTCAATGCTTTACGATATAACAGGCCAGGTTGTGTATAATGGTCATTGTCATTTTCATTGCGGTCAAACCAATCAGCAATTGTGGAATTCAGTTCCATTGCAGGCTCTTTGTAGCTTTTATCAGCAACAATATTATCAAAGCTGTTTGGCCTGTAATTAGGATTAGCACCACCATTATCACTCACCTGCATTTGCCCGTCACGCTGATAATTTGCTACCATAAAAGGGCATTTATTTACCGGAATATGCTCGTAGTTAACGCCAAGGCGGTAACGGTGTGCATCAGGATAAGAGAGTAATCTTCCCTGCAGCATTCTGTCCGGTGAATAACTTATACCGTCCACAACATGTGCCGGGGCAAATGCAGCTTGCTCTACATCCCTAAAATAATTTTGCGGTATCTCGTTTAATTCCAGTTCACCTACATCCATCATCGGAAAATCGGCATGCGGCCATACTTTGGTAAGGTCAAAAGGATTCCATTGAAAATGCTTTGCCTGCTCGGGTGTCATCACCTGTATTTTCATATGCCATTTAGGAAAATCATTCCTTCCAATAGCATCTACCAGGTCTCTTTGTGCATGATCAGGATCAATACCCTTCATTTCACCGGCTGACTGGTTATTAAAGTTTTTAATTCCCTGTGCTGTTATGAAATGAAATTTTACCCAAACCTTTTCATTGTTGTTATTAATCAAAGAAAAAGTATGGCTGCCAAAACCATGCATATGGCGATAAGAAAAAGGAGTTCCCCTGTCACTCATCAGTATCATTACCTGGTGCAAACTTTCGGGATTCAGGCTCCAGAAATCCCACATCATGGTAGGACTTTTGCAATTTGTTTTAGGATCACGCTTTTGGGTATGTATAAAGTGTGAGAATTTTTTGGGGTCTTTAATAAAGAATACAGGAGTGTTATTGCCAACAAGATCCCAGTTACCGTCTTCAGTATAAAATTTAAGTGCAAATCCACGGGGGTCCCTTTCTGTGTCGGCACTGCCTTTTTCTCCACCAACGGTGCTGAAACGGATAAACATTTTTGTTTGCTTGCCTGGTTGTGAAAATATCTTAGCCCGGGTATATTTAGTTATGTCATGTGTAACAGTGAATGTTCCAAATGCTCCTGTGCCCTTGGCGTGAACTACTCTCTCAGGAATTCTTTCACGGTTAAAATGAGCCATATCCTCGTGCAGTAAAAAATCCTGCAGCAAAATGGGCCCACGGTTTCCTGCTGTCATTGAATTCTCAAATTCCGAATAAGGCATTCCGCTTGCAGTTGTTAGTTTTTTGTTGTCCATGTTAGTGTTTTGGTTTGGTGATTACAGCAAATATGTAGCTTAATCCAACATAAAGCAAACTGATATTATCTATCTTTACATAGATAAAATCTATCTGTATGAACTTACAACAACTGGATTACATCATTGCTGTAGATACTCACCGCCATTTTTCGGAAGCAGCAAAAAAATGTTTTGTAACACAGGCCACGCTAAGCATGATGATACAAAAACTGGAAGATGAGTTGGGCGTTAAGGTGTTTGACAGGAGTAAAAAACCTGTAAAACCTACGGATATCGGTAAAAAGATAATTGCCCAGGCGAGACGTATAGCAGGCGAAGCTGCCCGTATTAAGGAACTGATCAAAGAAGAGAAAGGAGAAGTGAGCGGGGAATTACGTATCGGTATCATCCCCACTCTTGCACCTTACCTATTACCGCTTTTTTTAAAAAAATTCGTAACTGATTATCCTGCAGTAAAATTGTTTATCAGTGAATTTACTACCAGTACAATCATTAAAAGACTAAAAGCCGGACAACTGGATGCAGGCATTTTGGCCACTCCTTTAAAGGATGCATCTATAAAGGAACAGCCAATATTCTATGAAAAATATTTTTTGTACGTGAATGATAAGGAGCCTGGATTTAATAAGCAGTATGTATTGCCTGCTAATATAGATATCTCCCGTCTTTGGTTGCTGGAGGAAGGCCATTGCATGCGTAGCCAGATACTTAACTTTTGTGAATTAAAGAAACAGCATGAAGTTTCGGAACAGTTGCACTATGAAGCCGGTAGCATTGAAACATTAAAGAACCTGGTAGAGAAGAATTTTGGTATCACGATCATTCCCGAACTGGCTACGCACAATTTAAATAGTTCACAGAAAAAAAGGTTGCGTTATTTTAAGCCCCCAACCCCGGTACGTGAGTTAAGCGTAGTTACCCACCGAGAATATGTGAAGGATAGGCTTATAGAAGTTTTGAAAGAAACTATCTTAAGCGCCATTCCTGATGAAATGAAACAGCATAAGAAAATGAATGTGCTGGAGATATAATACTTACTAAAAAATTTGAGCACTTGCTGATCTTTCAATTGTGCGAAAAGTTAGGTTCACTCTTGGTTTTGACGTTTTTTTGGTTGGAGGAAGCCTATGCAGCCAATGAGTTTGTGTGCTGGCTTTCATAACTAATAAACTACCATGCTCTAATACTAAGGATACTGTTTCTTTTGTTTGCTTATGTTTAAAAGCAAATTTTCGCTCAGCACCAAAGCTCATTGAACCTATTGCGCCATGCTGTTTAAGGTCTTTTTCCCCATCACTGTGCCACGCCATTCCTTCATCGCCGCTGTGGTATAAATTAAGTAAGCAGGAATTGTATGTTTCGCCAGTCCTTTCTTCTGCTATAGATTTCAAAGCCAGTAATTCTTTTGTCCAGGGAAGGGCAACTTTAGTAATATTGGAATAAGTATATTCAAAATTTACATCTGCATACCAGGCTACTTTGCGCTTGGTAGTGATCAGTTTTCCAAAAATAATGGCCTCATCATTTTTCCATTCTATACCTGTCAATAATATATCTAAATAATAATTTGCTTCTTGCTGTGTAAAAAGTTTGCCATAATAATTTACAATCCCATCCTGCGGTAATAAATTCTTAGTAAAATCCGGTTCGTAATTGAACAAATCCATAGGGCTTATTTTATTGAATTTAGGCGAAATTACCGCTAAAAATTCCCAAAAGTCAAAACCAGATTGAAGTTAATGGCTTCTTAAATAATTTAAACCCGTTTGCATAAAAAATATTATATCTTCAACACCTAATTATATAACTATGGAATATTTAAAAGAGTATTGGTGGGTCGTTATCCTGGTATTGGCCGTACTTGGATGTTTTGTTACCATTAACCAGGGTTTTATTGGGGTGGTTACTATGTTCGGTAAATACCGGCGTATCATGCGGCCGGGACTGAATTTTAAAATCCCTTTTCTGGAGCAGATCTTTAAAAAGGTAAGTATTCAAAACCGCTCAGTAGAACTGGAGTTCCAGGCAGTAACCGTGGACCAGGCAAATGTGTATTTTAAATCCATGCTGTTGTACTCGGTACAAAATGAGCAGGAAGAGACCATACAGAAGGTTGCTTTTAAATTCATCAGCGATAAAGACCTTATGCAGGCTTTGATAAGAACTGTAGAAGGCAGTATCCGTGCTTTTGTTTCTACCAAAAGACAGGCTGAGGTTTTAAATGTACGTCGGGATATTGTTGAGAATGTAAAAGAACAGGTTGATGTGGCGCTTGAAGGATGGGGTTATCATTTGCAGGATCTGCAGATCAATGACATCACTTTTGATGAAGCCATTATTACCAGTATGAGCAAAGTTGTTGCCAGTAATAACTTAAAAGCCGCTGCAGAAAATGAAGGCCAGGCACTTTTAATTACCAAAACAAAAGCCGCCGAAGCAGAAGGTAATGCAATTAAAATTGCTGCCGAAGCAGAAAGACTTGCAGCGCAGTTACGTGGACAGGGTGTGGCTTTGTTCCGGGAAGAAGTAGCTAAGGGTATGAGCCAGGCTGCATCTGAAATGAAACAGGCCAATCTGGATACCAATGTTATTTTGTTTAGTATGTGGGTTGAGGCAATAAAAAACTTTGCCGAATATGGGAAGGGCAATGTAATATTTTTAGATGGCGGCAGTGATGGTATGGAAAAGACCATGAAGCAAATCATGGCCATGGGACAACTGGAATCTAAAAAATAAAATTGATGTTCAATATAATTGAAGTGCCATATTTTTATGGCACTTTTGTTTTTTAAAATACTTAACTAATGCCATATATTAAACAGGATAAACCTTTTGTAGTGCCAACTACTGATGGTAAATTAATTGAAGAACATGTTGGAGCCTCTACTGGCGAAACAGCTCACAGCATTGCTCATATGGTGGCTCCCCCGGGCTGGAGTGAGCCTTTTCAAAATCCCGAGTTTGATGAATATACTTTGGTAAGCAAGGGGAAAAAATTTTTTGAAGTGGATGGGGAAGAGGTTATTCTTAGTGCGGGTGAAAGTATTTTAATTAAAAAAGGAAGCCGGGTAAGATATAGTAATCCCTTCCCTGACCCGTGTGCGTATTGGAGCATTTGCATTCCTGCATTTTCAATTGAAAGTGTACACCGGGAAGATTAACATTTTGTTATGCAGCTATTTTAAATTTGTTTCGTTTCATTTGCATAAGTAATAGTTTTGGCATAATTATCGAGCGCTCATCATAACATTAAAACCGGCATTTCATGTTTAATATTTTTTTACAGGTTGACAGTACAGGCATTTCAAGCGCAGCAGCAAGCGAGTCTTTGTTCTCCATTTTAGTAAAGGGCGGTGTTTTAATGATACCACTGGCAATATTTATGGCCATGGCCGTTTACTTTTTTATAGAGCGCCTGTTGGCTATACGTAAGGCAAGTAAGATCGAGGATAATTTTATGAACATCATTCGTGATCAGATCATCAGCGGTAATGTTACTGCAGCCCGTAGTCTGGCAAAAAATACAGACCACCCCGTTGCAAAAATGATCGATAAAGGCATACAACGTATTGGTAAACCTATTGATGCTATTGAAAAAAGTATGGAAAACGTGGGTAAGCTGGAAATTTATAAAATGGAAAAGAACCTGCCTGTACTTTCAGTTATTGCCCGTATTGCACCGCTTTTTGGTTTTGTGGGTACTATTATTGGATTGGTAATGTTGCTAAGAGATTTTGCGGCGGCATCAAACCCATCTATTACAGATATTGCCGATGCCATGTATGTAAAGATGATCACGTCTGCAACTGGATTGATCATTGGTATCATATCATTTTTGGGATATAGCTACCTGAATACACAAATTGATAAAACAGTGCACAAGATGGAAGTGGCTAAAGATAGTTTTATAGATATTTTGCAGGAACCAACGAGGTAAACACGAATTAAACTAATTACACGAATTCGTAAAATCAGTGAAATAAAAACAAATGAGTTTAAGAAGCAGGTTAAGGGATAATCACAATGAAGTGGATGCTGGTCCGCTGAATGATGTACTGTTTATTTTATTGATGTTTTTTTTGCTGGTTTCTACCCTTGCAAATCCAAACGTTGTAAAAGTGGCAAATCCCAAAGGTAAAAGCGATACCAAGGTGAGCCAGAATATTGTTGTAACGATCACTAAAGATCAAAAGGTATATATCGGCACACAGCAGATCGATATGCTGTACATAGATTCCTTGCTTAAGAAAGAAGTAGACAACAATAAAAAATACGTAGATACTCCTACGGTTATTATGAATATTGATACCTCAGCGTTTTATGGCCAGGCTTTTAAAATAATGGAAGCAGCTAAAAGAGCTAAAGCAAAGCTGGCAGCTAATATTAAGCAGTAACCAGCAGCATTCTTTCTTTACCGTACATATCTTTTTTTACAATTACAGTATGATAGTCTTTCCTGAAAAGGTCAGCAGTTTCTGCTGCAAAGTCTTCATGTGTTTCCAGGTATATTTTTCCATTTGGCAATAAATTATTTCTGCCAAATGCTGCGATCTTTTCATAAAATAAAAGCGGTGAATTGTCAGGTACGAACAAAGCCACGTGTGGCTCAAAGTCAGTAACATGCTTTTCCATTTTCTCTTTTTCATTAAGAGGAATGTAAGGTGGATTGCTGATGATGATATCAAAGGCCGGCAGACTATTCCAGGTTGATTCATCTAAAAAATCAAGTTGCTTAAAAGATATATAGGCATTATGCATTGCGGCATTTTCTTTAGCCAGCTCAAGAGCAGCGTGGCTTATATCAATGGCAGTAACAATAGATGCAGGTAAATTTTTCTTTATCGCAATGGGTATGCAACCGCTACCGGTTCCAATATCAAGTATTGCAGGATCTGTAAGTTTTGATTTGCGGTCTTTGATCAATTGCTCCACCAACTCTTCAGTTTCTGGACGGGGAATTAAAACATGTTCGTTTACTTTTAATTTCATATGGTAAAACCAGGCTTCGCCTAAAACATATTGTACAGGTTTGTGCAGTAATAATTCTTTCAAGGTTCTTTGCACTAGATAATCTGCCCCCGGCGTTATTTCTTTTTCCGGATTTTTTAAAATGTCACTTCGTTTCAGGGAGACGATCTTTTCAAATACCCAGTCTGTAATAATGGTAGCCTCACTGAGGCTGTGTATCTTTTGCAGGCTTACTAAAAAATTGCGGTATAGTTCTTTCAGCATCATTAAAGCAAACTTACTGATTCGCTTTTTGATTCCAAGAAAATGAAATATTATATAGTAAGAGACGATTTTAATGACTCTTTCAATAAAAGTCTGTCAGCCTGAGCTTGTCGAAGGCGATGCAAAAAGCAAAAGTTAGTTTTCTTATATGTAAACCCGCCTTCGACAAGCCCAGGCTGACAGCATAATGTATTAAGGAGGTTTATTTATTGATGCGTATTTTTGCTGCTTGATTGTACACGAACTATATATGCATCGTTGCCTTCAGCTGGCAGCACTGGGCCTTGGCAATACGGCACCAAATCCTATGGTGGGAGCTGTCTTGGTTTATGAGGATTACATCATTGGAGAAGGTTATCACAAGGAATATGGAGGTTCGCATGCAGAAGTTAATTGTATAAACAGTGTTGTTGATAAAAATCTTATTTCCAAAAGTACCCTGTATGTTTCTTTAGAGCCCTGTGCCCATTTTGGTAAAACACCTCCTTGTTCCGATCTCATCATTACTCATAATATTCCAAATGTGATAATTGGCTGCCGTGATACTTTTAAAGAAGTAGCAGGCAAGGGAATTGAGCGGCTGCAAAATGCCGGCATATACTGTACGGTTGGTATTTTAGAAAAAGACTGCCGGGAAATGAATAAACGGTTCTTTACTTTTCATGAAAAGAAGCGGCCCTACATTATTTTAAAATGGGCACAAAGCAAGGATGCAAAGATAGCAGCCCATGAAGGTAGCAGGCTGCTTATAAGCAATGACATTACAAACAGGCTGGTCCATAAATGGCGAAGTGAAGAAGCCTCTATCTTAGTGGGAACTAATACTGCTATGCAGGATGACCCATCCCTTACTACAAGGCTATGGCCTGGGAAAGATCCACTACGGTTGGTTATTGATAACAACCTGCGGTTGCCTGCAGGCCTTAAACTTTTTGATGGCAGCAGTAAAACCATTGTATTTAATTATGAGCAGCATGCAGAGAACGATAACATTATCTATCATCAATTAAACCGCTCTGGAAATAACATTACAGAAATAATGTCCGCCCTTTACGATATGCAGGTACAATCAGTAATTGTTGAAGGAGGCGCTCAATTACTACAGTCATTTATTAGTGAAGGCCTATGGGATGAAGCGAGGGTAATTACAAATACAGCTTTAGTAGTGGGCGAAGGACTAGATGCGCCTGTATTAAAAGACAATGTTGTGCAGCATCAGAAAATAGATGATGACCTGATTCGTTTTATCAGCAATGAACGGGTAAATAAATAAATAAGATCAATGACTGACCCGGATTTTTATACAACTATTGAAAAACCATCTAATGCCGAATTTAAAGATCGTGGCAGTAAATTCATTGCTTATACTTTTCCTATTGCCACTGCAGATGATTTTAAAAAACAGCATCAACTCTTAAAAAAAGAACATCCAAAAGCTGTGCATCATTGTTTTGCTTACCGCATTGGCACTGATGGTAATAATTTTCGTGCCTCTGATGATGGCGAGCCCTCGGGAACAGCCGGTAAACCTATTCTGGGTCAAATAGATAGTAAAGGCATAACCAATGTAGCAGTTGTAGTAGTGAGATATTGGGGTGGTACCATGCTGGGTGTGCCCGGTTTAATTAATGCTTATAAAACAGCAACCGCCCTGGCTTTGCAGGTTACCCCTGTGGTTGAAAAACAGATCGAAGTAAACTATTCCATTGAGTTTGATTACACCTTGATGAATGAAGTGATGATGATCATGAAACAGTACAACTGTGCCATTCATGCCAATGAAATGCAGTTATTCTGCAACATACGGGTAGGCATTCCCAGGAACAGGCTGGAGGAGGTTTTATATAAACTGAAAGACCTGAAGCAGGTATCTGTAAAAAAAGTAGGATAACAAAAATGATTTAGTAATTTTCTGGAAAGATTTTTTTATGATAACCGAAAAAAAGTATAAAAGTTTCTGGAGTTTTTATCCTTACTATTTAACCGAGCATGGTGACTTAACCAATCGTACTTTGCACTTTATAGGCACTGCAGGGTTGCTGGCTATTTTGGTAGTTGCTATTGTTTTACAAAAATGGTGGATGCTGGCTTTGATACCGGTTTGCGGTTATGGCTTTGCCTGGGTGGGGCATTATTTCATTGAAAAGAATAAGCCGGCAACATTTACTTACCCCTTGTACAGCCTGGCCAGCGACTTTGTGATGTTCTGGCATATACTTACTGGCCAGATCAATAAAAAATTACAGGAAGCAAAAAAGACAATCGGATAACTGATGAATATTGAACTGATTCGTGAATACATTTTACAAAAACCTTCTGTTACCGAAGGTTTTCCTTTTGGTGAAGACACACTTGTTTTTAAAGTAAATGATAGAATATTTTTTCTTGCAGGACTCGAAAGTTCTCCCTTGCAATTCAATGTAAAATGTGATCCTGAAAAAGCGATCCAATTGCGGGAAGAATATCCTGATAGCATTTTACCTGGCTACCATATGAATAAAAAGCACTGGAACACGATTGTGATCGACGGCAGGTTATCTGCAAAGCAAATAAAGCAGATGATAGATGATTCATATCATCTTGTAGCTAAAAAAAAGAAATAGGATTATGCTATTTGTACTTCCAGTTCTTTCCTTTTCCTTCCGCCATCCACTCTAAAGCCGTAGCCATTCTTTTGTTCCTGGTTTCTTCTGTTTTGGCTTCGGTGATCCACTCCAGGTATTCTTTTTTATGAGAGTAAGCAAAATCATCAAAGGTCTTTTTAGCCGGTTTGTTTTTATTTAAAGCTTTTGTAAAATAATCCGGCACAACCAATTCTTTTTTCTCTGTTGATTTTGGTTTGGAAGGAAGTTTTATTCCTTTGTCGGTGAGCTGCATAGCTTCTTTTATCCAGGCAGTTAATTTTTTATCAGAAGGCAGGTCTTTTAAAGAAGTAAGTTTACCTAAATGCCCCATGGCCGTTTCTGATCTTGCATTTTCAACCAATATTGGATCTTTCATCAATGCTGCTTTCCAAAAACCAAAAACAGCATGCTGCTTAAAAGCAGCCATGCTGCACATCATTTCGCCTTTGTAATCAAAATGTGGAAAGCTCCATTTCATTTTTTCCTGCACATCCGGGCAGGCCTTGTGAACCAACTCCCGGATGTGAAGTAAAATGGGTTTTGCAAAATCTGCTGATTTTAAGATATAGGCATCTATTACTTTTTCTTTTTTTACCATAAATAAGCCCGATTTTAATTTTAGAAACTAACCAGGTACCATTTTCCATCTTTTTTTGTCATATTTAGGGTTTCTTTTTTGGTGCCATCAGGCCCAAAGAGAATGTCAATTTTTGCATTATCCCCCTCTATTATAGGGTCACCTGTAACAGTACCTTTTGAAAAATGTTCTTTGAACTGAGCTTTTAATGCATCATCGCCTGAAGTTACATCGCAAATATGTTTGCTGTCGGCATCAGATTCTACTGCTGCATTGCATAACTCTTTTAGCTGGCTATAATCACCACTTTTGGCAGCTCCAAAAATAATTTCGGCAACTCCTTTAGGTGTACTTTGATCAGCCCCTTGAGTAACCTCAGAAGTGGTTGTTTTTGCAGCACTTTCATCTTTTGCAGGCCCTTCAGATTTGTTATTACAGGCTATAAACAATGCGGCTGTAATAATTACAAAAATAATTTTTTTCATAATTAAAAGTTTGGTTTTAAAAATTTGATTCAGTCTGTTAAAATAGCAAAATAACTATTTACTTGTATGTATTTTCTTTAAAAGAAATTTACATCAGGCCTTTTTTATTGCCGTACACATCCAGTCCCAGGGATAGGGTTCTTTCAGCCATTTTGGTGGTTTATGAAATTCGGTGATCCAGTCGTAGTTTATTTTTTTAATCAGCTTTACTTCAAAGCCTTCTAATGCCAGAAGCAGTTCAAGCTCTTCTTTTAAATAATGCTTAGTAGGTACATCATCTATATCAGTTACCCCCTGTTTAATATTTTTAACCTGGTCAATAGCTTTCCTTGGCTCCGGAGCCTTATCATTTTCAGCATCATCAACGTTCCATCGGTCGGCAATGATATTGGTGTATAATTTCGATTCAAGTGAGGGTACCACCAGCACAAGTTGTCCGCCTGAATTTAAACAAAGCGAAAGGGATTGAAAGAAATTGATTCTTTTCGCCCTGGAATCGGTGAGTATAGCATTGATACAGACGGCCGTATCGCAAGGCGTTACGGTAAGATCATCTGCCGACATATCCATGCGGTGATATTCTACATTATCATATTCAGTATATTTTTCTTTTGCTATCTGCAGGTTCTTTGCTGAGATATCTGCAGCAATTACTAGTTTGAATTTTGGCGCCAGCACGGGTATCCATTTGCCTATAGCGCAACCGATATCTATTATGGTTTTTTCAGGAGAGGCCATTTCTTCAATGGCGGCAACAATACTGCCTGATACATCGTTCTGCAGTACATCAAATATTTCGGTGTCGTATTTGGGGGCAATTGTTTCCCAGTATTTTCTATCCATACCTCGGGGTTAGTTGGATGGTTAAGGTAAAAATTTATTTCTACTGTTTATAACTGTCCCGGTATTTTTTTTACACAAAATATACATGTAAAACAAAAAGGTTAAAGTGCATTCAATTTAAAATAACCAAGATGTATTTCATCTTCAAAAGTATTTTCAGTTTTTGTATCTCCTACATGAATACTGAATTTATCTTTTAATTCTTGCGGGAGTATATCTTTTATCTCGTAAATATCATCAACATCCACACCATATTTATCATCAATATGCGATTCAGCATCTTTAAAGCCTGTATGCTTGTAAAAAGCGGTTTGCTTTGATAGTTTTACAGCCTCTGCTTTATCTGTAGCTACAGTTATCATTTTATAATGAAATTCTTCAAATTCATTTTTCTTGTAACCACCAAGATTGAGGAAGAATAATTTGTTTGTACCTGCCAGCCTATTTTTATCAATTATTTTAACAGCATATCCATCTACCATGTTTACTTCCCTCCAGCCATCAATATGTATTGTGCCAGCATCAGGCCAGAAATTTAAAATTTGTGGTATCAGGTCTCTTAAAGAATTTCCTATTGCAAATAAAGTATCATGCTGTTCTGTATTGCGGCCTTTTGGCTTGCAGCCAAGTAACAACATAAAAAGTTTGGGTTCCAACTTTCGAAGAATTTAATTTTAGTATTTTTATAAAAAACTGTGCAACAAATTATCAATATATTTTCGCTCGTAACATGTGTTGGTCTGTTCTTGAAGATCATTCTTCAGATATCGATTGACAAATCACTCAATTTTCCGTTTTTGGGTTTTAATTCATATAAATTTTTATTACCTCTAAAAAAAGAAAATTTTGCTCATACCTCCATCAGGCTTATAGATTTTACTAACTTTCTTTTAAAGTTGTCTTATTCATCCTTTGTTACCATGTGTATATTAATTATAATTTATGCAGCAAGGAGATATTAATGGTCTACTTCTTAAAACGTTCACTCACCACTAACTCTTTACTCCCAGCTGTATACGTGTAAAATCCTTCGCCGCTTTTTACGCCCAGTTTACCGGCCATTACCATATTTGCCAGCAGGGGACAAGGGGCATATTTAGATGTACGGTATCCTTCCTGCAATACTTTTAATATCGAGTAACAAACATCCAGCCCGATAAAATCGGCCAATTGTAATGGCCCCATAGGATGTGCCATACCCAGTTTCATTACAGTATCAATTTCTTCCACACCTGCAACACTTTCATATAAACTATAAATGGCTTCATTGATCATGGGCATTAAAATGCGGTTAGCAATAAAGCCCGGATAATCATTTACAGCACAGGGTATTTTACCAAGTTGTTTGCTTAATTCAATAATGGTTTCGGTTACTTCTTTTTTAGTGGCATAACCATTTATTATTTCCACCAGTTTCATTACCGGTACCGGGTTCATAAAATGCATACCGATAACCATGCCCGGCCTTTTTGTAACTGCCGCGATCTTTGTAATTGAAATAGAAGATGTATTGGTAGCCAGTATACAACCTGCTGGCGCATAATTATCCATCTGCTCAAATATCGAGAGTTTCAATTCTTCATTTTCTGTAGCAGCCTCTACAACCAGGTGGGCTTCTTTAACACCTTCTGCAATAATAGATGAAACTGCAATGTTGGCCAGTGTGGCTTTTTTTTGATCCTCGGTGATGGTTCCTTTGCTTATCTGCCTGTCTAAATTTTTATTAATCGTATCCATAGCTCTTTGCAATTGCGATGGATTTACATCAACCAGGCTCACCTTAAACCCCGACTGGGCAAATACATGTGCTATTCCATTTCCCATGGTGCCGGCGCCAATTACACTTACGTTGTTTATACTCATAATTTTTTTTTATCAGTTAAAAATGAAGAATTAAAAATTAAGAATTGCAGTTCGCTTCTACCAAGACGGTGGAATGACTTAGGCCGAAAAAATTCTTAATTCTTAATTCCTATTATTTGAAGGCGTTAAAACCCGTCACATCCATACCAGTAATCAGCAAATGAATATCGTGCGTTCCTTCATACGTAATTACGCTTTCTAAATTCATCATGTGTCGCATCACGGAGTACTCGCCAGTAATACCCATGCCACCCAACATCTGTCGGGCATCCCTGCAAATATTAGTAGCTACTTCGCAGGCATTTCTTTTGGCCATACTTACCTGTTGTGGTGTTACTTTTCCTTCGTTCATTAATACACCCAAACGCCAGTTAAGCAATTGCGCTTTGGTAATTTCAGTAACCATTTCTGCAAGCTTTTTTTGCTGCAGTTGAAAACCACCAATGGGTTTTCCAAACTGTATTCTTTCTTTACTGTAATTTAAAGCGGTATCATAACAATCCATGGCTGCACCAATAGCGCCCCAGGCAATACCGTAACGGGCCTTAGTTAAGCATCCCAGCGGGCCTTTCAATCCTTTTACATTGGGTAAAATATTTTCTTTAGGAATTTTTACATTATCAAAGACCAGTTCACCTGTTGCGCTTGCCCGCAAACTCCATTTGCCATGTGTTGTTGGTGTGCTAAAACCTTCCATGCCTCTTTCTACGATCAAACCTCTTATATCACCGGCTTCATCCTTTGCCCACACAACCGCCACCTGGCTAAAAGGGGCATTGCTGATCCACATTTTTGCACCATTTAAAATTACATGGTCACCAGCATCTTTAATATTGCTAAGCATATTGCTGGGGTCGCTGCCATGGTTAGGCTCAGTTAAACCAAAACAACCAAGCCACTCGCCACTGGCAAGTTTTGGTAAATATTTATTGCGTTGCTCTTCGCTGCCATATTGATAAATAGGAAACATAACCAGGCTGCCCTGCACACTGGCCGTTGAGCGTACACCACTGTCGCCACGTTCCAGTTCCTGCATCATTAATCCGTAGCTTATATAATCTAATCCACCGCCGCCATATTGCTCCGGCACGGTAGGCCCAAAGCAACCCAGGTCGCCCATTTGTTTTATGATCTGTTGTGGAAACTCAGCCCGTTGTGCATAATCTTCAATAATAGGGGAGATCTCTTTTTTTACATAATTACGAACAGATTCCCGGATCAGTTTATGTTCATCGGTCAGCAGTTCATCTACGTTGAAGTAATCAGGAGATTGAAAATTATCTGTTTTAGCAGCCATATCTTAATTTGTTGTTTATTGTTTGTTGTTTTTGGTTACGGGCATCTGTGCAGGAACCAACATTGTTGTGTCACTCACTTGTACCGTATACCATTATTGAGCTTTACCCGTGCCACTTAGAGCAGCATCTTAACCGCAAATATAAATACGTTAAATCAGAAGATAATTTTTTGTTTTTTGTGTAACCGCCGGCAGGGTCTGTAGCTGCTTTGGTGAAAAAAATAAAAAATATTTTACAATATGCAACATTGGTCAAAAAGCCCTGTCTCTAACTATTAAAACATTCATTTTTTGGAACTAGCTGTACTGCCACAACGGGATGAACTCATTGAACGCTGCCTTAAAGGAGACAGGCTGGGTTATAAAGAATTATATGAGCGCTATTCAAAAGCGATGTATAACACCTGCCTGAGAATGTTGAACAATGTGGCCGAAGCGGAAGATGTTTTACAGGAAAGTTTTATTGAGGCTTTTAAAAACCTGCAGCGTTTTGAGCACCGTACCAGTTTTGGGGGCTGGCTTAAACAGATCTGTATCAACAGGGCAATAAACCAACTTAACAAAAGAAAGATCGACTGGGTTGATATTGAAAAGGCAGGAGAATATGACAGCGCCGATGAAAAACCTTTTGATGAAGAAAATATTGAATTGCAGGTGGAGACCGTGAAAAAGGCAATTATGAAATTACCTGACGGCTACCGCACTGTTTTGAACCTGTACCTGCTTGAAGGATATGATCACCAAGAGATAGCAGAAATATTGCAGGTAGCTGAATCAACCACCCGTACTCAATACATGCGGGCAAAACAAAAATTAGTACAACTTTTAAAAGAAGGATCATGAGTAAAAAGTTAAGTAAATATATCTGGGATAACCGTACGGCATTTGATAATGAAGCGCCTTCAGCAAAACTGTGGGAGAATATTGAAGCATCTTTCGGCCCTGGACAAAAAAAGAGATCCGTAATAAAGCCACTCTATAAATGGACCATGGCTGCCGCTGCTATGCTGGTTATTGCCACGGGTATTTATTTTATGCAGAATAAAACAGCACCAGAAACCATTACTGCAAAAAATGAAAATGAAATAAATCAACTGGCTCCCGACTATGCCCCTCAGATGAATCAGTTTGTAAAAATGATAGACAGCAAGCAGGAAGAGCTGAAAACACTTGCCAAAGAACAACCCGAACTTTATAGTAAGTTCACCACCGCCATTAGCCAATTGGATAGTTCGTATAATAACCTTAAGAACCAACTCAGCGCCACGCCCAACAGGGAGATGCTGCTGGAAGCAATGATCCAAAACCTGCAGCTGCAGCTGAATGTATTGAATCAGCAATTAAACATCATTCATCAAATTAAACAATCAAAAAAGTATAGCCATGAAAAAGTTGATCAAACCATTTAAAATTGTATTATCACTGTTAATATTATCGCAGGCAAACCTATTGGCCCAGAATGACAATGACAATGATAACAAGAACGATAACAAGAAGAAATACGAATTTGTAAAATCAAAAGCCGTAAATAAATCTTACAATGTTTCTTCTTCCCAAAAACTGGATATCCAGAATTCCTTTGGCAGGGTAGAAGTACATACCTGGAACAAAAACGAAATAAAAGTTGATGTGAGTATTGAAGTGTCTGCCAATACAAATGACCTGGCACAAAAGGTATTGGATAAGATATCTGTTACTGATTCAAAAAATGGCAACAGCATTTCATTTAAAACAGCCATTGGGAATATCAACAATAATAAAGAACAGAAAAGCACCATGAATATCAACTACAGTATATACATGCCTGCAAATAATCCTTTAGAGATCAGCAACGAGTTTGGTGCAACTGTTATTCCAGACTACAGCGGTGAGGTTGAGCTCAGCAGCAAGTTTGGATCCTTAACCACTGGTAACCTGCCCAATGTGAAAAGTATTAATGTAGAATTCGGCAAAGGCAAGTTCGAGAACATTAAGGATGGTGATATTTCTGTAAAATATTCAAAAGCCGAGTTTGGGAAATTATCAGGTAAAATGAAACTGAACCTGGAATTCTGTAGTGGTATAGTAATGAACCTGGATAACAGCCTTAGCGGGCTGGATGTTAAGGCTTCTTACTCTAATGTTAATTTAAAACCATCCTCCGATCTCTCTGCTTCTTACAGCATTTCAACCAGCTTTGGTAATTTAAAAAACCGTACAGCCATAAAGTTTGATGGTGGTGATGATGATAATGACAGGGGACCAAAGTTTGATCATCAATACAATGGTAAATCAGGTAGTGGTAACATACAGATCAAGATTAATACAAGTTTTGGTAATGTAATACTGGGAGAATCAAGACCTGAGGATATGAAAGATAAAGACAAATCAAAATCAAAATCTAAGACATCGTAATTAGTATAGCCGTGAAATAAAAAAGGTCTGCAACAATGCAGGCCTTTTTCACAATTTAAATTAATTACAATTTTATGATTAACCATACATTTGTATTCATAAGTAAACACTAACAATGGCACACACTTACCTGGCACTAGGGGATAGTTATACAATTGGAGAACAGGTTGCGTTTGCAGAGAACTTTCCCAATCAATCAGTTCAGTTGTTGCGCAAAAAAACTGCAGCATTTTATGGCGCAGAAATAATTGCAAAAACCGGATGGACAACTGATGAGCTGAGTAACGCTATTGAAAACACCGTAATCTTAGAAAGCTATGATATTGTTTCATTACTGATAGGCGTAAATAACCAATACAGAGGCCGTAGTGTAAATGAATTTAAAATCGAGTTCGAACACCTGTTACAAAAAGCTATTCAATTTGCCGGCAATAAACCTTATCGGGTATTTGTATTGAGTATTCCCGATTGGGGAGCTACGCCATTTGCAGCAGGTCGCGACAGTAAGCAGATTGCTGCCGAAATTGATGCATACAATTATATTTGTGAAACCTCTTCAAAGGAATTTCAAACCAATTTCATAAATATTACGCCTTCGCAAAGGGCAGATGCTGGTAATGCAGAATTTGTGGCAACTGATGGTTTGCATCCTTCGGGCCGGGAGTATAAAAAATGGGCAGAAAAATTTGTTGAGGCTGTTTTAAAAGAATTATAGATCATGAATGCTATTGAATTTAAAGAAGTGCAACGGTTCAGGATATGGTGGGCATGGCTTGCTGTAGCAACATTTAATGTACTTTTTATTTATGCAATTGTGCAACAGGTAATTTTGAAGGAACCATTTGGCAGCAAGCCGGCACCTGATTATGTCTTGATCATTGTAGCTATATTTTGCCTGCTTCTCCTGTGGTTCCTGGTCTCTATAAAATTAAAGACGAGGATGAATGATACGGGCATTTATTACCGGTATTACCCTTTTCATTTTAAAGAAAGATCAATTGAGTGGCATGAATTAAGAGATGCCTACATGAGAAGCTACGACTCATTGTATGAATTTGGGGGATGGGGCATCAGGCAGGGTTCAAAAAAAACAGGCAGGGCTGTAAATACAAGATCCTCTTCAAATATAGGATTGCAGCTACAGTTTAGTGATGGTAAACTTTTATTGATTGGTACAGCAAGGCCGGAAGCATTACAGGAAGTTATTGATGAGGTTATTGCAGCAGGGAAAATAAACAGGGGAGTATAAAAATTCAATATTCAATCATTTTTCTTTCTACTGTCCCATCATTATAAAAATCAAACAAGGCATAGGCCGGAGCAAAATCCTGGAAAGCGCCATTCCACCAGCTGCCACTGATGGCGCCATTGCAAAAATATTTTATACCCAAATAATTTACTTCATCCTGCAAATGTATATGGCCACTAAGGCAGGTTTTAATGTTGGCATATTTTTTAAAAAGCTCTTTTATTTTTTTTGCATCGGTATGCAGCAATGCTCTTGAAAGTTTCCAGTCGCCATTGGGCAACATGTCTTTAGCAAACATAGCACTGCAAAAAGAAATAATGGGGATATGAGAAACAATGCAGATAAATTTTTCTTTATTATTGTTTAGTTCGTTTTCAAGCCAACTAAATTGTTCATTATCCAGCAAAGCAATATAGCCGCCATTATTTTCCTGTACACTGTCTAAAAATATAAAATGCCAGCTGTTATGGGTAAAACTATAATAGGTTTTTGAATAGCCTGTTTGCTGCAACCACCAGGCCTTGCCATAGAGGGCATCAGTTTTTACATCTTCTTTCAATTGCCAGGCCCAGATATCATGATTGCCAATGCAATGTTTGATGGGTAATTTATTTTCCGCTTGCATTATTTTATTAAACAGATCCCACTGTGCCTTGGTTTTTTCTTTATCGGCAGCCAACGCATCCATAATGCTGTCTCCGCCATTAATAATGAAATCGGGTTGCTGTTTTAACTGGTTAATATTTTGCAGGGCTTTCTGCATTCCTGCTTCTGCAATTTCAGAAGGTTTTATATGTATATCAGTGATGAAAGCAGTAGTGAAATATTTTTTCTTTTTAGCTGTTTCTGCCTGGGCTAGTTTGGGTAAAGTTACTGCAGCAGAGATAAGCGAAATGTTTTGTAGAAATTTTCTGCGTTGCATAAAAATTATTTTACAATGTAAGATAAGTTGCCATTTCTGATTGATATTGCTGTGCAATAGCCCTTGCTTCTGTAGCAAAATCTTCCGTTTCACTTGCATAAATAATAGCCCTGCTGGCATTCACTAATAGCCCGCACTGAGCGTTAGTCGAAGTGTCGCTGATCATGCCATATTTGCTCACTTCCTTCAAGCTCCCTCCCTGGAAACCAACACCGGGTACTAATAAAAAATGATCAGGAATTATTTTACGGATAGCTTCAAAATCACTGGCTTTTGTTGCGCCTATAACAAACATCAGGTTATTGTTATTACCCCATGTGCTTACTTTTTTTAAAACAGTTTCATATAAAAATTCCCCATCGTTGCCTTGGTTCGTGTCCTCACGAACCAACCTCAATTGCTCAAAGTCTTTACTGCCTGCATTGCTGGTAAGGCCCAATACAATGGCCCATTTATTCTCAAATTCAAGAAAAGGTTTTACACTATCCTCACCCATGTACGGAGCAACAGTGATGGCATCAAAGTTCATCGTTTCAAAAAAAGCCTTTGCATATTGAGATGAGGTATTGCCAATATCTCCACGCTTGGCATCTGCAATGATGAACTGATCTTTAGGAATATAGTTTACTGTTCTTTCCATGGCTTCCCAGCCCTTAAGTCCCATTGCCTCGTAGAATGCAGTATTTATTTTATAAGCCACACAAAGATCCTGCGTAGCATCAATGATCTGTTTATTGAATTCAAACACAGCATCGGGATTTGATTGTAAATGTTTTGGGATTTTAGTAATGTCGGTATCAAGGCCAACACAGAGATAAGATCTTTTTTGCTGAATTTGCTGAATGAGTTGTTTTCTTGTCATGTGGTAAAATTAAAATCTCTTTTCCATTTCGTCAGCAATTGCTGCAGAATTTGCATCACCTCTTTTTTTAAGTTGTTCAATAATATTTTTTTGAGATGCTTCATTCCTGTTTTGGCTTAGCTTAAAAACGTTATCCAGTTCTTCCACTTCAATAGAAAAACCAACAATGGCTTTTACCATATGGTCAATATATTCTTTTGGTAAGTTATCAAAAGAATCTGCTGATGCGGTACCTTCATATTTATCACTCAGGGCTTTAACCGCATTGCGGGTGCCTTCTTCGTCTTTAAAAGATATCTTTCCTTTCGCATGCACGGTCATATAATTCCATGTGGAGCCAATACCACGCTCTGTATACCAGCTTGCACTTACGTAGCAATGCGGACCCGTAAAAAGCACGAGCACATTATTGTTCTTTTCAAAGCCCAGGTGATGGTCGGTTTTTCGCATCATATGTCCTTCCAGGAACAGCTTGCCATCAATTGCTTTTATTGCTAAAGGGATCTGTGTTGCTACAGGATAATTTTTTCCAGTGCCTGTAATGAATGCAAAGGGGTTGTCCTTCATAAAGTCAATTACCTTTTGCTGATCTTTTTCTGTGTAATGGTCGAATCTGTACATAGTTATTATTTTTTATTACACGGATTTTACGAATTACACTAATTAAAATTCGTGTAATTAGTGTAATTCGTTTTAATTAGTGTAACATTTTTAATATCATTAGTTCAATTTTTTCATCCTGCCAGCAATTCTCAATATCGGGTACCGCCATTACCTCTTGCATAATAGCTTCCTGCTTTTGTCCATTAACCAATGCTTCGCTATACCTTATTTGCGGACTGAAAGTTACCTGGCTGTACAAAGGCGTCCATTTATCCGGGTGTTTTTTGCTAAATGCGCCTTCAATTTTTTTCTGTAATAAGAATTTAGGATCGGCAACTTTATCTCTCATCTCTACAAAATTATTCAGCGCCAGGTCTGCAATAGCATCTGCATCAGGTTTTCGTAATGCCTGGTAGGCTGGTAAAATTTCATTCCAGTTTCCGGCATGGGTGTCGATCAGGCCGTTTAATACTGAACAGTCTTCAAAGCCACAGTTCATGCCTTGTCCAAAAAAAGGAACAATGGCATGTGCTGCATCTCCGATCAGGGCAAATTTATCTTCCCGTATCCAGGGAAAGCATTTTACAGTAACCAATGATGCAGTTGGGTTATTGAAGAAATCTTTTTCCAATGTTGGC
The DNA here is from genome assembly GCA_043752205.1 of Chitinophagaceae bacterium. Lineage (GTDB taxonomy): Bacteria > Bacteroidota > Bacteroidia > Chitinophagales > Chitinophagaceae > Ferruginibacter. Next base: position 54,891 of record JAYUYX010000070.1, read on the forward strand.
ATTAATAATGCAGCATCTGTAAAAGTTTTTTCAAAGAATGATCTTACTTTTTCAGGAGTATCAAGTGCCGCAAAGGAAACCTCACCTTCAAAAGGGAAAAAAAGAGTGCAGGTAAAACTGCCATCCATATTGGGTAAGGCGATCATCATGTAGTTACCCCGCGGCCAGATATGCAAAGCTTTTTTCTCAAGTAAAAATGAGCCATCTTTTCCTGCGGGGATATTTAATTCCTTGTATCCAAAATCGATATAGTATTGATTATATTGAAAGCGGTCGTGCTGTAAATGGTGTGTAAGCCTGGCGGCAGAAAAAGCACCGTCGCTGCCAAAAGCAAGTTGAAAGTTGAAAGTTGAAAGTTGAAAGTTGATCGTGTCTTGCAGCGTTAATTCATTTTTATTCCAGTCTATGCTTTCACATTTTTGGTTGAAGATAATTTCTGCACCGTTCCCTTCAGCCAGGTCCATCAATTTACAATTGAGCTCAGCCCGGGAAACAGAATTAATGAACTGTCCTTCTTTGCCATATGGTTGGTAAGCAGTTGTTCCATCTATGTTGTGCATGTACCGGCCATGCATAGGAATACATATTTTCCTGATATCCTCCATCAATCCAACTTCTTCCAAAGCTTTAATGCCACGGTCGCTTAATGCAAGGTTGATGGAACGGCCGGCAATCACATCTTCCTTTCGCATATCAGCCCTGCGCTCGTAAATATTTACTTTATATCCACGCTTTGATAAATAAATAGAAAGTAAAGAACCAACAAGGCCGGCACCTATAATTACTGTATTTTTCTTTTGCATCAATGCTTGTTTAAGATCAGGTTTACAATTTCTCCAAACTTCCATATATCTTCAAACCTATTGTACAGGGGTACTGGTGCAACTCTTATCACATTCGGTTCCCGCCAATCGGCCAGTACGCCATTTTCTTTTAAGGCTTCAAAGACTTCCTTACCTCTTTTCAGCATCAGCATAGATACCTGGCAACCTTTTTCATCTTTCGGTGTAATGATCTCTATCTTTTTTTCTGCTGATGATTTATTCAGTTCTTCAATAATGTAAAATAAATAATCGCTTAGTTGTTTTCCTTTAGCAACCAGGTTCTCAATTCCTGCTTCTTCAAAAATGTCCAGCGATGCTTTATGTGCAGCCATACTCAATACAGGTGCATTACTCAGTTGCCAGCCTTCGGCTGTGGCAATAGGTTTAAAACCTTTCTCCATCTGAAAGCGGGTTTCTTTTTCGTGCCCCCACCAGCCGGCAAGTCTTGGTAAATTTGTATTGCCCGTATGTTTTTTATTTATGAATGCCCCTGCAACACCGCCCGGACCACTATTTAAATATTTGTAACTGCACCAGCAGGCAAAATCCACATCCCATTCATGCATATGTAATTCAATATTGCCTGCAGCATGTGCCAGGTCGAAACCACAATAAGCGCCGGCATCATGTGCTGCTTCGGTAATAGTTTTCATATCAAACACCTGGCCGCTGTAATAATTTACGCCGCCAAAAATCACAACGGCTGTTTGATCTCCGTGTTGTTTTATGCTGGCAAGAATATCTTCTGTTCTTATGCAATGTTCGCCCATCCTTGGCGAAACCTCAATTATCACTTCGTCAGGATCTAACCCATGAAACTTTGCCTGTGTTTCCAATGCATATTGATCAGAAGGAAAAGCTTTTGCTTCGCAGATGATCTTGAATCGTTCTGTTGTGGGCTTGTAAAAACTCGCCATCAATAAATGGAGGTTCACGGTCAATTGGTTCATCACTACAATTTCTTCCGGTAATGCACCAATAATTTTTGTAAGCAGTTGTGGAAACATCTCATGATAACTCAACCAGGGTTGCCTTGCATGAAAATGTCCTTCCACGCCGAAGCTTGCCCAGTCTTCCAGTTCGTTCAAAACATAATCCTGCGTGGTTTTGGGTTGTAAGCCAAGAGAGTTACCGGTGAAATAAATGGATTCATTTCCATTTACAATGGGAATGTAAAATTTATCTCTGAAAGATTTTAGTGAATCTTTTGCATCCAGTTGTTTAGCAAATTCCAGTGTATTAATAAAGTTCATACTTATTTGAATTGCTCCGGCCTTCAGGCCGGAGGTTTTTATTTTTTAATGATGGGCTTTAGCCCAATTTTATTTTTGGCTAAAGCCGTAATAGTTTTTCTTTTCCTCCGGGCTAAAGCCCGGAGCTATTCACCGGAGTTATTCACCGGAGCTACTCAATTGTAGCAATTACTTTTAATTCAATTGCAATTGGCGTTGGTAAACTTTTTACTTCTACTGTTGTTCTGCAAGCCTGCACATCTTTAAAATATTCCCCATAAATTTTATTGTAAGCGGGAAAATCTTTTTTCATGTTGGTTAAGAAAACAGTTACATCCACCATCTTATCCCAACTGCTGCCGCTGGCTTCCAGCACGGCTTTTACATTTGCAAAAACAGAATGACATTCTGCTTCGATATCGTATTTCAAAATATTCCCTTCCATATCTAACTCCAACCCAGGAATGGAATTGTCTTTTGCATTCCGGCTGCCAATACCAGAAAGGAATAAAAAATTTCCTACACGTCTTGCATGTGGGTAAGCGCCTAGTGGTTTTGCTGCGGAATCAGTATTGATTATTTCATTCATTTTTAAATGGGCTAAAGCCCGGA